>NZ_CP007542.1:316858-633716 GCF_000478825.2 Synechocystis sp. PCC 6714 | reverse complement strand
AGATGTTCTTTGACTAAATAATCCTCTGCTCCCTTTTGCAAAGCTATTAAACCCATATTTAAATCCGTCACTGCTGTTAGCACAATAATGGGTATATGGGGGGCAAATTTTTGTATGGAAACCAAGGCTTCAATACCCTGACCATCAGGTAAAAACAAATCTAGTAGCACTACATCAAAAACCCCCCTTTGGAGTCGATCAATTCCCTGGGAAAGGGTTTGGGAGACCTGTAACCGTGCAACCAAAAAAGACTGACTCTCCAGTAAAACCTTCAACAATTCCACCTGGGATTGCTGGTCTTCAATCAGCAGAATGTGCAGTCGACGCTGGCGCAAGTTCACGAAAATCTACGGATATTGCTAGGGGTAAAAAAGTTAGGAAATGTTGAAAAACCCTCGATGGTGGACAAATTTTAACACTGACTAAACCGATTCCGCCCCAGTAAATTGACGGAAAGAAAGGAAAATTACACTTTCAACTAAGGGTTAAAATAGAGATTATCTTCCATTTCTCATTTTTCCATTGTTATCATGGCCCAAACTCCCCTACGTATTGGTATTGCCGGCCCGGTAGGTTCAGGCAAAACTGCCCTTTTGGAGGCTCTTTGCAAAAGTTTAAGGCAAAAATACCAGTTGGCCGTGGTTACCAATGACATTTACACCCAGGAAGATGCCCAATTTTTGGTCCGGGCAGAGGCATTGACTCCCGATCGCATTCTGGGGGTGGAAACAGGGGGGTGTCCCCATACGGCCATTCGAGAAGATGCCAGTCTTAATTTAGCGGCGATCGCCGATCTAGAAGCCCGTTTTGTGCCCCTGGATATGGTGTTTTTGGAAAGTGGGGGAGATAATTTGGCGGCCACCTTTAGCCCCGAACTGGTGGATTTAACCCTCTATGTCATTGACGTAGCAGCGGGGGATAAAATTCCCCGTAAGGGCGGCCCAGGCATTACCAAATCAGATTTGTTGGTGATTAATAAAATTGATTTAGCACCGATGGTGGGGGCGGATTTAAAAATAATGGATCGGGATGCAAAAAAAATGCGGGGAGAAAAACCCTTTGTGTTTACTAATTTGAAAACAGCTATTGGTTTAAGCACTGTGGTGGATTTTATCGAACATTATCTACCGACAAGGGTTTTGGCAGATTAATCAAGCCAAGCCTATCGGTAGTAGTTTAAAGGCTTAAGCAAATTTAAATAGGTAACAAATAAACTGCCGGTATCTTATCGGTTAACTTCTTATTTGTTCAACAACTATTTAATAAAGGTGATTTTGAGCGGATAACGGTAGCGGATGCCTTCATTGGCCTTGATGGCTGCCATAATTGTTACCACCAAATCAAAAACCAGGACAGCAATTAATAGGGGAATACCGATTAACAACAGAATCAAGACAGCGGAAACAATGACATAAATTAAGATACTAATTTGGAAATTTAATGCTTCCTTGGCCTGATCATTAACAAATTCCAACTCATCTTTTTTCATCAGCCACACCACCAAAGGGCCAATGATATTACCGAAGGGTATCAGGTAGCCGGAAAAGGTACTCAGATGGGCGATCATGGCCCAGTTTCTGCTCTCTGGATCCACTTGGTTGGGTTGATTAGTCATGATTGGTATTCCACTGCATATATTTGGTTAGCATTGGATCCAGTATACAGAGACTTTTCCATAGGCAAAGCTAGTTCATCCCCAGCTTAAATTAGGCTATTATCCCTGGCAGATTTTAAAGTTGAATTTTGACATTAACTTGATACAAAAATTATTTTATTTCTGACCAAACCATGGTTTATGCCCCCCGCCCATTGCCATCTCGTTCCTTACCCGTCCCCGTCAGCGTTAGCCCACTATTAAAAGAGGCGATCGCCACACCTTTGGAGGGAGCCATGGAAGCAATCAAAAATGTCCCCCCCCTGGAGGATAAACAAGCCTGGCAAAATCTCATTGCCGCCTATGACCAAGCTAGCCAAGTTTTATGGCAACAATTACGGCAACAATTTCCAGTGACGCTAACCGAGGAAAGCATCGCCGGGATCAATACGTATCGCCTTACTCCTCCAATCATTAGTCCGGAAAATAGCCAGAGAATTTGGGTGCATCTCCATGGTGGCGGTTACGCTTTAGCCGGGGGAGAATTGGCTACGGGGGAAGCCATTTTAGCAGCCCACTATGGTCAGGTGGAAGTAATTAGTATTGATTACCGCCAGCCTCCTAATTACCCTTTTCCAGGGGCATTGGAAGATGCTTTGGCAGTATGGCAGGAGTTGGTGAAAACCCATGATGTTAATCGATTAGCCCTGTTCGGCACCTCGGCGGGAGGTGGTTTATTACTGGCTCTAGTCTGTCAACTGCGGCAATTAAATTTACCCCTACCAGCGGCGATCGCCCCCTTGTCACCCTGGGTAGATTTAACCAAAACCGGAGACACTTACTTCACCAATGAATATGTGGACCGCACTGCCATTAGCTATGACGGTTTACTGGCAGGTTTGGCCCAACTCTATGCAGGGGAATTCCCCCTCACCCATTCCTTCATTTCCCCCTTGTACAACGATTTAGAAAACTTACCCCCCACCCTACTCATTAGCGGCACTAGGGATTTACTGCTCAGCGACACAGCCCGACTGCAAAGAAAACTGCGACAAAGTAATGTGATGGTGGACTTACAAATATTTGAGGGGCTTTCCCATGGAGAATATCTCTATCAATTTGCTACCCCGGAATCAGCGGCGGTTTTTCAGGAAATAAACCAATTTTTTAACCGGCATTTACAACAGTAATGGAGAAATAATTTGTTATCTTGGATAAAAACGACTTTGTTTTTGCCCTTTGCTTTGGCTAGGAAACGTTAATTATGTCTGACCGTCCAGGAAATTTGCTTGTTGCCGGTTTGATGGGTTTGGCCCTCGCTTTTCCCTTTGCATTAACGCCTGTGGGGGCTTTGGCTGAAAATAATGCTCCCAGGGATGCGGGTGTTACTTCATCGAATTGGTTAGCCCTTAAATTTCCCCAAGCTAATACCGACAGGGGACAAACGGCCACCAGTGGCGGTGGTGGAGTACGGCAAACTAGCGGCGGCAGTTGCTTGACCAAGGCAGATTTACCCTTTCAATTGCTAATTCCCCATGACTATAACCAGGGGGACGGTTTCTACAATACCGCCAGCAAGGAAACTTTTATTTATGCCTATGTGCCCCCCCAGCCAGGACTAACGGCCCAGGTGCAATTGGCAGATCCCATCACTAAAGATCAAATCCAAGCAAGTTTCCCTGTGCCCAAGGAAGGGGGGATTGTGCGTTTTCCCGTCAATCTTCCCACCGGTGCCATTGAGGACGATTTTTACAACGTTACCTTGACCCTGATTTGTGATGCCAATAGTACGGAAGACAATCTGACAGTGGAGTTGACGGTGAATTACACCCCTGTGGATCAACCCCCCAGTACGGGGGATTCTTCCCTGGTAAAGGCGTCATTTTATGCGGAACAGGGGCTCTGGTTGGATGCCCTCAATGCCCTAGCGGCGATCGCCAAGGAGCAACCGGGGGAATGGCAGGAATTTTTGCAGTCGGGAGGATTTACAAGTTGGGCTGAAGCTCCGGTGGTGGAATGTTGCCAGATGGCTGACAAATCCGCGGTGGCCCACTGATCAGCAAAAAAAGAAAAGAGAATATTTAGAGAAGATTAATGGGTTGGAGCATACCAGCGGCTTGGAAAAAGTTTCTTTGGCAGTCCCGGGGTATTTGGATTGCAACCCCTGCCGTAACCGCCATGGTGATTTTGCTCCGTTTTAGTGGCATTTTACAGGTGTTGGAATGGCAGAGCTACGACGCCGGAGTCAGGTTGTTACCAAGGCAGGAAGATGACCGCATTGTTATTGTGGGCATTGATGAGCAGGACGTCACCTACCTCAATACCCCCATCATTGATGACCAATTATTGACCAAAATCCTCACCAAGCTGAAGGCCCAAGAACCGGCGGCGATCGGGTTAGACCTCTATAGGGACCTACCTATGCCACCGGGCACAGAGGAATTAGGGGAAGTATTCGTCAATACCCCCAATTTAGTGGGCATTGAAAAGGTGGCCGGGAAACCGGGTGTTGAAACCGTTAATCCTCCGCCGTTGTTAAAGGAAAATAACCAAGTCGGAGCTAATGATCTAATTATTGACGCCGACAATATTGTCCGCCGGGGCTTCATTTATTTGGTGCGGGACGGGGAACCCCATTACAGTTTTGGATTACACCTGGCCCTGCGTTTTTTAGACGATTTGGAAATTTATCCGGAACCGGTGCGGGAAGGTAGTGATGACTTTCGCTTAAACCAAGTGGTATTTTCGCCTCTCCAGTCGGACAGCGGTGGTTATATCCGTGCCGATGATGGGGGCTTTCAATTGTTGATTGATTATCGATCCACTTTTCCCAAAGTTTCCCTCACCGATGTGTTGGAAGATCGATTGCCGACGGATTGGGGCAAGGGCAAAATAATCCTCTTGGGCAAGGTGGGAGAAAGCTTTAAGGATTTATATTTCACCCCCAATAGCAGTACTTTTGGTTTGTCTAGGGCGGTGCCGGGGGTGGAGATCCACGCCAACATCGTCAGTCAAATCATTAATGCTGGAGTTGAAGGTCAATCCCTCCTGAAAAATTGGTCTGAACCAGTGGAATGGCTTTGGGTGGGTTTCTGGTCTTTCCTGGGAGCGGTAATTACCTGGCAGTTACGCTATGCCACCAGGCGTTCCGGGGGGCAGTGGTTACCCATCGCCGCCATTGTGGGGAGTGTAGGGTCGCTGTTGGCCATCACCTATGGAGCATTGTTGGTAGGGTGGTGGTTGCCGGTTATTCCCCCCATGTTGGGTTTATTAGGCTCTGGGGTCTTCATTGTCACTTGGATGGCCCGGGCAGGGGTTCAAGTCCGCAACACTTTTGGCCGTTATTTGACCGATCAGGTGGTGGCAACCCTATTGGAAAACCCCGAAGGACTAAAAATGGGAGGCGATCGCCGGCCCATCACCATTCTCACCTCGGATTTAAGGGGATTTACCAGTACCTCCGAAGGATTGAATCCAGAAGAAGTGGTTAAGGTGCTCAACATTTATTTTGGCAAAATGGCCGATGTCATCACCAGCTATGGCGGCACCATTGACGAGTTTATGGGGGATGGCATCCTAGTCCTATTTGGCGCTCCCACCTCCCAGAAAGATGACGCTCTCCGGGCTGTGGCCTGTGGGGTGGAAATGCAACTGGCCCTGCGGGAAGTAAATCAACAGGTGACGGGGTTAGGGCTACAACCGTTGGAAATGGGCATTGGCATCAATACGGGCGAAGTGGTAGTGGGCAACATCGGTTCCGAAAAACGCACCAAATACGGCGTTGTGGGAGCCCAGGTGAACCTCACCTACCGCATTGAGTCCTACACCACCGGGGGGCAGATTTTTATTTCCGAAAGCACATTTAACGCCGCTGGCGATCGAGTCCAGGTTAACGGGAACAGAACCGTACAACCCAAAGGAGTGAAAGATCCCGTTGTTATTTGGGACGTTGCCGGCGTGGGGGAACCCTATAATCTCTCCCTAGCGGTGGAAGAACAAAAATATTTGCCCATACCCAAGCCATTGTCCTTAGAATATGTCTGTTTGGAAGGAAAACACGTCACCGATGCATTAATCCCCGGCAAATTGCGCCAAATCTCCGCTAAAGGGGGATTTATTCAAATTTCTTCAGAACAACACTGTCCAGACAGTCTAACCAATATTAAAATTAACCTGAGGGAAGATGGAGAGCCAGGAAAAACACCGGCACTCTACGCCAAAGTATTAGACTTAGCCCCTGGAGAAAGTCACGGTTTTTACGTCCATTTTTCTGCAATGCCCACCGACATCGCCCAGCGTTTTCATCAACTCTACCAAGGAGCACTGGCCCAGCCCGCCGCCATTGCCTCTACAAAGGGGGGCTAGATTGTGGCCGCTAACTTAACCTTTCTTGGCTCCGGCTCTGCGTTTACGGTGGGGGCAGACAATTTTCAGTCCAATGCCATTCTCGCCCTCGATAACGGCAGGAAGTTTTTGATTGATTGTGGCACTGACATTCGTTTTTCCCTCTATGCCCTCGGCCTGAGCCACCGGGACATCACCGATATTTACGTTAGCCATCTCCACTCAGATCATGTGGGAGGACTGGAGTACGTAGGCTTTAGTACCATGTTTGACCCCAGCTGTAGCAAGCCCAACTTATATCTAAGTCAGGACATTGCGGCGGATTTATGGGAGCGTTCTTTGGCGGGGGGCATGGAGGCCATTGAGGGTGGCATGACAGAAGTTGATAGCTATTTTCACATCCATGCTTTGGGGCCAGGGGAAACCTTCACCTGGGAAAACATTACTTTCCAATTAATTAAACTTAACCATGTGGATACGGGGTCCATGTTGATGCCCGCCTATGGTCTTTTTTTTGCCGTTAGTGACACTAAGGTCTTCTTCAGCAACGACACCAAATTTAGCTACGATCGCCTGGGGCAATATTTCCATGGGGCGGACATCATTTTCCACGATTGCGAAATTTCCCCTTACCCCAGCCCAGTCCATGCCCACTACAACGAACTACGTAAGTTGCCCGCGGCCATCAAAGCAAAGATGTGGCTCTATGGCTACCAGCCGGGGCCCTTGCCTCCAGCGG
Source organism: Synechocystis sp. PCC 6714 (assembly GCF_000478825.2). Classification (NCBI taxonomy): domain Bacteria; kingdom Bacillati; phylum Cyanobacteriota; class Cyanophyceae; order Synechococcales; family Merismopediaceae; genus Synechocystis; species Synechocystis sp. PCC 6714. The sequence goes on along the minus strand of NZ_CP007542.1, from coordinate 627,039 downwards.
TGGAAGACGGCTTTTTAGGCTTCGTCAAACGGGGCCAACAATTTGAGCTCTGACTTTTATCAATGATGCGGAACCCGGGACTTGAACCCGGAAGTCCTTACGAACACTAGAACCTGAATCTAGCGCGTCTACCAATTCCGCCAGTTCCGCTTGCGGTGGTTTTGCTTACCGAAAGATCATCATCCCCCAGGATTGGTTGGAAGTCAACAGGGTTTTGTCAAGAAATAATAGCCAGCTTGATTTTTTTGATACCATGGGGAACTGCCGACTTTTCCCCAGCCCTAACCCGAAATCACCATGGCATTAATCGTTCAAAAATTTGGCGGCACCTCCGTTGGCACTGTGGAGCGTATCCAAGCGGTGGCCCAACGCATTAAAAGCACTGTGCAAGGGGGGAATTCCCTGGTGGTGGTGGTTTCGGCCATGGGAAAAAGCACCGACGTTTTAGTGGATTTAGCCCAGCAAATTTCCCCCAATCCCTGTCGCAGGGAGATGGATATGTTACTTTCCACCGGGGAACAGGTGTCCATTGCCTTGCTAAGCTTAGCCTTGCAGGAAATTGATCAGCCCGCCATTTCCTTAACGGGGGCCCAGGTGGGCATCGTCACGGAAGCGGAACATAGCCGGGCCCGTATTTTGGAAATTCGTCCCGATCGCCTGGAACGCCATCTACAGGAAGGGAAAGTGGTGGTAGTGGCCGGATTCCAGGGCATTAGCAGTGTGGAGCATTTGGAAATTACAACCCTGGGGCGGGGGGGCTCAGACACTTCCGCAGTGGCCCTGGCGGCGGCGTTGAAGGCGGATTTTTGCGAAATTTACACGGATGTACCGGGTATTTTAACCACCGATCCCCGCTTGGTGCCGGAAGCTCAACTCATGGCGGAAATTACCTGTGATGAGATGTTGGAATTGGCCAGTTTGGGGGCTAAGGTGCTCCATCCCCGGGCCGTGGAAATTGCCCGTAACTACGGCATTCCTTTGGTGGTGCGTTCCAGTTGGAGCGATGAACCGGGGACAAGGGTAGTGGCTCCCCCGGTGCAAAATCGTTCCCTGGTGGGACTGGAAATTGCCAAGGCGGTGGACGGGGTGGAATACGATGCTGACCAAGCCAAAGTGGCTCTCCTACGGGTGCCCGATCGCCCGGGGGTAGCGGCCCGATTATTCCGGGACATTTCCCAACAGCAGGTGGATATTGATTTGATCATTCAATCCATCCACGACGGCAACAGTAATGACATTGCTTTCACCGTAGTCAAAGACCTATTGGGCACCGCCGAGGCCATCACCAGCGCCATTGCCCCAGCCCTCCGCAGTTACCCCGAAGCGGATCAAGAAGCGGAAATTATTGTCGAAAAAGGCATAGCCAAAATCGCCATTGCGGGAGCCGGTATGATTGGTCGCCCTGGCATTGCCGCCAAAATGTTTAAAACCCTGGCTGATGTGGGGGTCAACATTGAAATGATTTCCACTTCCGAAGTCAAAGTTAGTTGTGTCATTGATCAACGGGATGCGGACCGGGCGATCGCCGCTTTGTCCAATGCCTTTGGGGTAACCCTATCTCCTCCCAAAAACCAAACGGACACTTCCCATTTACCAGCGGTGCGGGGGGTAGCCCTAGACCAAGACCAAGCCCAGATCGCCATTCGCCACGTACCCGATCGCCCTGGCATGGCCGCCCAACTATTCACCGCCCTAGCAGAGGCCAACATCAGTGTGGACATGATTATCCAATCTCAACGCTGTCGCATTAATCAAGGCACCCCCTGCCGGGATATTGCTTTTATGGTTGCGGAAGGAGATAGCAGTCAGGCTGAGGCGATTTTGCAACCCTTGGTCAAAAATTGGCCCGATGCAGCGGCGGTAGTCAACAAAGCCATCGCCAAGGTTAGCATTGTCGGTTCCGGCATGATTGGCCATCCGGGGGTGGCGGCCCACTTCTTTGCCGCCCTGGCCCAGGAAAATATCAACATTGAAATGATTGCCACGTCGGAAATTAAAATTAGCTGTGTAGTTCCCCAGGAGAGGGGAGTGGATGCCCTGAAAGCAGCCCACAGCGCCTTTAATCTGGCAGGGACAAAAACAGTCACTGTTCCGGCTTAGAGCCTAATTTTCAAACACTTTCTAAAGGATCAAAAGAGCATCTTAATAATCCCCCTCTCCCCTCTACACCGAATGTTTCTAACTATCCTTATCTACAGGGTAAATATACGGAAATTCTCTACTTTTTGTCCTCTAAGCGTTGACTAGACACAAAATGTTAGTATAGTTGTTAGTTATGCCTGAAAGGAGTCGATGTTGAATTTCTTAAAGTATGATTTGGGTAACATTAAAAGAGGTGAAGTAGTTGAAGTCATTTTGACTGGCGGTGCCAATGTAAGACTAATGGATAGCTCGAATTTCAATAAATATAAAACCGGACAAAAGTATAAGTACTATGGTGGCTTGGCAAAGAAATCACCGGTAAGAATTGCCGTTCCAAATTCTGGGCATTGGTATTTAGTCGTAGACATGCAGGGATTGCGCGGCAGCACAAATGCATCTGTTCGTGTTGTGCCGGGGACTTTACCTGAAATCCGAGAACGCCCACTCTCTGAAGTGCCCAGCTTGTTTCGTGACAATGTTCCTCCGCCAACTGAAACCGGTGGAGAAACACACGATGTATTTATATCTCATGCTTCTGAAGATAAAGATGATTTCGTCCGGCCGCTTGCGAATGCCTTGATAGACGAAGGCTTGAACGTTTGGTACGACGAAATGACGCTGAGAATCGGAGACAGCCTTAGGCAAAAAATTGACAAGGGATTAACTAATAGTCGGGTTGGTCTGGTGGTTCTTTCTCCGTCATTTATTTCAAAGGGATGGACCAATTACGAGCTTGACGGGATTGTTACCAGAACAGTCTCCGGAGAGCAGGTCTTACTCCCTATTTGGCACAACATAACCAAGCAGCAAGTTGTTAATTTTAGCCCGTCATTGGCTGACAAGGTTGCCAGAAGTACTGCAACTCATACCATTGATGAAATTGCGGCCGAGATTGCGGAGCTTATAAGATCGAGGGCATAACAAATTGCTGCACTCGAAAAAATTATTTGCTACGATCGCAATTTCCCAGTGAGCAAGGCGTTGAAGAACGGCAAAACAGATGAGCGTAAAAATTCAGCCACAAGAAAGTATTAGTGTTCTTGGCGACTGATACCTTAATGTCTTATCTACTGACTAATAGATATTTCTGTTTGTCAAGTGCGGTTCTGCGCCCTGAAAATATTGCTGACGATTGTTAATCTAGGAGCATTACCCACTATTGGTTGTGGGACTTTCCCTTCCGTTAAAATTTTCGATAATATCTCCCTATGACTACCGCCATCGTTGCCAATCCCCTGCTCCAAGGCCGAGGTCTACCTGCTTTTGACAAAATTCAAGCCACTGACGTAGAACCAGCGGTGGAAACTTTGGTGCAGGAGCTAGAAGCTCAATTGACCGAGTTGGAAAAAACTGTGCAGCCCACCTGGGAAGGATTGGTGGAACCCTTGACCACTTTAGAGGAAAAACTGAGTTGGACTTGGGGCACCATTTCCCATTTGATGGGGGTGAAAAATAGCCCCGAATTACGCCATGGCTTTGAACAAGTGCAACCTTTGGTGGTGGGTTTCATTAGCCGGTTGGGGCAAAGCCGTCCCCTTTATGAAGCCTTTGTGGCCCTGCGGGACAGCATCGAATGGGACAAATTGGAGCCAGCCCAGCAACGGATTGTGGAAAGTAATATTCGGGAAGCGGAACTAGGAGGCGTAGGTTTAACGGGGGAAAAACGGGACAGGTTTAACGCTATTCAATTGGAACTTGCGGAATTAGCCACCAAATTTTCCAATAATGTCTTGGATGCTAGCCAAGCCTTTGAGTTGAAGCTAAATACCCCAGAAGAAATTGTCGGATTGCCCCCCAGTTTGTTGGCTCTGGCGGCCCAAACAGCCCAGCAAAAGGGGGAAGAAAAGGCTACTCCAGAAGATGGCCCCTGGGTAATTACCTTGGACTATCCCAGTTATCTTCCCTTTATGAAATATAGTCAGCGGGCGGATCTCCGGGAAAAAGTTTATCGTGCCTTTATTCGTCGGGCGGCGGATGGCCAGTGGGATAACCATCCTTTGATTGAAAGAATTTTGGCGCTACGGCTGGAAAAAGCTCAGTTGTTGGGTTTTGCCACCTATGCGGAGTTGAGTTTGTCCCGCAAAATGGCCCCCGATGTGGCGGCGGTGGAAAAATTGTTGGAGGAGTTACGGCACCCAAGTTACAAGGCGGCGGAAAAGGAATTTGCTGATTTGAAAAAATTTGCTGGGGTGGAAGAACTACACCATTGGGACATTGCCTACTGGTCGGAACGGCAACGGGAACAGGAATTTGATTTTGATGCGGAGGCTCTGCGGCCCTATTTTCCCCTGCCCCAAGTTTTGGAAGGTTTATTTTCTCTGGCAAAAAGGTTATTTGGGGTAACTATTCAACCCAGTGTAGATCCGGTTCCGGTCTGGCACCCCGATGTGCAATTTTTCCGAGTTTTGGATGAATCGGGCACGGCGATCGCCAACTTTTACTTAGATGCCTATAGCCGGCCGGCGGAAAAGCGGGGCGGTGCTTGGATGGCGGATTGCTTAAACCGGGGTCAAGAGTTAGTAGATGGTCAAAAGTCCCTGCGGTTGCCGGTGGCCTACTTGATTTGTAACCAAACGCCGCCGGTGGGGGATCAGCCCAGCCTGATGACTTTTTATGAAGTAACCACTTTGTTCCACGAGTTTGGCCATGGGTTGCAACATTTGCTGACCACGGTTAATTACAGCGGTGCGGCGGGCATTAATAACGTGGAATGGGATGCAGTGGAATTGCCCAGCCAGTTCATGGAAAATTGGTGCTACGACCCGACCACCCTGTTCAGCTTGGCCAAACATTACCAAACCGGGGAAGCTTTACCCCAGGCGGAATACGAAAAAATCCTTGCCACCCGCAACTTTATGACCGGCTCGGCCATGCTCCGGCAGATTAATTTCAGCCTGGTGGATTTGGAATTGCATCATCGCTATCGTCCCAATGGCCCGGAAACCATTGAGCAAATTGGCGATCGCCTAGGGAAAATTACCACCATTTTGCCTCCCTTGCCGGAAAATGCTTTCCTCTGTTCATTCGGTCACATCTTTGCCGGGGGTTACGCCGCCGGTTACTACAGCTATAAATGGGCAGAAGTGCTCAGTGCCGACGCCTTTGCCGCCTTTGAGGAAGCCGGATTGGATAATGAAGCCGCTGTGCAAAGCACGGGTAAACGTTTTCGGGACACCGTGTTAGCCCTGGGGGGAAGCTTAGCCCCCGCAGTGGTGTTTGAAAAATTCCGGGGACGACAACCGGAAACGGCTCCTCTGTTGCGCCATAACGGTTTACTACCCAACGCCAGCTAATCGAATCCATTGCTCCCTGGCTATTTCCCCCTCCCAGTCCTTGCTTGGCCATGGGGGGCCGGTGGGGTTCGGGGTATAATTTGGGATATTCTCCGGAAAGGAAAAGCCAAAATTACAGTGTCCATTCAACTTGGTGTCATCGGGGGAGGGGTTATGGCTGAAGCCATCCTGTCCCGTTTAATTGCAGAAAAAACCTATGCCCCAGAAGAAATAATTGTGGGGGAACCCCACGGTGCCCGGCGGGACTACTTACAAAAAACCTATCAAGTTAAAGTTTCCCCCGATAATCAAGAGGCGGCCAATGTTTCTCAAGTGCTGCTGTTGGCAGTCAAACCCCAGGTGCTAGACCGGGTGCTGGCCAGCTTAGCCGGAGGCGCCAACCGTCCCCTAGTGATTTCCATTTTGGCCGGCGTTTCTCTGCAAAGAATTCAAAAGGGTTTTCCCGACCACGCCATCATTCGGGCCATGCCCAACACTCCCGCCACCGTTGGGGCTGGCATGACGGCGATCGCCGTTAACAAAATGGTAGAGCCGGAACAATTGACCAAAGCCAAAGCTATCTTTTCCGCAGTGGGCAGTGTGGTGGAAGTACCAGAGAACTTAATGGATGCGGTCACAGGGGTGTCCGGTTCTGGCCCCGCCTATGTGGCCCTGATGATCGAAGCCCTGGCGGACGGTGGAGTTTTGGCCGGTTTACCCCGGGCGATCGCCCATAAATTGGCCTTGCAAACGGTCTTAGGCACAGCGGAACTGATTAAGGAAACGGAAGAGCACCCTGCCCAGATTAAAGATAAAGTTACGAGTCCGGGGGGCACCACCATTGCTGGGGTAGCGGTATTGGAGAAGATGGGTTTTCGCTCTGCTGTCATTGAGGCAGTGCGGGCGGCCTATCGCCGTTCCCAGGAACTAGGCAAAAAATAAATTTTCCCTTTTGTTATGGTTATTTCAAATAATTTCGAGACTGCTTAAGTCTTTATTGACAAGCTTTTCGGTGAATTTGACTGCGTCAGTCTTACTAGAAACGACCATAAAACTGGGTTAAAAGCTTTGTTATAGTCAATCAAAGTAAGATTGAGACGACTAAAGTCTTTACCAAAGACGCTTTTAGCTCTGGTCAGTGTCTTACTTTTAATTAAATCAACTATAGTCCTAGCGTAAGCAGTTGAGGTTCTGTTGACTACCCGGGGTCAGAGAAGACTGAAAAGTCGATTTTTCACTGGCCAAGCCCCTTTGGTGATTTGTTAGGGTGTAACAAAAAAGCCCAGGTAAACTGACCTAGGCCCTTAGAAATTTAATCTTCAGTTGTATAGTCAATCAAAGTAAGATTGAGACGGCCAAATCCTTTACCAAAGAGGCTTTTAGCTCCGGTCAGTGTCTTACTTTCAATTAAATCAACTATGTCTAATCCACTACACCAATCTCAGGTCAGGATATTCACTGATAATGTCGTTGCTGCTGAGGGTGTCTCCTTCCGCCTGGGGAGTCCAGAGCACCTCAATGGCCAATAGGCGATCGCTACTAATGCCGCCGAGGGTTTGAAGAGACTGCTTAAGCTGAATCGAGTCGTTGACTGCCGGCAGGTTCACATTGCCCTGGGCCGCCGCAATAATGGTGACCAGAATATACTCTCCTGCACCATCAGGCACCGATCCTGGTTCATCTCCCCCAATGGCTGGGGCCCTGCCGGCCTGGCGTAGCTGATTATTGAAATTGCTTAAGGTTTCGTCGGCGAACTTACTCCGTTCCGTCAGAGCCAATTGGTTAAAGGCGGCTTCTGCGGCGCTCAAACGCACTTTGTCACTCTGGCTAGAGCCATAAACCCAATATTCAGGATGACGGAGTAGGGCTAAAGTTGCTTCCTGGAGCACTAGGGAACGACCATTGGCGGTGCCAGTATCAGCGGACAGGGCCAATTCATCCAGTTCCTTTTTCAGCTCCTTGGCACTGGCCAGTAAACCCACCTGAATTTGGGCAATACCCACCTGGGGATCATTGCTAGTTAAGGCTCCCCCCCCCTCGCCATTGCCGCCGCCGCCATTACGAATGGCATTGATCACCACATTGGCGATCGCAATCATAATCAAAATGCCAAAGATACCGCCGAATCCTCCCCCAAACCCAAAGAAGGGAATGATAAAGGGAAAACCAAAGCCACCGCCTCCGTAGGTGCCACCGGAACGGTAGGAGCCACCGCTAGGACTACTGTAATTACGGCTGGGGGCCTGGAAAGAACCGCCCCCAATGCGGCCACCGCTGCGGCGAGCTTCCGCTTCAAAGGTAGGGGTGAAGACCAGGGCAAAGGCGAGGACAAAAATAATTACCACTGAAGTGCCCCGCACCCAGACCGATCGCCAGGCAATGTTTTTAGGTAGAGGTAAATTCTTGAGCATCTTAAGCATAGAGAGAAAAATTTTTGATATTCCAGCTAGGGGCCCTGGGCAAAGGGTTGACCAAACCCGGGGCAGAATGAAGCACGTTAGTTAAACATAATGCCGTTCACTCCTCTAGGGTAACGGATTCTTTTGCCAAAAGAATAGTAGTTTTGTTTCGATAATTCTCACCAAAATGCCTTCTGTTCGACCATAGGCACTGCCAAACGGTACTGATTTTTACAAAAAAACTTTTCCAGAACATGTTAAAAGTGTCTGGCTAGCCTTATAAATAAGACAACAACCAGATCATTGCACGAGGAGTACCAGGTTTGAAAAAAGTAGAAGCGATTATTCGCCCCTTTAAACTAGACGAAGTCAAAATTGCGCTGGTTAATGCAGGGATCGTTGGTATGACGGTCTCTGAAGTTAGGGGCTTTGGCCGTCAAAAGGGTCAAACAGAGCGTTACCGTGGCTCTGAATACACCGTTGAGTTTCTCCAAAAACTCAAAATTGAGATTGTCGTCGATGAAGAACAGGTTGACATGGTTGTTGACAAGTTGGTGTCGGCGGCCCGCACTGGGGAAATCGGTGACGGTAAAATCTTCATCAGCCCGGTGGATTCAGTGGTACGGATTCGGACAGGGGAAAAGGACACCGAAGCTATCTAATCTTTTTGGGATTGGCTGCCCGGTTACCGCTAATGTTGGGCAAATTGAGACAATTAATTTTATCTTTTGTTCTCCTATCCCCAGCATTCTGCCCTTCACCGCCATCAAAGACTGTCAAATTTCAACCCAGGCCACTGGTGGATGAGTTGGTTAAACGCTTTTCCCCGGTGGCTTACTGTTTGTTTTTCTACCTTGGTCATTTCTGCAAAGGTTTTTTGATGTTCCGGTACCCAAAAAATTGGATCATAACCAAAACCATGGTCGCCCCTAGGATTGTGGGTGATCTCCCCCGGGCAAATGCCTTCACTACTTAGTTGAATACTGCCATTGGGGGCGGCGATCGCCACTACGCAAATAAATTGAGCTTGTCTTTGGCTTACCCCTTCTAGAGCCTGGAGCAATTTGGCAATTCTTTCCCCATCGCTGTTGCCGTAACGGGCGGAATATAAACCCGGTGCCCCATCCAGCGCATCCACCGCTAAACCAGAATCATCGGCGATCGCCCATTGATTCAGCACCTTGGCGACCTGGGAAGCTTTTAAGCAAGCATTTTCATAGAATGTACTGCCGGTTTCCTCCACCTCAATTTCCGGCGGCTTGAGGGCCAATTGACAACCAAGGGGCTCTAAGTAAGTTTGCATCTCGGCTAGTTTACCTGGGTTCCCTGTGGCGACAATTAAAGTAGTCATGGTTTTACTGGGTTTTACGGATCGTTAAAAGAAGTTTTTCAAGGGCAAAAATTAGCCAGAGCCTCTGGGTTAATCTTCTGCTATTCTGTATCAGAGATGCTGGTGTAGCTCAGTGGTAGAGCAACTGATTTGTAATCAGTCGGTCGCAGGTTCAAATCCCGTCACCAGCTTTAGTTTCAGGGTTTCAAACTTGGTGTTCCCTAAATATTCCCTGGGATATTATCTACCGCCATGCTTCCCAAGCAGGATGCATATCGACCAGGATAGTTGCTCTGTTCAGTTAGCTCAATCGATAGATTGACACTCCCCACGGATGAATCCGGGGGTATCCCCGCGCCATAGATTTTGACAAACACTATCCTAAGTCTCCCCGCATGGTTTGCCAGAGTTGCTTGTATTGGTTGGCGGTGGCACTATCCAGGGGGGCGAGGAATTCACAGCGCTCCAGTAACTCCGGTGAAAAAGCTAATAAGGGGTTAGTGCTCAGGGCAGAAACCTCCAGGTTTTGATAGGGCACTGCCAGGGCGTTACTGAAAGTGGCCATTTGCTCTAGGCTGGATTGCTGGGCAGAGAAATTCAGCCATTTATAAGTAATTTCAGCAGCTTCAGCATCGGCGGGCATGGTCCAGAGGTCAGCCCAAAGGGATGTGCCAGAACTGGGAATGATGGCAGTTAACTCCGACTGATTTCTCAGCAGGGGAATAATTTCGTTTGACCAACCCACAGCCAGCCACACGTCCCTGTTGAGCAGAGCTTGGAGGTAATACTTGTTGCTATAAAACTTCACCTGGGTCGCTAATTCCTGCAAAGCGGAGGGTAAGGCATTAATAGCTCCGGGATTGGTGACATTGTAGGAATAGCCTAGCTTTTTCAGAGTCAAACCGATCGCCTCCCTGGGATCATCCACCAGGGCAATGTGTTGCTTTAAGTCTGGCCGCCACAGATCGGACCAATCCTTTGGTTCCCAACCCAGATCGGCAAAGGGTTGGCGGCGATAAATAATCATGGTGGGGCCCCAACGGTAGGGAATAGCCCAAATTTTGCCGTTTTGATCAGGTAAGCCTTGGTCATTGCGTTGCCCCAACAATTGCCACCGTGATGATAATTCCGGCCATTGACTCAACTGATCAAGGGCAAAGGGTTGGATGAGTTTTCCTTTTATCACCCGTTCCAGCCACACATCTCCGCCCGTGACCAACTGGGCTGCTGGGGTCTGATTTACCCCCGGTCTGTTACGCCACAGTCCTTTGGACGTATCTGAATTTTGGGCATTTTGCCAGGTTTGCAAATTGTCAAATAAACTCTGCAGGTTGGCGATCGCCTTGAAATTCAATTTCTTAGCTTGGGGAAACTGTCGCTGAAATTGATTAATTAACTGGGGGGGCAGGGAACGGTTTAAAAACTGAATTTCTCTGCTACTGCCCTGGCCAGATCCGCATCCCCCCAAACCAGTGGCAAGGCCGACAACGGCGGCGGACTGCAGAAAATGGCGGCGGGAATAGCGGGGCAAATTCATGGCAACTCCACCGAAGTCGGTTTAGCAATATGGGGCAACCCCCAGCCTAACTTCTCCCGCAGAATACGGAAAAATTCCGGCGTTTGCAGGCGGATAAACTTGGCCGCATAGGGTGATTTCGACAAATGAACCTGGTCTTCTGGTAGAACATAACAACCACCATTGCCATCCACCACCAACACCATGCGGTTGGGAGTAGCAGGGAAAATAGTTACCGGTTCCAGATCGGAAAAAACCAAAGCCCTGGAAGCGAGGGAATGGGGACAAATGGGCGCTAACTGAAATACCGGTACATCGGGGGTAACCACTGGGCCCCCAGCGCTGAGAGAATAGGCCGTGGAACCCGTGGGGGTGGAAACAATGATGCCATCGGCGGCAATGTCCACGGAAGCATGGTGTCCCACCCGAATTTCAAAATGGCACATGCTGGTGAGGGGTTCCCGGTGCAACACCATTTCATTCAAGGAAAGAGCTTCCCACAATAGGGTTTCTTCCCGCATCAACCGCACCGTCATCATGGAACGGCTTTCGACCTGATAGTTACCAGCAATTAATTGTTCGATCACCGTGGGCAGTTGATTCAGATAAATTTCCGTTAAAAAGCCCATGTGACCCGTGTTAATGGTCAGTAGGGGAATGCCTAGGGGGGCCAACTGACGGAAAGCCGACAATACAGTGCCGTCTCCCCCCAGGACAATGGCAAAGGGCATGGACTCGTCAAAATGGGGCGGAGTCAAATGCTCGATGCGGGTATGGCAAATGGGACGATCGGGTTGGGAGTAGCCCAGCAGGCCACCAGAACCAGTTTCCATCGCCACTGTGAACCCACTGCTTTGCAGTTGCTCCTGCAATTCTTGGGCAACGCTACAGGCGGTGGGCTTATCGTCGTTGAAAATGATGCCGACTTTTGGCACAGGGGCGAGATCCTAGGGAGTCAGGGAACAGGGAGCGGACAAACCAGGCTATAAATAAAACTATCAAATTTGCCCATCAAATCTAGAAAAAGAAATTATTTTTCTTCTTTTTGCCCTCCGTTTGGGCTGGATTAACCTCATAATCCAGTTCTTTGAGCTTTTTGATAATACGCCCGAAATACTCTTGCAAATAGGCTTCTAAGGTGGTGGTTTCCTTGGCGTCAAGGCCAAATTCTTCGTACACCGGGGCCATATCCGCCGTTAACGCTTTACCGCTGGCCAACACCTCCGCAAAGGCGAGGCGATCGGATGCGTTATAGGTCCACTGGAAAAAGCGGGTAAGGCCCCGCATAAATCTGAGCACCGCCATGGGCACTTGGGAAATGCGGGCCGTGTTGCCAGACATTCTTTCACAGAGTTGAATAATTTCCGTCGCCCCCCAAGCCCGACTACCCACCACTGGATAGGTTTTACGGGCCACACTGTCCAATTCCGCCGCCCGCACTGCGAATTTGGCCACATCCTGGGTGTTCATATAGGCAATGGGAGTATTCTCGCCGGTTTGCCAGACCGATTGGTTATCCAAAATGGGGATGGCGTACTGGCCAATTAAACCCTGCATGAAACCCGCCAGTTGCAGAACGGTGTAATCCAAATCCGTTTGGGCTAAAAATTTTTCCGTACAATTTTTGATATCCATCAGGGGCACTTTGGGATATTCCGCTGCCCGCAAAATGGAGAAAAAGATGAACTTTTTGATACCGGCTTTTTGCACTGCTCGAATTAAATTAAGCTTACCTTCCCAGTCCACTTGACGGATGGTGAGGGAATCGGTAGCCCTGGCGGTGGAAGCGTCAATGACTGCATCAATATTTTCTAGGGCTGGGGGCAGAGTTTCCGGCTTACAGATATTTCCCCCCACAATGGTGGCCCCCCACTCCTTGAGAAAGGTTGCTTTTCTCAGGCTACGGACTAGGCAAACAACGGTGTGACCTTGGTCGATCGCCTGCCGAACAATTTGCCTGCCCAGGGTGCCTGTGCCGCCTACCACCAAAACTCGCATCTTAATTTTCTTTACAAATTTTAATACTTTGCTAAATCCTATCAGACTCTGACAATTATGGGTATATGAGGTATGGAGAAAAATCCCCCGATTCGATCCAGGGAATAGGGAGAAAAAATCAACAGATAAAGCTGGGGGTGATCGTCAGGAATTGGGGCGTTCCACCAAACCACTGGGGCCCGCCTGTTGGCAATATTGTAGAAAAGTGGCGAATGCTTCGGGGGAATCCACCGCAATGATTTTGCCGCCAATTTCATCAAAACTCTCGTTGCGAGACTGACGCCACATGGGGTTGACCTTGACGGTAATGGTGGGCAAAGCTTCGTTGTCCATGCGCCGGAGTTTGACTTCAAAGTCACTGCCCTGGGGCCAGTCGTTGGGCACACTGACACAAATACCCTGACGAGTTAGATCAAAGGATACCCCCACCAGTTCCCCGGCCATATTAAACACCTGGCAAAAGGCCAACATTCTTTGTTCCTGGCGTCGCTCCTGAATGCCCTGTAAATGGGCAATGGTTAGCACTTCTTCGGAGTCTGGGGACGGGAACTCTGCAGCCATAGGGAATACTTCCTCTGTGAAATTTGTCCATTCAGTTAATGGAACTTCTTAATCCTTAATTTTGCCATTCTCCCTTGCCCAATTGCTAGGGGAGGGGAAAAGCCATGGCTGTTAGTACGCTCCAGAGTCGTCGGGCTCCATCTTTACTACTAAAGAAAAATAATTCCGTTAGTAGGGAGAGAAGCCGTTCTTCCGTGGGCACTAAGGAAGATAAATTCCCTTCTTCCCCTTGTTTATTCTGATATGCCTGCCAAGCGATGGTAAATTTCTCAGCGTATTCCTTCAGCAGTACAGTTTGCAACGGATTTTTACCTTGTTCCTTGGTTTGCTCAATCAAGCTGACCGATCGCCGCAGAAGTTCTTGGTAATGCCCCCCCAAATGGGCGATCGCCATGGTCAGAAGACGAATGCCTTCCCCATCTAACTGTCCAGGGACAAGGGTGGGGGCCGGATAATGTTTGCCCAAAGGATAGCCCGCGGGGGTGGAAGCAGAAATTTTTTCCAGAATTTTTGTCCAGGTGATTTGATCTACATCAGTCAGGGCCACTAAAGCCAACAGGAGTTGATCTAGGTAGAGATTCATTCGTCGTAGCTGTTGACGGGTAGGGGCAGTGGGAAAGGGTTGGAGGGGGGTAGAGCCAGAATCAAGGGGGGCAAAAACCATAGAAGCTTCAAAACCAGAACAATCTTAATAAATGCATGACATGGGTCGGGTAGTGAATCCAGCCTAGCCCATGGTTTCCCCTACAGAAAAATATCTTCTTCCAGGGCTTCACTGGATTTTATCGCCAATCTAAGGAAGAAATCGTCACTTTTCGGAAAGGTGAACCCTTAGCTAGCTTGTATTGCCCAAACCTAACTCATTATTGCTCCATAGCGGCAAAAAATCGGTAGAACAAAACTTGCCAGTGGTCAAGGCTTGCTTTTTTCAAAGGCAAAAATTTCCCAGCTAAACAATTGAAAAGTTTGAAAAAAAAGTTTTTCAGCTAAGGTTTAATGTTATATTTTGTCTCATGTAGACTTTTGAAAAAACGAGTCTCTGCAATCAAGCATCATTCAACGGAAAAAATAATCCCATGCCAAACGCCTCCACCGCACTAACCGGCAAAGCATTACTTAATAAAGTTAAAGAACTCTCCCATCTGCCCCGCCGAGAAACAGCCAAAGCCTGTGGTTACTACTCCACTTCCAAGGAGGGACAAGTGCGGGTAAATTTGACGGACTTCTATGACGCAGTTCTGGCGGCCAAAGGGGTTCCCCTCGATCCCTCTGGTACCAAAGATGGTCGAGGCCGCGAACCAACATTCCGGGTTAGTGTACACAAAAATGGACAGATTGTTATTGGCTCTACCTACACCCAAGAAATGGGTCTCAAGTCCGGGGATGAGTTCGAGATCAAACTTGGTTATAAGCATATTCACCTGAAGCAAATTACCGATAGCGACGACGAAGAGGAAGTGTAAATTTCCCTGATGTGGTTCTCTAAGCAAGGGGGACTCGGTAGTTTTTCGCTGGGGGGGAGGCCTGAAATAAAAAGGTTCCTCCCCTTTTTTATCAATTAGGTACGACAGCGAACGTACTGCCAGGCTGGCCCTTGCATATTTTGCTTTTGTTGAGAGAAAAATTGGCGATCGCCGTTGGGGAGACCGATGGAAAATCTGGCAACAATGTGGCAGACATGGCCGGGGCTACTAAAAATTACTGCTTTTTTAGTAAGTTGGTTAGTGCTATGGTATCCCATTGCTCTTATGCTGGGGCGTAAATTAGGTTGGCAACCTTGGCAGGCGGTCACTCCGGCTCAAAAATTGCCTTTAGTTCTGTCGCTCTACTGCGTTTCTCCCCTACCCATCTGGGCTGTGACCCAATGGGAGTATCAATCCCTGGGGGATTACGGTTTGCATTTCAGCTCTGCACAGTTGCTTTCCTTGGCGATCGCCGTAGTGGTGGCGGTGCTTGGTTTAGGTTTAACCTTGGCGGTGCAGGGCAAAATCGGTTTATTGCAATGGCATCGGGAAAAATGGTGGGATTTAGTCAAACTGTCCCCGCTTTTCCTCATACTGGCCCTGGCGATCGCCCTGGTGGAAGAGTTGATTTTTCGGGGTATTTTCCAAAATCAATTGCAACAGGATTTACCTGCGTGGGTAGCGGCAATGGTAATCAGCGCCATATTTGCGGTGCTCCACCTACTTTGGGAGCGGCGGTTAACAGCGTACCAACTGCCCGGTCTGTGGCTATTGGGGATGGTCCTGGTGTGGGCCCGTCTGGTGGATGGCGGCAATCTAGCCTTGGCCTGGGGACTCCATGGGGGTTGGGTATTTGCTCTGGCGGCCTGTGATGCCACTGGTTTAATCACTTATCCTTGCAGCAACGGCAATATTTGGGTGGGCAAAGCCAATCAGCCCCTGGCGGGTCTGGCCGGTATTATCTGTTTACTGCTCACCGCTTTGGCGATCGCCTTCCTGCCCCGGCTGTCCCCCCTTTGGCCTGGGGTTTGAAAGGTCAATTACCCCGGACGGTTTTGCTAAGATGGTTCCCCGTTAGGATCCATCTCCCCATCTGTCCCTATGCCGTTGTCCATTGCCGTAAAATTTGCTGATTTCCCCTGCCGGATACCATTGCGCCTTGGTAGGGCTGTGGTGTTGCTGTTGGGGCTAAACCTGGGTTTAATCGGTTGTGGAGTCAGCAAAGCGGACCAATGTCGACAGCTAATTTTAATTACCAAACAAATGGCGGAGGAAGGAGCTAAATATAGAGATACCACCTCAGTGGAAGAAGTACTGAAAATCGCTGATTCGTTTGATGCTACTGCCACAAAAATAGAACGGCTCAACCTTGAAGATCCGGTGCTAGCTAACTATCAAGGAGAATTAGTTAGTATTTACCAGGGCAATGGGTCAGCTACCCGCACCATGGTTAAGGCTCTGGAAAGTAAGGATATTTTGACTGCCCAGTTGGCCCAAAAACAGGTGACCACCATTGGCCAACAGGAGCAACAGGTAATTACTAACATCAATCTCCATTGTCAAAACCCCTAGAAGCAATTCGCCAATGGCCGGGGTTCCACCCCGAAATGCGAAAATGGAACATAGTGTCCCAAAGCATAATCTTCAAAATCTCTCCCTAGACCATGACCACCACCCCGCCCGTCCTCAGCGGCCCCGAAATTCGTCAACAGTTCTTAAATTTCTTTGCCGATCGCCAGCATCAAATTTTGCCCAGTGCATCCCTGGTGCCGGAGGACCCCACGGTATTGTTAACCATTGCGGGGATGTTGCCATTTAAACCAATCTTTTTAGGACAAAAGCCAGCGGAGTTTCCCCGGGCCACCACTGCCCAAAAATGTATCCGCACCAACGATATTGAAAACGTGGGCCGCACCGCCCGTCACCATACTTTCTTCGAAATGTTGGGCAATTTCAGTTTTGGCGATTACTTTAAATCCCAGGCGATCGCCTGGGCCTGGGAATTATCCACCCAAGTATTTCAACTGCCCCCGGAACAGTTAGTGGTCAGTGTGTTTGAAGAAGATGACGAAGCCTTTGCCATTTGGCGGGATGAAATTGGTATTCCTGCCCACCGCATTCAACGTATGGGAGCGGATGACAACTTTTGGGTTTCTGGCCCCACTGGCCCCTGTGGCCCTTGCTCGGAAATTTACTATGATTTTCATCCGGAATTGGGGGATGAGAAACTAGATTTGGAAGATGATAGCCGATTTATCGAGTTTTATAACTTGGTATTCATGCAATACAACCGTGATAATACGGGCAATTTAACACCCCTGGAGAAGAAAAATATTGACACCGGCATGGGCCTAGAAAGAATGGCCCAGATTTTACAAAAAGTACCTAATAATTACGAGACAGATCTAATTTTTCCCATTATTCAAACAGCGGCGAGCATAGCTGGGATTGATTACGCCCAGGCCGATGAAAAAACGAAAATTTCCCTAAAAGTTATTGGGGATCATGTCCGTTCCGTTGTCCACATGATTGCTGACGGTATCGGTGCTTCCAATTTAGGACGGGGTTATGTGTTACGCCGTTTGATCCGCCGAGTTGTCCGCCATGGTCGTTTACTAGGTATTACCGGGGAATTCACTACTAAAGTTGCGGCCACTGCCATTGAACTAGCCCAGCCAGTTTATACCAATGTTTTGGAACGAAAAACCTTGATTGAACAGGAGTTACAGCGGGAAGAAGCGGCCTTTTTAAAAACCCTGGAACGGGGGGAAAAGTTACTGGCGGATTTAATGGCCGAAGGGGTCAAAGAAATTGCTGGAGTAGATGCGTTTACTTTATACGACACCTTTGGTTTTCCTTTGGAATTAACCCAGGAAATTGCTGAAGAACAGGGCATTACTGTGGACGTGGAGGGGTTTGAAATAGCCATGCAGGAACAACAGGAACGTTCCAAAGCGGCCCATGAGACCATTGATTTAACGGTGCAGGAAAGTTTGGATAAATTGGCTAACCATATCCATCCGACGGAATTTTTGGGCTACACCGATTTACAAAGTTCAGCGGTAGTTAAGGCAGTTTTAATTGCGGGGGAATTGGTAGAGCAAGCGCAAGCAGGGCAAACCGTCCAAATCGTTTTGGATCAAACTCCTTTCTATGGGGAATCCGGCGGTCAAATTGGCGATCAAGGTTTTCTCAACGGCGATAATTTGCTCATTCGCATTGAAGATGTGAAACGGGAATCGGGTATTTTTATTCACTTTGGTCGGGTAGAACGAGGTATAGTTCAAGTTGGCACAACCATCACCGCCACCATTGACCGGGCCTGCCGCCGTCGGGCCCAGGCAAACCACACCGCCACCCACCTACTACAATCGGCCTTGAAAAAAGTAGTGGATGAAAATATTTCCCAAGCCGGTTCTTTGGTGGATTTCAACCGTTTGCGTTTTGATTTCAACTCGCCCCGGGCCGTGACAACCGAAGAGTTAAAGCAAATTGAAGATTTAATTAATCAATGGATTGCCGAAGCCCATGGGACGGAAGTGGCCGTGATGCCCATTGCCGAGGCCAAAGCCAAAGGGGCGATCGCCATGTTTGGGGAAAAGTACGGTGCAGAAGTACGGGTGATTGATGTGCCGGGGGTTTCTTTAGAACTTTGTGGTGGCACCCATGTGGCCAATACAGCGGAAATTGGTTTATTCAAAATAGTGGCGGAAACGGGCATTGCTGCCGGGGTAAGGCGCATTGAAGCGGTGGCCGGGCCATCGGTGTTGGATTACCTCAATGTGCGGGAAGCGGTGGTCAAAGAGCTTGGCGATCGCCTCAAAGCGAAACCAGAGGAAATTCCTGATCGGGTCAGTAATCTGCAACAGGAATTGAAAGCAACCCAAAAAGAGTTGGAGGCCGTTAAGCAGGAATTGGCTCTGCGGAAATCCGATCAACTAATTGCCCAAGCACAAACCGTAGGGGCATTCAAACTGCTGGTGGCGGACTTGGGCAATATTGATCCAGAATCCTTGAAAACTGCGGCGGAACGACTACAACAAAAATTAGGGGAAAGTGCGGTGGTGCTGGCTTCCATTCCCGAAGAGGGTAAAGTCAGCCTAGTGGCGGCCTTCAGTCCCCAGTTGGTTAAGACTAAACAACTCAAAGCAGGGCAATTCATCGGCCAAATTGCCAAAATTGTTGGCGGTGGTGGCGGCGGTCGTCCCAACTTAGCCCAGGCCGGCGGAAAGGATGCCAGTAAGTTACCGGAAGCTTTAGCCACTGCTGAGCAAATGTTGTTATCAGCATTGCCCTAAGAGTTATCATCGCTGCCACTTCCGTGGTTGTCTTTAGCCCCGTTCTGGGAACTGTCGCTGGGTTTGTGGCCAGATTATTATTGGCCAACTAATCTTTAACCGTCTTTCAACTCTCCTTTAACTGTCAACGGGGGCAGTACCATGAACATATTTGCTATGCAATCGCTTAGTTTGCCATGAGTCACCGTGTTTTGGTTGTGGAAGAGGAAGAAAAGTTAGCCCGATTTATGGAGTTGGAGCTCAAGTATGAAGGCTATGATGTCACCGTGGCTAGGGATGGTCTCAAGGGCTTCACCTTAGCCCAGGAATTTCCCCCGGATTTAATCATTGTGGATGGCAACCTGCCGGGATTATCGGGACTAGACCTCTGCCGACGGTTGCGGGAAATGGGCAGTCGCATTCCGATTATTTTGATCACCGCCAAGGACGACGTGGAAGAAAGGGTGATGGGGCTGGATGCTGGAGCCGATGACTATATTGTCAAACCCTTTAATGCCAATGAATTCTTTGCCCGCCTCCGGGTGCAATTACGGCGCACCCACACGGAAACCGACGAAATTTTACAATTTGCCGATCTGCGCTTTAACCGTAGTACGAGGGAAATTCAAAGGGGCGATCGCCTGATTGATCTCACCGCCAAGGAATTTGAGTTATTAGACTATCTCCTCTCCCATGCCCGCCAGGTGTTAACCAGAGAACAAATTTTGGAACGGGTCTGGGGATACGACTTTACGGGGGATTCCAACATTATTGAAGTTTATATCCGCTACCTGCGATTAAAGTTAGAGGCGGCGGGGGAACCCCGTTTAATCCAGACCGTGCGGGGGGTAGGCTATGTGCTGAGGGATTAGGATTTGGGATTATGGAGCTGATTATCTCTTGGCTGCGGCTGTCTTGGCAGGTATTGGCCATTAATGGCGATCGCATTGCCTGGAACACTTTTTTGGCCGTTATTCCCCTAGTGCTAAGCGTTTGGTTATTCCGTTGGCAAAATCCGCAACGAAAACCCTGGCCCCGATCGCCACTGTGGTGGGTAATTTTTACTATATTTGTGGCTTTTTTGCCCAATGCCCCCTACATTCTGACGGATATCATCCACTATTTTCGTTTGGTGCGGCAGGGTATACCCACTAGCGTCATGATTTTCACCGCTACGCCCCAATTTTTTTTCTTTTTAAATGTGGGTTGGCAATGCTATGTCATGTCTTTGCTCAACGTCGGTTATTACCTGGGGCAACGGCAATGGTCAGCCTGGATTTTCCCCATGGAGTTAATGGCCCATGTGCTCTCGGCGATCGGGATTTATCTGGGTCGATTTCTGCGCTTAAACAGTTGGCATGTGGTCACTGACCCCAAAGATGTGGGGCAAAATTTAGCCCAAACCCTTTCCCATCACCGTCCCCTCTTAGCCATTAGCGTCACTGTGGTGGTTTTGACCATTTTTTATTGGCTGACCAAACAAATTAATCTTGGCTTAGTTTTGCGCTGGCAACAGGTGCAGTCCCGTCGTCCCCAACAGTATTAATCCCATGGAATGGCAACAGTTACTTTCCCGCAAACGCCTTGGCAAACAACAGCTAGAGGAGCATCAATTTGAGCGCACTTCCTTCCTCAAGGACTATGACCGCATTGTCTATTCCACTGCTTTCCGTCGGCTGAAGGATAAAACCCAGGTTTTTCCGCTGTCCAAAAATGCCGATGTCCGCACCCGGCTGATCCACAGTTTGGAGGTGTCTTGCGTGGGCCGTTCCCTCGGGCGGATGGTAGGGGATCAAATCATTAAACGCCATCAACTCCAGGCGATCGAAGCGGCGGACTTTGGCGATATTCTTTCTGCGGCTTGTTTAGCCCACGACATTGGTAATCCCCCCTTTGGCCATGCGGGGGAAGACGCCATTCAAACGGCTTTTCAAAAATGGTATGCCCGCAAAAATCGCTCCGGTGCCCTAATTAATCCCCTGGAAAAAGCTGATTTTGACCGCTTTGAAGGCAATGCCCAAGGCTTTCGCATTTTGACTAAGCTGGGTTTGCCCCATCGCCCAGGGGGCCTGCAACTAACCTGCACTACCCTGGCTACCTTTGCCAAATATCCCCGGGAATCTTTCATTCCCCAAAGAACCCTGGCCCGCCATCCCGGCAAAAGTCTACAAAAATACGGTTTTTTCCAAGCTGAAAAAGATCTATTCACTGAAGTAGCGGAAACCGTGGGTCTCATTCGGCGATCGCCAAAGGTCGCTTGGTGGTGTCGCCATCCCCTCACGTTTTTGATGGAAGCAGCGGACGACCTGTGTTATTCCATCGTCGATCTAGAAGATGGTTTTCATATGGGCTATCTGCCCTTTGCAGCGGTCAAAGATAAGCTACAAAGCATTGCTGACATTGACTTAAACCAGTACGACGGCAGTGAAGTGGAAACGATCAAACGATTGCGGGCTAAAGCCATTAATCGACTGGTGAAAGAAGTAGCACAAATTTTCCTTGACCATGAGCCGGATATTCTGGCGGGAAAATTTGACCAATCCTTGGTGGCTTTGAGTTGTTTTTCTCCCCAACTAAAGGAAATTGAAACCATAACCACCAATGCAGTTTTTCACCATGCCAATGTGGTTAGGATAAAAATTGCTGGCTTTGAAGTATTAGGGGATTTATTAACGGATTTCCTCACTGCCACGTTGGAGAAACAACCCCGACCTAAAGGGAAACTACTTAGATTCATGTTGCCCCCAGAGCACCAAGTAGCCGCCGACGACGATAACTATGCCAAAATTCTGAAAGTAACCGATTACATTGCCGGTATGACAGATTTGCAAGCTACTTTACTGTACCAACAATTGCGAGGAATTTCCTTGTAAATATCCATAAGGAAGATCAAAGATCCTTTGCAATGAATAGAGACAGAAAAAATTGAATGGGCTTTTAGGGGGATTTTTCTTGGGATAGGAGCGGCGTCACATTGGCGCTACGATAACTGCTGTTGGGACGGGGTTGTTTTTGAATTTCCTCCTTGATGCTGTCCAAGTCTACGTAGCGGTCAGAGACATTGATCAAGCTATCACTGGTCATGGAACGGAGACTCACCACCTCAATGCGGGCTCCTCGATAACTGACTGCATCCGCTGCATAGGCCAAATCTCCATCGCCGCTCACCACCACTGCTGTGTCATAGGAACCCACCAGGGACATTAAATCCACGGCAATTTCCACATCCAAATTAGCCTTCTTAGAACCGTCTGGTAACTGGACTAAATCCTTGGCAATGACCCGGTAACCATTGCGGCGCATCCAGAGCAAAAATCCCTGTTGTTTTTCGTTACTGCGGTCCACTCCAGTGTAAAAAAAAGCCCGCAATAAACGAGAACCGCCGGTTAAACAGTGCAGTAACTTGGTGTAATCAATTTCAATGCCCAACTGTAATGCCGCATAGAAAAGATTAGAGCCATCGATGAAAATGGCCACCCTACCCCGGTTTTCTAATAACTGATCCGGTGTAAACAGTGCATCTTGTTCAAAGTCCTCAAACATGGTGTTCCTAAATGATTAAATTTGAATTTAAAGGGGTTTTTAAAAAGTTTCTCAAGGATCAAAAGGGCAAAAAATTTGGTTCAATTGGTTGGGAAAATTATAAAAATGTTAAAGTCTGTTAAAAAAATGTTAAAAATTTAACCTTGACCCAGGGGGTCAGTTTTTGATTCTACTCCCCTTCTGGCAACTCCAGTTTGATAAAAATTGGCTCAGCCGGAGGTAAATTTTGGTTGATACCAAGTTGTCCCCAGGACTGGTGACGGTTGAATTCTTCCGCTTGCTCCAAGGGCGATCTCCACTGGTCAAAATCCCAATTGAAGCCCAGCTGTTGGTAAATTTTCGTGCTCAAACGGGGAATGATGGGGGAGAGAAGATAGGCAGAAAGGCGAATGGATTCCAGCACGCTGTACAGTACATCTTCCACCTCCTTTTGACTACCCTGTTTAAACAATTTCCAAGGGGCCATGTCGTCAATATATTTATTGCCGGCCCGCACCAGGGTAAAAATTGCCTCACAGGCATCGGTGAAGGATAACCGTTCATAGGCACTGCTCACCCGTTCTCCCAAATGACTGCCCAAAGCTTTGAGGGGATTATCCGGTGCCAAATCTGTCCCCATCACCTGGGGTCCCTGGCCCTGGCAATACTTTTTCACCATACCCAAGGTGCGATTGAGCAAATTACCTAGGTCATTAGCTAGATCTGCGTTGAGCACATTGACAAACCTTTGCTCATTAAAGTCCCCGTCTTTACCGAACTCAATCTCTTTGAGGAAATAGTAGCGGAACGCATCCTCCCCATAGCGGTTAATCAAATCTAGGGGATCAACGGTGTTACCCAAACTTTTGCCCATTTTCTGACCATCTTTGGTGAGAAAACCATGGCCAAAAACCTGGGCGGGGATCGGTAATTCCGCCGACATTAACATGGCGGGCCAGTAGACTGCATGGAAGCGCAAAATATCCTTACCAATTAAATGCAAATTAATCGGCCACCATTTAGCTAAGGCATTGGTCAAGCTAGGCTCTTCATTCTCACCCAAGAGGGCGGTGACATAGCCCAAAAGGGCATCAAACCAGACATAAATGGTGTGGTTGGGATCATTGGGCAGGGGGAAACCCCAGTCTAAATTGACCCGGGAAATGGAAAAGTCTTGCAATCCCTGGGCAACAAAGTTTAATACTTCATTGCGACGACTACTGGGCTGGATAAATTCTGGCCTTTGGCCATAAAGTTCTTCCAGCGCTTTTTGATAGCGGGAGAGGCGAAAAAAGTAGTTTTCTTCGTCCCGCCATTCCGCCTTACGGTTCGGATGTAGGGGGCAATGGTTATCTTCTAATAAATCCCTTTTTTCTTTAAATTCTTCACAGGCAACGCAATACCAGCCCTGTTGTTGCGCTAGATAAATGTCTCCTTTGTCCCAAACCCGTTGAAAAAAGTCTTTGACAATGGCTAAATGCCTAGCATCGGTAGTACGGCTAAAACGATCATAGTGGATATTGAGCGATCGCCATAGTTCCTTGAATTTAAGTACAGTCTGGTCACAATGGGTTTGGGGATCGAGGCCTTGGGCTTCGGCGGTACGTTGGATTTTTTGGCCATGCTCATCGGTGCCAGTAACCATCAAAACGTCATAACCCTGTAGTCTTTTAAACCGGGCCAAAGTATCCGCCACCACTGTGGTGTAGGCACTACCTAGGTGGGGCACATCGTTGACATAGTACAGAGGCGTGGTAACGGAAAAAGTAGGTACTGAAGAATCAAGCATTCGAGCAAAAAAGTTTGTAAAAGTGCAATGGAGAATATTTATTTGGGTTAACCACCGTGCCTGGGATGGTCAATATTAATGGTTACCTCGCTAAACTCTGGGGAGTAGATTGCCAAGGGGAACTGTTAAGTAAATCTTGTTATTCTCCTTAGAAATTCTTATCAGTGAGGGTAAAAACAGATCCTTAAAAATATGTGTAAATTTACAATCTTAAAAAGCGGGGGACTTTAGTTTAGCAAAAGCAGAACTTTAAGGAAGTTTTTCTCCATAATATCTTAAGATGTGAAGCCCCTTCTCCCTTTTTTGGAGCGAGTTCCTTCCCTATACCCGATCAGGATAAAATGAACTGCTAGCCCCCACTGCCTCTTTCTGACAAGGAATTTTCATGAAACCCTATTTAGCCGCTGCCCTACAAATGACCAGCCGCCCCAACCTAGACGAGAATTTACAAGAAGCAGAGGAGTTGATCGATCTAGCGGTGCGACAGGGGGCAGAATTGGTGGGTTTACCGGAGAATTTTGCTTTTTTGGGCAATGAGACTGAAAAGCTGGAACAGGCCTCGGCGATCGCCACGGCAACAGAGAAATTTTTGCAAACCATGGCCCAACGGTTCCAAGTGACTATCCTGGCGGGGGGATTTCCTTTCCCAGTGGCGGGGGAAACAGGGAAAGCCTATAACACAGCCACCTTGATTGCCCCCAATGGCCAGGAGTTGGCCCGGTACCACAAAGCCCATTTATTTGATGTCAATGTACCCGACGGTAATACCTATTGGGAATCCGCTACGGTGATGGCTGGGCAAAAATATCCTCCTGTGTACCATTCCGACAGCTTTGGCAATTTGGGTTTATCCATTTGCTACGATGTTCGTTTTCCTGAGCTGTATCGTTATCTTTCCCGCCAAGGGGCCGACGTCCTGTTTGTCCCTGCTGCCTTTACCGCCTACACTGGCAAGGATCATTGGCAGGTGCTGCTCCAGGCCCGGGCCATTGAAAATACTTGCTACGTTATTGCCCCAGCCCAAACGGGCCGTCACTACGAACGGCGCTACACCCACGGCCACGCCATGATCATTGATCCCTGGGGCGTAATCCTGGCCGATGCAGGGGAAAAACCAGGCTTGGCGATCGCTGAAATCAATCCAGACCGGCTCAAACAGGTGCGCCAACAAATGCCTTCTCTACAACACCGAGTATTTGTATAACTAAATAGACTCTGCAATCGAACATCCAAAATACTTAACCTAGGGAACGAAGGGAAAACCACCGGGGATCAAAGACTTAACCGGTCCTTGTCGTCCCATGGTCATTGTCTAGCAAAGCTTAATTAATAGTTAAGAAAATCTAAACAGTCCCTGGCAAATGTTAACTTTTTAGTCTGAGTTGGTCATTGGGGCTGAGAAAGTTCGTTGGTGTCGCGGTTTTCCCTGGCTAGTTACCAAGGCTGGGATGGGGCTGACCGGGCGCAAATGGGCTTAACTACCGTAGGGATCAAAACCAAACAGTATGGGAATAGTTTTTGGTCTCCCATTTATTTCAACCTTAAATCTTGCTTTGTTTTATAAACTTTAGAAAAATTTTATCGTCTTTTAGCGCCGTACTTTAACCCGTTTGACTTCATTTTTAATTAAATTCCTTTAACATTCTGAGCAATTACCATGATCATTCGTCATCAACCGCTCCAAGCCCCCCCAATCCTGGCCAAGCAGACGATCCACTGTCCCAACTGCGGTAGCCATGCGGTGCGCCAACAGTGTTTGATTGAAAAGGAAATTGTCACGGAAACCGCTTGCCCTGTGTGTGATTATCTCTTGGTTAATTGCCAGCGCACCGGTAGAGTAGTGGATTCCTACCTCTGTTTGAGCGCTAGACGCTGACTATGGCGGGAAAATTAACTCCCCTTGAACCCGGCAAGTTAGTCTGTCGACCAAATTTCTGGGGAAGAATTGATTATTCCTTAATGCTGAAATACTGACCAGCCCTCACTGACACTGTTCAACTTGGGCAGTCCAAAGCACCATCTGCTCCATGGCTTTTCTTAACAGAGGTGCTCCCAAGTCACTATTGTTGACCATAAAACTGAACACTACCGTGCCCCATTGTGGGTTTTCCACATAGCCGGTTAGGGAAACTACCCCCGTGAGTGTCCCTGTTTTAGCCCAGACTTTTTCGACCAAAGGAGTATCGGTAAAACTACTTTGCAAAGTGCCCGATCGCCCGGCAACGGCCAGGGAGTCGAGATAAATGGCCGAGGTGGGACTTTTAGCTTGGTTAATTAACAGTTGCACCAGGGTTTGGGGGCTGACCAGATTTTGCCGGGAAAGGCCGGAACCGTCCTTGAAACCCAGGGAAGTGGATGACAGACCAAGATTTTCTAAATGATTATCCCAATCGTCCGGGGAATGGGGTGGCGGTTGCAGGGCATTGAGTAAAGTTTCAGCGTAAAGATTATTGCTGTTTTGATTAATGGTTTTGATCAATTCCCCCAGGGGAGGAGAGGTTATGGTCAGTAGCGGAGCACCGGCGATCGCCGTAGCATCAGTGCTAACGGTTTGAGTCCCTACAGAAATTCCTTGTGCCGCTAACTTTTGTTGCAAGCTAGCCAGGAAATACTGGGGGGGATCAGCCACCGCTAAGGTGATGGCCCGGGGTTCCCCCTGGGGAGGCAGGCTGCCTGTAATGACTAATTGGCGCCGGCCAAAAACTTGTCGTACTTGCGGAGATTTACTGGGGTTAAGTTGTGTTTGGGTTTGGTTAATAATCTGCCATTGCTCACCAGCCAAGGGATCAGACCAAGCAAGACCCAATGGTTCCCCCAAGGCTTGGGGGTGGAGGGTAAGGATAACTTGGTTGCCAGCTAAAATTGCTCCGTTTACTGGGGGAGCATAACCGTAGTGCAAATCGTCCCATTCCCAACTGGGGCGCTGGTAATCTTCTGGGGCAATGACATCCACCAGTTCTAATTCTTCAATCACTTCCACGCCCGCATTTTTTAACGCCTCGGCGATCGCCGTTAGGTCATCTACATCAAAACTGGGATCACCGCCAGCGATAATTTGTACTTTTCTGTCCCCGTCCCGTTGGTAAACCTGAGTGGTAAAGCGAAAGTTCGGCCCCAATTCCTGCAGGGCCATGGCGGTGGTAATTAACTTTTGGTTGGAAGCGGGGATGAAAAAACGATCGGCCTGATGTTGATAAACGGGTTGACTCTCTACTAAGGGTTGAATGGCAATGCCCCATTGGGCCCGGCTCAATTCCGGTTGTTGTAAATGGTTTTCCAGCTTTTGTTGCAAATCCCCTACGCAGAGGCGATCGACTTGGGCATCAACCCCAGGGGTCAAACCAAGGGTAAGTACTCCCGCCAAGGTCAACCTCAACGGAGATAGCCCAAGGCATTTGGGCCATTGGGAGAATGAAACTAGCACCATGGCCCGGGCACTCCCTAATCCGTAATGGCCTTAAGCAAAACATCGCTCAAAGTCATGCCCTGCATATCTTCAATGGTAACGGTGTCCACAATGTCGAACTTAGCCCCAGCGGCCTGTAATTGATCATCCAAAGCTTGGAAAAAGGCCGTTGCTTTTTTATCTCTACCCACTTGAATTAATGAAATGGCCAATTCCTCATCCCGGTCAATTTTTTGGCTCGCTTCTAAAATTAAACGGATAACTGCTTTGCGGTCAGTGGGTTCCCCATCGGTAATGATTAAAAAGGTTTCCCCATTGGGTTTAGTTTGTCCGGCCTGCCGTCTTTGGAAAAAATTGTCCAGGCCGTCCTTGAGGGCACCGGCCAGATCAGTGCGCCCCATGGGTTCGTTGTTGGCGTAGATGTAAGCAACTTTCTCGGCGGTAACATTGTCATAACGACGGAAGCGGCCAGAGAATAGATAAACAGTGATGCCGTCGGGGTCAATTTCTTCGCATTTTTGCGCCAGGGCAATGGTCGAAGCTTGGGCTATTTCCCAGCGGGTGGGACCATTGGGATCATCAGCGGTGGCCATACTACTGCTTTTATCGATCATTAGGGTATAGTCTCGGTTTTCGATGACAGCTTCAGCGCTCATAATCCTCTTGTGGCAATTTTGCAAACAATGGCAGTTTTTTCTCTTTTAGCCTATTACAACTTTTGGGAAATGTTCTTAGGATTGCATATTTCCTTAAAATTGATTAGAAATTTGTTCGAGGGGTAATGCTGTGCCGACCGTCCACTGCTCCAACCGTGATTGTCAAGCCCCCAATGATCTAGGCGATCGCCGGTGTAAGACCTGCCAAACCCCTCTGTTGAAACGTTACCTGTGGTCGGTGGGGGAATGGATCAAGGCGTACCAACCCGGGGAAATACTGCTGGATCGTTATCTGTTGGTGCGGCCCCATGTATTGTTGGACACCACACCGGCTTTGGGGGTGGAGGGGCCGGAGGAAATTCCCGATTACATTTTGCCCTACCAAAAGCTCCTTCCCTTTCGGCTTAATGTGCCGGAGGTATATGACTATTTCCCCAGCTGGGATGAAGAAAAAGACTTATCTGTTTGGTTGTTGGATTATGGCCCAGTGCCCTTAAACGATGGAGGGGAGCCGGTTTACGAGCGTTTGTTACCTTCTTTGGGGGAAATGTGGCACCATGCCTCGCCGTTACAACAATTAACTTGGCTGTGGCAAATTGTCCGCCTTTGGCAACCATTGCAACGCCAGGGGGTGGTCTCCAGTCTGCTGGAATTTGATTGGTTGAGGGTACAGGGTCCCCAGGTATTTCTCCAGGAGTTGAAGTTAGACGACCACCAATTTTACGAGACAAAATATCTGGCCGGGGTGTGGCAACCTTTGTTGACCGATGCCCATCCGGCGATCGCCGATTTTTGTCAGACCCTCTGGCAAAAGTTAAAACAGGGCAAAATTCCCCATGCCGATCATTTGTTACGGGTATTGGACACGGGCATTCAATCCTTGGCGGAGCAGTACGATTTTAGCTACACAGTTTTTGCTTTGACCGATGCTGGTCCCAGTCGAGACCATAACGAAGATGCCTGTTTCCCTGTGAGTGAAATCCCCATTGAAGGGCAACAATTGGCCAACACCATGACCCTGATTTGTGACGGGGTAGGGGGCCAGGAAGGGGGGGAAATTGCTTCCCAGTGGGTGATTGAGCATTTACCCATCCGTGTCATTTCCAAAATTCAAAAGCAGATGAACGATCCGGAGCAAATCCGCAGTTTCATCCAGCATCTCAAAGAAGATATTGAAGAAGTTAACGAGCAACTCAATCGTCGCAATGACCGAGAGGAAAGGATTGAGCGGGAAAGAATGGGCACCACCCTGGTGATGGCCCTGGCGGACTTTCAGCAATTTTTCCTGGCCAATGTGGGGGATTCCCGTTGCTATTGGTTAACGGAGGAGAGTTGCAAACAGGTGACAGTGGATGATGATGTGGCTTCTCGGGAAGTGCGACTGGGACTGATGCTCTATCACCATGCAGTGGAATTACCCCGATCGGGGGCTTTGACTCAAGCGGTGGGCCTGGGGCCCTCAAGCCAACTGCATCCGATTGTTCAGCGGTTGATTGTGCCAACAAATTGCCTGTTTTTGCTCTGTTCCGATGGTTTATGCGACAATAGCCGGGTGGAACAGTATTGGCAAGATGATTTCCTGCCCGTGCTCCAGGGCGATCGCCCGTTGGCAGAAGCAGTGCCTCGATTGATAGAGTTGGCCAACCAGGTTAATGGCCATGACAATGTTTCCGTGGCTTTGATTCATTGCCAGATTGCCCCCTCCGTTCCCACTCCCACCCAGGCGGAAAAAGCGGCGGCCCAGGCGACGGAAGATAGCGCTGAAGAACTCTCCCTAGAAGATGATTTTACCGGGGATACGGAATTGGGCCTCAAGGCGATCGCCTATCCCGATTTCAGTAAAAAAGCAGTGGCAAAACCGAAGGAAATAGAATTGGAGCAGGAGCATTCTGTGCCCGAACAGGATCCGAGGGAATCACTCACTTCTCCCTCCTTTGGCCCCAAATCTCCCCTACCGGCGGAAGAAATTCCCCTCAATCCGCCCCTAGAACCGTCTCCCCAGCTCGCAACAATGGGAAAGTACCAAAATACCAGTCCACCACCAGGGGGATTAGCGGCTAAATTCCAGTCCCTTTCTAAAACTAGTCAATTATTAATTGCTGGGGGAGTGCTGGTGGCAATTGCGGCCGCAACGGTGGCGATACTTAACCTAAGCCAAGGGAATAATGGGCAAAATCAGCCTTCCTCCAGCCTGATGAATTCGAGCGTAGGGCATGGTTGATTTCACTAATCTCAACGGTTTGGCTGCCTCTTTATTGGTGGAAACCTTATTCCGGTTGGGACTCCGGCAAGCTGTAATTTGTCCCGGTTCCCGTTCTAGTCCTTTAACGGTGGCATTGGCCCGCCATGGGGAAATTGATTGCGTTGTTAGTTTAGATGAACGTTCTGCCAGTTTTTTTGCTTTGGGCTATGGTAAACGCACAGGCAAACCAGCGTTATTAGTTTGTACTTCCGGCACAGCGGCAGCTAATTTTTTGCCAGCCATTATTGAAGCCCACTACAGTCAGGTGCCTTTGTTGGTGCTCACTGGCGATCGCCCACCGAAATTACGTCACTGCCGGGCGGGGCAAACCATTGACCAAACCAAACTTTATGGCCATTATCCCCAATGGCAAACGGAGTTGGCCTTACCGGAAGCGAGTTTAGATTTTTGCCATTATTTGCGGCAAACAGTGCTCCATGGTTGGCAAAAGTGTTTTTGGCCAAGGTTGGGGGTAGTTCATCTCAACTGTCCCTTTGACGAACCGTTGGCTCCCCTCGCCGATGACTCAGTGCAGGTTTTAGCGCAGAAATTTGATGCCAATAGTTTTTACTGGGGAATAACGGAGTTTAATCAACTATGGCCAGCTTTGCCGATTAATTTTTCTTCCCCCGTTGTCCCTTTACTGCCATGGGATTTCCCCAAAATAGGTTTGATTCTAGTTGGGGTTATTCCCGGTGGTGAAGCACACGCCCTGTTAACTGATATTTTGGCGATCGCCAAGGCATTGCACTATCCCGTACTATGCGATGCCCTCTGTTCTTTGCGTAACTATGACGATGGAGAAACTGTTTTAATTACCAATTACGACTTTCTCGTCCGTTGTCAAAGTTGGGCAGAACAATTGGTACCAGAACAAATTATTCAAATTGGTGAATTGCCTACTAGCAAGGCATTAAGGAATTGGCTAAGCATTATTAATTGTCCCCGTTACGTTTTTAACTGCAATGGTGAAAATTTAGATCCTCTGCAAGGGCAAACTGTTTATTCCTTTGCCACGATAGGACAATTGGCAGATTATTTACACACTAATATTTTACCCATTGATTCAATCCAAAAAGAATATACCCATAATTGGCAAGAAAAACAGGCAAAGAGTCAAGCAATAATTGCTTCTGCTTTCATAAATCCCGGTGGCAATACTCCTTCAATGGTCAGTCAATTAGTCCATTGTTTACCGCCCCAAACCAATTTGTTGGTGGCTAATAGTTTGCCTGTCCGCTGGCTGGAATTTTTCTGGCCTGCCAACGGCGATCGCCATCGGATATTTGTTAACCGGGGAGCCAATGGCATTGACGGCACCCTTTCCACCGCCATGGGAATTTCCCACCGCAGTATTCATCAAACGGTGTTATTAACCGGAGATTTATCTTTATTGCACGACAGTAACGGCTTTTTAAATCAAAGCCAAATGCGAGGTAATTTAACTATTATCTTGCTCAACAATAACGGCGGTGGTATTTTTCAAACCTTACCCATTGCCCAGTGTGAGGATGTGTTTGAAACATATTTTGCTACTCCCCAATCGGTTGATTTTGCCCAACTTTGTGGCACCTATGGAGTGGATCACCACGTAATTACCGATCTTGGGTCATTAAAAGAACAATTGGAAACAATTAGCCCTACCCCCATCCGAGTCTTAGAAATAATTGGCGATCGCCACCAAGAGGCCCAATGGCTAAAATCATTACAGACGCAATTCTGCCATGCTGATGAGCCATTTCAAGAATTAGGTTTTCTCTAATTATAATTAACTATTAGAAAATCATTTTATCCTTCATCAATTTAACTTTAATCTCCTTGTCAAAAATCTTTTATCCCTCTTTCGTCAGTCTGAGCAGGAAATTTCAGACCAAATCACCAAAACTCTTTGATAGCGTAGGTTTTAGGGATCGTACCCAATAAAAATTCCATCTCCTATTTTTTCTCTTCAAATAATCTTGAGAGATATACCCGGTAAGAACCTCAGCGATTCAAGTTTAAATTTGTTTCCGAGATCGACGGAAGAGGGATAACTAGAAAACTAAAACAAATGGGATGCTGAGAAAGTCATAGAAAGGGCGATGGCTCCCATCAAAAGTAGCCTAATCCCATAAGGGACTCCATCACTTCTATTCCAGATTATTGGAGCGAATTAATTGCTTTATCCAGTATATCTTTGCCTTCTTGCACAGAATTGACCTGAAAAATTTGTTCCCGTAACGCAACCGCTCCAGGAAAATCTTTGCAGTACCAAGCTAAATGTTTCCGAGCTTGAAAAAGTCCCCGTTGTCCTTTATGTTCCCAAAGCATTTGTAGATGTTCCTGGGCACAGGTTAATCTGTCCGCCACAGTGAGAGCCTTTAGCTTCTCTCCGGTTTTAAAAAAATGCTCAATTTCCCCCACTAAAAATGGATAACCCAAACTTCCCCGGGAACACATCACCCCGTCTGCCCCAGTTTGTTCTAAACAGGCGATCGCCGCTTCCACTGAAAAAATATCGCCATTGGCAATGACGGGAATGGTCAGAGCTTGTTTAACTTTCGCAATCCACTCCCAGCGGGCCTGGCCCTTATAACCCTGGGCCCTGGTGCGGCCATGGAGGGTCAACATTTGTGCCCCTGCATCCTGCAATCTCTGGGCAAATTCGATAATGTTGATTTCCCCATCATCCCAGCCCAGACGGGTTTTAACGGTAACGGGCACATCCACCGCCGCCACAACCGTTTTGACAATAGCCTCGGCCACCGCCGGTTGCCGCAGAAGGGAAGAACCGCCACCTTTTTTGGTAATTTTATTGACTGGACAGCCCATGTTAATGTCCACCGATTGAGCTCCCTGGGCTGCGGCTTTTTGGGCTGCTTCTGCCATAAAGTCCGGGCGACAGTCAAACAGTTGGATACTAATAGGGTTTTCCTGGGGATCAATTTCCATCACCTGGGGCAAAGTGCGTAGATGATGAATTTCCGTGGCGCTGACCATTTCCGTATAGAGCATGGAATGGGGAGCATAGCGTCGTACTAGCCGGCGAAACACTAAATCCGTCACCCCCGATAAGGGAGATTGCAATACTCGGCTGTGGAGGGTCAGGGAGCCAATTTGCAGGGGTTTTGCCCAGACAGTGGGGGCAGAGGTTATATTAGGCAAAGAATTATGGGACAAGGTTTTAAGGGTTCTCAACTCTAGCAAGAATATTTTCCCACTGTTAACAGCGGCCAAAAGGCGATCGCCCCAGCACCAATGGCGGTGTCGGCCAACTGATCAAAATTGCTCTTTTGTTTTTTGGATGTATTTGTTATTGTTTTAGTTTTCCTACTTCAACTCCCAGTCTGTGGTTTTCGCGAACAAGACTTATAGTCAATCAAAGTAAGACTGAGATGGCTAAGACCTTTACCAAAGAGGCTTTTAGCTCCGGTCAGTGTCTTACTTTCAATTAAATCATCTATATCTTCTCCCAACTTTCATTATTTAACCCTGAAGTATATTTCTACTTTTTTTACCACAGCTACCATAAATGGGGAGTTAATTCTTTCTCAAAATATTTTCCATCACCAAATATCTAGATAAACAGATGGTTATAAAGAGCAAATGCATTGTTCTTTACTTGGTTGCCGTTCATAATTATTCCTAATTCATTGATCAAGATCAGAAACAGGACTCAGTATCGTTCGACCGGGACTTAGCTCACTATTGACAATAAATATTATTTACCCCTAGGATGATTGCCGGAACCAAATAAAAATAATTTTCATTAAAGAGTTATCTATGGAATGGATTAATCGCCTCCTGTTGTTCGGCGTTGTATTGTGGGTGCAATCCATGGGCGTGTCTTTTTCTGAAAGTAATTCCCGCTTAATTGGCGGTCTTAAAGTGGACTTTACCCAGGCTTGGGCTGAGGAAATGACTCCCGGCGAACAAGCCAATCGTGATTTTCAAGACCAGTTAAATAAGAAAGATTTGCTAGAAGAATTACAGCAAGGGGGATATGTGATTTATATCCGCCACGCCCAGACTGAAAAAGATTATGCAGATCAAGTTACAGCGGAAATGGGGAATTGCTCAACGCAACGGGCTTTGAGTGAAACGGGATGGCAACAGGCCAAGGCGATCGGCCAGGGGTTTGAAAAATACGGTATTCCCTATGGACAGGTTTTTTCGAGTCAATATTGTCGAGCTTGGCAAACAGCGGATTTAGCTTTTGGAAGATACGAAAAGAATGCTGACCTGAATTTTCCGAAGTCGGAAGATTATAGTCCGGAACAAATTGCCCAAATGAAGGCGTTACTCAGTCCCTTTTTAAGCCAGAAGCCTGCCCAGGGGACCAATACCATTATTGTCGGCCACGATGATTTGTTTGAAGCAACAACAGGCATTTACCCCGACCCCCAAGGGATGGCTTACGTAATTAAGCCATTGGGCAATGATCAGTTTAGTCTGGTGGCTAATTTGCGGTCGGAAGAGTGGTTAGAGCTTGGCCAGTAAAGATTTGGGCGTAATCGGTTTGGTGAAAGTATTTATCCAAAATTCCAGAAAAGCCCGTGCTATGATAACGATTATCATTATTGAGCCCATTCGCCAGTGATGGGCATGGGGAGGAAGGGCATTGCTTTTTTTCTTAGTTGTTGCCTATATTCTCGATAATTTGTTGGTTAATCTTTAAAGTGTGAGGACTCGTATGTTAGGACAACTGTTACTAGTGTGGGGCTTAGGTGCCTTGATGGCGATCGCCTTTGGAACAAATCAGTTAGTACAAGCCCAAATGATTGAGACCTCAACATCGTCGAATCGTCTAAGACTAGATGGTTTCCTTGACGATAGGGCTGAGCCCAATTCGCTATCTCAAATCACTTCAGTGTCGGAACTGCGGGATGTCCAGCCCACGGCCTGGGCGTATGAAGCACTGCAGAGTTTAGTGGAGCGTTATGGTTGCATTGTCGGTTACCCAGACCGGACTTTCCGTGGCGATCGGGCCCTGTCCCGTTGGGAATTCGCCGCTGGGTTAAATGCTTGCATGAACGTAATGGAGCGTTTAGTGCAGGAAAATGTGGCGGTGTTAAGGGAAGACATAGACAAACTAAAACGGTTGGCCCAGGAATTTGAAGGGGAATTGGCTGCCCTAGGAACCCGCATCGACAATCTAGAAGTGCGCACAAGTTACCTAGAAGACCATCAATTTTCCACCACCACCAAATTAAGTGGGCAAGTGGTGATGGCCCTGGGTGGCATTGTCAGTGGGGACAAAAATAACGGCACCGAGGCGATCGCCAGAAATACCACTTTGGGCTATCGTAGCCGATTGGAACTCAATACAAGTTTTCGGGGTGATGACGATCTCTTCATTCGTCTATCCAGCGGAACTCTCGCCGACTATGGCCCCGTGGCCGGTACTTTCCAGCCAGTCTTGGGCGCAACGGAACCGGAGGATGGCAACCTAAGCAACAGCGTTTTGTATTACACATTTCCCGCCACGGAAAACATTCGCCTTTGGGCCCTTGCCGCTGGGGGCGCCTTCGATGATTTCACCAATACCGTGAACATTTTGGACGGAGACGGAGCCTTTGGTGCTTTGACATCCTTTGGTACCCGTAGTCCTATTTATTTTCTAGGGGAAGGCACCGGGGCGGCCCTACAGGGCACCTGGGATCGGTTCCAACTCAGCTTGGGTTACCTTGCTTCTACGGGCAATGATCCCTCCCAGGGAGAAGGACTTTTCAACGGCGGTTACGGCACGATCGCCCAGTTAAACTACGACTTCAGCGATAATCTCACCGTAGCTTTAACCTATGGCCATGGCTACAACACCCTAGACACCGGCACGGGAAGTCAGCGCTCCAACTTCCGCTATTTCACCGAAACCACCTTTGGCGAAGCGGCCAATACTTCCCACAATGCCTATGGAGCGGCCCTTTCCTGGCAACTGAGTGACTATTTTATTCTGGGGGGTTGGGGCGGTGTAACTAAAGCCCGCACCCTTAATGCTATTAACTTTGAGGACACTAGCATTCGCCGGGGCAGTTTAGACATTTGGAATTGGGCAGTGACCCTTGCGTTCCCGGATATTTTTAAAGAAGACAATCTGGCGGGCATTATTGTCGGTATGCAACCCTGGGTCAGTAGCAGTTCGATTGTTTTTCCCGACGACATTGCCACCACTGACGTGGATAGTTCTGTCTATCTGGAAGGTTTTTTCCAATGGGCCGTCAATGATAATCTTTCCATCACCCCCGGTATTGTGGTAGTGCCCAATGCTGACTACAACAATGCCAATGGCACCCTAGTCTTGGGGGTAATTCGCACCACTTTTAGTTTTTAAGAGTGTCAGTACTATTTTACTGTCAGAATTCAAAAAGAAATAACAGCCCGGCACTGTCTGGAGCAAAAAGGCAGTGTCTTCCCCCATTCAAGGTTAGGTGATCCGTTTGTCAATGGCTATGGATACGCTGCTGCCGATTAGACTAAGCCCCGCAATTGGCGAGAGACTTTTTTCTGCTCTCCAGCACTAGTATGTTGGAAAGAATACTGTCGATATCCGCCAAGTCTGATTTGGTTGGTCGCCCCTAAGTGTGAGTGCCAATATGTCCAACAAAAACGAGATTCCCATTTTAATCGGTGCGTTGTTAGTCACCCTGGGCATTGTGGGGGGAGGAGGTTGGTTTTTATTTAACAGAATGAATCCTGCCGCTGTCACTCCTGGTTTATCCACCACTGGCAATATACCCAGGGAATTACAGGCCAATGTCAGCGCGGGAGAAAAGGTGCTCGTGCCCACCATGGACAATGAAACCAAGTTATTTGCTTCCAAGGCGATCGCCGAAGGTAAAAACGAAGAAGCGTTGGAAAAATTAACTCAACATTTGGAAAAGTTCCCCAATGACCCGGAAGCCTGGATTTACCTTAACAACGTACGAGCTTTGGGCCACAATCCTCTCCAGATAGCGGTGGTGGCCCCGGTGGGCAGTAGCCTCAACATTGCCCAGGAAATTCTGCGGGGAGCAGCCCAAGCCCAGGAGGAAATTAACCAAAAAGGAGGTATTAATGGCCGTTTTTTACACATCACCATCATTAACGATTCCAACGATGGCAACTTAGCCCAACAATTTGCCGGAGCTTTAGTCAAACAGGAGCAGATTCTGGGGGTGGTGGGCCACAATGCCAGTAGTGCCACCCTGGGGGCGGCCCCCACCTACGAAGCGGGGGGATTAGTGCTGGTCAATGCCACCAGCGATGCCAACGGTATTACCAATGTGGGCGACCATATTTTTCGGGTCATTCCCCAAATCAACACTTCCGCCCAAACCCTAGTGCAACAGGTGAGTAAAGATACCAAAAAAGTCGCTGTCTGTTACGATTCCAAGGCTCCGGATGGCGTTTCTTTTTACCAAGAATTTACCACTGGTTTATTGGCTCAAGGTGGCCAGTTGGCTCCCACGGTCTGCGATCTGAGTGAACCTAATTTTAACAGCCAAGCCAAAATGGCGGAAATTGTGGCCAGTGGTGCCCAAGGATTGCTCATTTTGCCCCATATCGATCGCCTAGACCGGGCCTTTGGCCTTGGGACTGCCAACCAGGGGCGGTTAAAGCTCTATGGCAATAGTCCCCTGTCTACGATTAAAACGTTGGAGCAGGGCCAGGGCATGGTGGGTTTAACGGTGGCTATTCCCTGGAGTTCTAAGAGTGAAACCAATCGACCTTTTGCCCAGGCGGCCAGGAAATTTTGGGGAGGAGATGTGTCTTGGCGTACGGCGGCCACCTACGATGCGGTTTACACACTGGCTAATGCCTTGGCCATAGCTCCTAGTCGTCAAGGTTTACAAAAGGCTTTGACAGAACCGGAATTTGTTTCTAGCACCATCAACGGGAAAGTGAGCTTTTTGCCCAATGGCGATCGGGCCGGGCAAGCTACCCTGGTGCAAATCAAACCTTCCCCCAGCCATATGACGGGCTACGATTTTTTCCCTATCAACCGCTAGAGGTGAGTTGCCCAAGGTCCCCTAGCCACCAAATTATGGGAGCAATCGGCTTGAAATTCCTAGGGGGATTTGGGGAGTAAATTAACGGTTTCAAAATAGGCTCTGGACTAATTTCAACTGCCTTAGTAATTTTTTCAACCCTATTCCTATATTTGTAACCACTGGGCTACCGGGGGAGGCACTGGTAAAAGGATCAAGATCAAAATGGCGATCGCCACGATGCCTAATAAATCCCGGCGGTCATCTAGTTCGCTAACGTCATTTAATGCTGGCTGATCCCCCACGGGCATGAGTAACAAAATAATTGCCCAGATGAAAAAATCACTACGGATAAAGGAGAGCAGCACCATAGCCACCCGGGTAATTTGCCCAGTCACAACGGCCGCCCGTTGCCCCAGCATGGCATGGATAATATGGCCCCCGTCCAATTGACCAAAGGGCATTAAATTCAGTGCAGTAACAATCAAACCAATGTAACCGGCGATCGCCAGGGGATGGAGGTCTAACACCGTATTAGCCCCCAGTTGATTGCCTAAAGCCGCTTTGCTAATCAGGGTCATCAGTAGGGAAAAGCGGTAATCCAGGGCATCAAACCGCAACAGGTTGGTATTCTCCGGCATTGGTTCCACAGTGGATTGGGTCAACCCCCACCATAAAATTGGTAACGCCACCACCAAGCCCCCCAACGGCCCGGCGATCGCCACATCAAATAAGGCCTTGCGGTGGGGCACCGGAGACTTCATTTGGATAAAAGCGCCAAAAGTGCCTAAAAAGAAGGGAATGGGAATGAAATAGGGCAAAGTGGTGCGAATTTTGTAGTGTATCGCCGCCCAGTAATGGCTCAATTCATGGCAACCTAAAATGGTCAAAATGCCGAGACTGTAGGGTAAACCTACCTTCAATGTCTGAATGCCCACCTGGAGTTCTGCGGGGGTCAACCCAGCCATTTCTGCCCCCACCATGGTGGTGGTAAATCCCGTCAGCATTAGTAAAGTCAAGGCTAACCAGGGTTTATGGAGCTTTTCCCCGTTGCTAACATTATCTTCCTTGGCCTGGGCGGGGTTGGGCACCAGGGCAAAAAAAGGCTGACCCTGTAAACTTTCTTGGAATAGCACCAAAAAGCGATCGCCAAAGGCATCTTCCACGTTGCTCTTAACCCGTTCATAGGCCATTTCCGGCGCTACTTGCAATTTTCCGCGACAAAGAATAGCCTGGGGCCGATAATCCAACTGTTGGAGATAATACACTCCCCAGGGAAAGCAATCCCGTAAAGATTTTTCCTCCGCCGCATTAATGGGACGGGGGGCTTGCTCCGCTGGTTTTGCGTCCTTGCCCTGGAGATTATCGGGGGCGGTGACACCATTGCCTTGGGTTTGCTTATCGGAGACAATGCGGCCCTTTTGCACCAGCCACCAATAGAGCAGAGGACAAACCAAAAATGGCCCCAGGAGCAGTAGGGGTGGTAGAGGGGCATCGGGGCCATACACCATTGCCCAAATTGTCCAAAGGGTTGCCGGGGTCATCAACACTAACCACAACATCCAAATGGGTGTGCGGGTAATGGGCGCCGCATTGCTTTTAACCACAAAATAGGTGATGACAGCAAGGATGAGCAAAAGAAGCCACATTGTTACAAAATTCAGAAATTACAGGATCACAGCTAGGTTCTGGGCTTGATAGCCTTGGATTGAACAGGGGAATATACAGGCTAACCGGCTAACTGGGCTTAGTTAGATAGTTACGGCCATGGGGGAGAATCCCTTAAGTCTCCAATTATGAAGGTAAACCAGCCCAGATCGCTTGACCTTTACCAGAGCCCTAGGAAAAGTTTTAGACCTTCAAGTTATCCCCCAGGTCCAGGGTAAAAAACTTAATGGTTCAACCAAAAACCCTTTCAAGAGAAAATAATCCTTTCCCCAGTCTAAAGTATTGCCTCCAGGTGCAAAGGATTGAAATCCCATTGCTTTGGCATTAGGAATGGCTGGAGCTTTTTTCAGGCATGAATTCCGGCAAAAAGTTTTGGTCGTTCAAACTTCCCGCTGTATGGTGTTCAAATACCTCCGCAGAAGGCAACACCTGGCGATCGCCAGGGTTTTCTGGCTCTTCCGTTGCTCCAATTACCTGGGGATCCCCCGCAGGCAGAAGTCCCAAAAAGGGCAGGGGCAAGAGAGTGGAAAGGTTAGTGATAATTACCAACGGAGCCAAATTATCAAACTGGGTTTCCGTCACCCCCAGCCAATGGGTCAGCAATGACCCCAACTCGAAAGATAAGACCCCGGCTAAATTCATCACCGACATCAATAAAGCAAAGAGGGTGGCTTCAATGCCCGGCGGACAGAGGCGGGCCGCTAACACCAACACCGGCATAAAGGCAATTTGACCTGTTACGGTGAGGATAATGCTGTCCCCCAAACTAAACCAATGGTCATCAATGCCCATGGCTCGGTTAGCATGGGTAATTAAAATCAGGGTAGTCAGCCCCAGCAGACTGGAAATTACCGTACTCCAGCCCATAATCACCCGGAAGGGCAAAGTTTTTAAAAAGCGTTGGTAAAGACCCACCCCGATCAATCCCGCCACGCTGGTGACAAGGCGTACCCGTCCTAAAAATTCCGGCTCAAAGCCCAACTCATTGGTGGTGAAATAGAAGAAAGCTGACTCTGCGCTGGGGGTTGCCTGCCAAAAGAAAATAAACAGAGTGGGCAGAAGAATGGTTTTTTGTCGCACTGCTTGCCAGACCAATTTGATCTGGGCCCCAGGTTTGGGTTTCTCCTCTTCCTCAGCATTGGAAACTTCACTAATTAAAAAAGCCGCTCCAACGGTGAGTAAAGGGAAAATGGCGGTGATGGCAAATACGGTGCGGGTGCTAAACCACTCCAACAGAGCGCCACTGGCATAGGCGGTGATAATGCCCCCCACAGCGGCGGCCCCCCAGGTGAGGGATTGCAATGACCCCACTTGGGCTAAGGATTCCCGCTGGGCCCGCTCCACCACTAGGGAATCGACAATGACATCACCGATCGCCACGGAGAGGGAGGTAAAAAGCAACACTAACCCTGCTTGGATTCCACTATGAACCCAGTAGGCAAACAGGAGCCAACCAGCACTACCCATTAACCCCGACAGCCAGAGGTAAGATCGCCGTCGGTAACCGAGCAGGGGCACAGTGTCTGACAGTAAACCCAGGACGGGTTTAATAATCCAAGGAGCTGCTCCCAAACCAATTAGGGCGCCCATGGCTGCTGGACTCAACCCCAGTTCATCCTTGAGGAAAAAGCTCACCGCTAAACGGGAAAGCCCCAACACCCCTTGGACAAAGTAAATACTGAGGATGGCCAGCAACTCCCAACTGGGGGCATTGCCCAGGAGTATTTTTTCCCGCAGAAAACGCTTAAATGGGGTGGAAAATAGAATGGCGATCGGCGTCATGGGTCTGGAAACAAGCACAGTAACTTGCTTAATATTTCGTTACGTACTCCCCATGGTAGGGCATTTCTCCCCTGACACGTCCCAGCCGTGGCGGTGGTTTAATGGGCCCTGGTGACGATTTGTCCTAGGAAAGTAATGGCTTGACAGAGCAATTTCCCAACAAAATGACCAGGAATGGCACTATAAAGCCCGGTCTCTCAAGAAAACTCTACCGTCATACTAACGGGCTCCAGCAATGGAAAACGATGAAGAGAGTTAAATTCCGATTATCAAACAACTCTATTCCCCCATGACTTTGTTAAGTAGGCTCTTGTCCTTATTTCCCGGCCTAATTGTTACTTTAACTCTGACTTGTTTTGTGGTCTGGATAGAGACTGGGAATTGGTATTGGCTAATCCTACTCATCTTAATTATTTATGGCTTACCTTTATTAACCTATCGGATTCATCAACTTTTTTATCCCCTACAAGCGGGGCTTAGCTATCTGGTGGGCAAAAACTATATTCCGTGGTGGGGAACGTATCAAATTCAACTTATCTACAACACTTTTCCTGGCCTGGAAAGGGTTTTGCATTTTGTGCCCGGTTTATTTTCCCTCTGGCTCCGACTATGGGGCGCCACCATTGGCAAAAACGTCCTTTGGACTCCCAGCATACAAATTCTAGACCGGGGTTTACTACACATTGGCGACCACGTGATATTAGGGCACCAAGTTACCCTACTAGGCCACGTCATTAAACCAAAACGGGACAATCTTCTGCTTTACGTTGACCGTATCACTATTGGTGATAACGTTTTTGTCAGTGCGGGGGTGGGCATTGGCCCAGGAGCGGCGATCGCCGATGGGAGCTATATTACCTTTGGAACAATAATTTTTCCTAAGCAGAAGTACAATTCTGAACAAAAAATTCCAGCACCTTAACGGGGGAAACGGGCCATTAGGGCTTGTACCTGTTCCGCATGGTAGGAACTACGGGTTAGTGGGGAGGAAACGACCTGTAAAAAGCCAATGGATTCACCATAAATCCGCCAAGCATCGAACTGTTCCGGGGTAACAAATTCCTTAACCCCTAAATGTTTTTGACTGGGTTGGAGATACTGACCAATGGTTAAAATATCACAGTCTACCCGGCGCAAATCCTGCATCACCCCACGCACTTCTGCATCGGTTTCC
The DNA here is from genome assembly GCF_000478825.2 of Synechocystis sp. PCC 6714. Classification (NCBI taxonomy): domain Bacteria; kingdom Bacillati; phylum Cyanobacteriota; class Cyanophyceae; order Synechococcales; family Merismopediaceae; genus Synechocystis; species Synechocystis sp. PCC 6714. The sequence goes on along the minus strand of NZ_CP007542.1, from coordinate 583,896 downwards.
CCTAGCCCCACCATAATGCCAGACTTAGTATAAACCTTGGGCAAAATCTGTTTAGCTTGGTTGAACAACTCCAAAGATTGGGCATAATCTGCCTGGGGTCGCACCCGTTTATAAAGCCGTGGGACCGTTTCCATATTGTGGTTCAAAACCTCCGGCGCGGCCTTCAATAGGGTTGCCAAAGCTTGCCAATTGCCGCATAAATCGGGAATCAAGACCTCAATGGTAGTACCCGGCGAAACTTTACGTGTGGCCTCAATGCAACCCACAAATTGAGCAGCTCCTCCATCGGGCAAATCATCCCGGTTAACGGCGGTAATGACCACGTGCTTGAGGTTTAGCCTTTTCACTGCGGTGGCCAATCTTTCCGGCTCCGTGGGATCTAAGGGTTGGGGACGTTTTTCAAAGTCAATGTCACAGTAGGGGCACGCCCTGGTGCAAGCAGGACCCATAATCAGAAAGGTAGCTGTACCGGCTTGAAAACACTCACCAATGTTGGGACAGGAAGCTTCTTCACAGACAGTATTCAGTTGTAAATCCCGTAAAATATCCTTAACACTGCCCACCCTTTGCCACTGGGGTGCTTTGACTCGGAGCCAATCCGGTTTGACGGTCACTTCCAATCTTCTCCTGCTATGGGAGATCTGATTGTATCAAAATCCTTAGCCAAGGAAAAAGCCTGACAAGCCTCGTTTTTGAGGGAAATTATCCCAAGGAAGGGTTGCTTTAATGGTACAAATAACTATCTTTGGAGCTGTGGGGATTGATATACTGGCTGTCGACCCTTGAATATGTCCACCTCTCCCCAATCAATGAGGCTTTGCGAATTATGGCCCCCCAGAAATGGTTTAAACGCTTACTACCGATGCTTGTGGTCGTTTGCTGTCTGGTGACGGGTTGTGTCAATTACGACGTGGGGATCCGTTTTCCGGAGCAACATTATGGGGAGATTGTCCAACATATTACTTTGGGAGAACAGTTGACCACCCTGAGTCAAGCGGAAGCAGATCGTTGGCTCAAAAGTTTAGACCAGCGGGCTAGGGATTTGAACGGTCATACCGATCGCCCGTCGGAGCAAACTTTAGTGGTGACTATTCCCTTTGGCAGTGGTCAGGAGTTAGTGGAAAAATTCAATCGCTTTTTCAATCCCCAACTCCCCAAAGGCCGAAGAGCGCCGGAACCGGATCAGTTGGATTTACTTAATCTAAAAGCGGAACTGGAATTAGAGCAAAGTAACTGGCTATTGGTAGACCGTAATCATCTCAAGTTAACCGTTGACCTGCGGGCCCTCGGGGTTTTATCCAACCAGGGTAATATTATCCTTAGTCCTGGTTCTCTGATTGACCTTAACTTTAATTTACAAACTCCTCTGACTCTCCAGAGCCCATCTGCTCCAGGGCAAGAGATACTAACAAAAATCCCTGGCCAATGGCAGTTAAAACCCGGACAAATTAACGTTATTGAAACTAGCTTTTTTGTCCCCAGTTACTTGGCGATCGGCACTATTTTGATTATTGCCCTTTGTTTAGGCGGTTTTTATTTCAAATATGGCCGTTGGCCTGGGGTCATTAAAAGTTACCAGTAGCGAAATGTTGTCCAGGTTAATCTGAAAGGGCAATTGACCTGGGCAACTAGAAAGTTATCGCTCTTTCATCAGTCTAAGTAGTAAGGCGAAGATAATTGTGACAAAAGACTTGCCTTCCCGAAGCTATTATCACCCTCTTAAGCTTATTAAATTATTAAACATAGTCATTTCAAATAATTTCGAGACTGCTTAAGTCTTTTAGACAGTAGAAATTTCTTGATGGCCGAATTATTGGTTTCGTGTTATTGAGTATATTTTTCCAGCCCTATTCTTTATTCCACCATGGATGTTTTTGTACGTCCTGGTAAGACCCCTGTTTCCTCCGTATTGCCATTACATCGGTTCATACAGTACCGACAGAGAAACCCATGTCACTGTACGGGAAAAAACAAAAACTAATGGACGTAACTGGATTCGAACCAGTGACCCCATCGATGTCAACGATGTACTCTAACCAACTGAGCTATACGTCCTAGCGATTTAGTAATATAACATGGCTCCCTTGCAATTAACAATTGTCCTCCATGCTTCCCATCACCGGTAAAACTAAGCTCCTTGGTGTAATTGGCCACCCTGTTAGCCATTCCCTTTCCCCCGTGATGCACAATGCGGTGCTCCAGGCGATCGCCAGTGATCATGTGTATACCGCTTTTCCCATTGCCCCGGAGGACTTAGTGGTGGCAATCAATGGCTTGGGGGTCAGTGGAGTGCAGGGTTTGAGTGTGACCATTCCCCATAAGCAAACGGTCATACCGTTGTTGACCCAGGTGAGCACAACAGCCCAACTGGTGGGGGCAGTCAATACGCTCTGGTGGGAAGACGGCGGTTGGCGGGGTACAAATACGGACGTGGAAGGTTTTTTAGCTCCCCTGAAAAAACTGAATAGAAATTGGGGAGACCTAACAGCGGTTATTCTGGGCCACGGTGGAGCAGCCCGGGCTGTGGTGGTGGGGCTGAGTCAGTTGGGCTGTGGAGAAATTGTGGTGGTGGGGCGTAGCGAGGAAAAATTGGCTCAGTTTGCTAACAGTTGGACGGACCAAAAAATTCAACAGGTTCTGCGAGTTCTGCCCTGGGAAAAATTACCTGGAGTGTTAGGAAAAACTAATTTACTGATTAATGGAACCCCCATCGGCATGACTCCCCATGTTCATCAGTCCCCCGTTGACCAATCTTGGCTAGAAAAACTACCTCCCACGGCGATCGCCTACGACCTAATTTACACTCCAAGGCCAACCGAGTTTTTGCGGGGAGCCCAGCAGCAAGGGTTAGTGACCATCGACGGCTTAGAAATGTTGGTGGAACAGGGGGCGGCGGCGCTGAGAATTTGGCTAGGTAGGGAAGTACCGGTGGAAATTATGGGCCAGGCATTGCTGGAACATTTGGCAAAATACCAATAGTTCAAGGGACATTTTGCCCGGGGAGCCAACACTTTAGGCCAAACTGTAGTTCAGTTCCCGGCTTTAACTAAATCGCCTAAAGTTAAGCCTAAATTCGCCCAAACTTCCTCTGAGTTGCGGGAAAACACTATATTGGAGGCTGAGGAGAATCCGAGCCAAAGCCCTATCACCATGATTCATCATCCCCCCGCTGGAGCCAGGGATTTATTGCCCCTGGAAGTGGCCCAGAAAGCCTGCATCAACGACCAACTACAAAAAACCTTTCACCGTTGGGGTTACCAGCGCATCGTCACCTCGACGTTGGAATGGTTGGATACCCTAGTGGCCGGCGGGGCCATTTCCGCCAACAAAGTTATTCAACTCCAGGACAGTGGCGAAGGACGGTTGGGACTACGGCCCGAATTAACCGCCTCCATTGCTAGGGCAGTGGTGACCCGCATGACCGACAGCCAACCCCAAAGATTGTGTTATCGGGCCAATGTCTTTCGTAATCCCCCGGAAGGCTACCACGGTAAGCAAATGGAGTTTTTCCAAGCGGGCATAGAATTGCTGTTTGCCGGGGGCGTTCGGGCTGACGCGGAAATTCTTCTATTGTTGACGGATTGCCTGACCCAATTGGGCTTGACCGATTGGCAGTTAATTTTGGGGGATGCGGGGTTGACCAGAAGTCTGCTGGCCAAATTACCCACCCATCTGCAAACTGCTGTGCGGGATTGCATCACTCGCTTGGACTATGTGGAACTGTCCCAACTGCCCTATCCTGACGATGAGGCAAAAAACCTGGCTCTGCAATTGTTTGACCTGCGGGGTTCTGTGAAGGAAGTATTGGCTAGGTTAGGTCAATTGAGCTTGCAAGGGGAATGTTTAGACCGGGTCGATCGCCTGCAGGCATTGTTATCTTTGGTGGCCGCCAGTGGCGATGGCCCATTGAATTTAGTCTTGGATCTGAGTTGGTTGCAACCCTTTGATTACTACACTGGCATGGTTTTCCAGGCGGTGAGTCGCCAAACCGACAACTGCTATGTACTGGGTCAGGGAGGACGTTATGACCAGTTGCTGAGCCACTACCATCCCCAAAAACAATCCTTTCCCGGCACCGGCTTCTCCCTAAATATTGAAGACTTGCACCAATGTTTGTTGGCATCGGGCACGTTACCCACTAGCACTGCTGCCATTGATTATCTAGTTTGCCCGGTGGATGATTCGGCCGAAGGAGCCGCTTTTCGCCACGCCCAACAATTACGCCGTCATTATCCCGATCGCCGGGTGGAATTAGACCTCGGTGGGCGATCTCCGGAGGAACTGAATGCCTATGCCCAAGCCATGGCGATCGGTGAGCTGGTGTGGGTTAGGGCCGATGGCGAGATTGTCGATCATCCCAGCGATCTTTAAAAATCCCTAGCATGATCAAAATTAATCTTGTGTAATCGTAATCAATCAAAACTTTCCGGTAATTCCATGGCTAATTTGTTTAACTGGCTTCCCCTACTTAGTGGCCGCCAAGCTGATGGGGTCAAAGCAAAAGTGGAAATTTATACTTGGCAAACCTGTCCTTTCTGCATCCGAGCCAAGCTTTTACTCTGGTGGAAAGGAGTCAAATTTGTCGAGTACAAAATTGATGGTGATGACCAGGGTAGACAAGCCATGGCCGAACGGTCGGAGGGCCAGCGCACAGTGCCACAAATTTTCATTAATAACCAGGGCATTGGCGGCTGTGACCAACTCTATAGCCTGGATAGTCAAGGCCAATTGGATCCTCTTTTAGCTACCCCCTCCAGCCCTGCTTAGCAATCCCCTTGCCCTGTTCTTATCTTCCCTGTTGCTGTGAGTTCCCCTTCCCTCTGGCAAACCATTGCCCAACAAATTAGCCAAGCCACCGGGCAATCCTTCACTGGCACAGAACGGCGATCGGTCAGTGGCGGCTGCATTAACCAGGGTTATTGCCTGATGGACGGGGAGGCAAAATATTTTGTCAAGCTGAACCAAGCCCACCAGTGGCCCATGTTCCAAGCCGAAGCCCTAGGGTTGGAAGGGATGGCGGCGACCAAAACCATACGGGTTCCTCGTCCTATTTGCCATGGCAGTGCAGCGGGCCATAGTTACCTTGTTTTGGAGTGGTTGGAGTTTGGCCGGGGTAGCCATGATAGTTGGTACCGCATGGGGCAAAACTTGGCGGCTCTGCATCAAGCGGGGGGCAGCCTTCAATTTGGTTGGCAGATTGATAACACCATTGGGGCCACTCCCCAGCCCAATCCTTGGACAGATAGTTGGGCAGACTTTTTTGCGGAGCAGCGTCTTGGTTATCAACTAACCCTAGCCCGACGGCGGGGGGGGAACTTTCCAGCTCCGGCCCTGGTAGTGCCGAAGGTGAAGCAATTGCTAGGCGATCGCCAACCGACTCCAGCTTTAGTGCATGGGGATTTATGGTCTGGCAATGGTGCCATTTTAACCACTGGGGAACCGGTGATTCTGGACCCTGCCACCTACTATGGCGATGGGGAAGTCGATATTGCCATGACAGAACTGTTTGGCGGTTTTCCCGCTGGATTTTACCAGGGCTACCATACAATTTGCCCGGCTCAGCCGGGGTATCAACAAAGGAAAATTCTCTACAATTTGTACCATATACTTAACCACTTCAATTTGTTTGGGGGAGGCTATCAATACCAAGCCCAACAGATGCTTAAACAATGCCTGGGGCTTTAGTTTGCCTAAAGAATTGTTTACTTTTTCGGCATGTTATTGTTCAACTGTTGAAATACTTCTATAATTGGACTGGGTTCTTAGCCATATCTTTTCGTTGCTGCCGATGAAAAGGGCAGACTGAATTTCTAAGCAATACTCTGGGGAATATAGCTTCCAACTGTAGATAAAGCCGATTTTCCTTGGTATTTGCTGGGATGTTGGTTGGCAAAAATTTGTTATTTTTTCCATATATTTGCTGATGTGGGCGCCGCCTAAACATCGGTAAGGTTGACCAGAGGTGTCGAAACCCACAACTATGACCAATGCCACCAACCACAACCTCAAACTTGAGACCCTGAGGCTATTTAAAGTCTACGCAGAGTCCCATAGCGTTGACGTACGCAATCGGATTATGGAAGTTAACCTGGGGTTGGTAAGGAAAGAAGCCCACCATTGGACAAGTCAGTGCACCGAGAGTTTTGAAGATTTATCCCAGGTGGGATGTTTAGGGCTGATCCGGGCCATCGAACGCTTTGATGTCAGTAAGGGAAATGCTTTTAGCTCCTTTGCTATTCCCTACATTCGGGGAGAAATTCAACATTTTCTGCGGGACAAAAGTAACTGTGTACGTATTCCTCGCCGTTGGTTAGATTTGGGCCGTCAGGCGATCGTCGTTCAGCAGGAATTTCGTCTCAAATATGACCGTGCTGCCACGGATGAGGAAACGGCCTGTATGCTGGGGGTTCCTCTGACGGATTGGCAGGCGACCAAGCTAGCTTTACAGAATCGGGAATTGTTGAGCTTGGACATCAAAGTCAACGGAGACGATGATGGTCAGGTTAACTTGGGGGACTGTTTGGCCCACCATGAATTCCGTAGTTTTCAACTCAGCCTGGAGGATCAAATCCGTTTACAACAGGCTTTAGCTGGTCTGGAGGAACGCACCCGCCGCATTGTGGAATTTGTCTTTCTCCATGACCTGACCCAGAGGGAGGCCGCTGAGGTGATGGGGGTTAGTGTAATTACCGTTTCCCGCCGTATTAAACAGGGCATTAGTGCTTTGAAAAAGGCCCTGAACACAGAGATTTTTTAGCAGATTGGGGATTTATTTCAATTAGGGGACGGAATTATTCGGCATGGAAGCCATAGCCTTGCTGTCATTGATTTCCAGTACAAATATTAATATAGTTGATTTAATTGAAAGTAAGACACTGACCGGAGCTAAAAGCCTCTTTGGTATAGGACTTGGTAGTCTCAATCTTACTTTGATTGACTATATTGTCGTTTCTAGTAAGACTGAGGCAGTCAAATTCACCGAAAAGCTTGTCAATAAAGACTCAAGTAGTCTCGAAATTATTTGAAATGACTATAATTTGTTTTTCCGTTATCAGAGTTGGTAGGGGAATATCCCAGGAGTCACGGGGTAACTTTTCCTTCAGACCCACCTCAAAAAGCAGTCCGGCCTTTGGTACTGCCCGCCAGAGGGGATCGATAAATAGCCGGTCATAGTAGCCTCCGCCGTAACCCAGGCGGTATCCCTGGCGATCGCCTCCTAGACAGGGTACTAATAACAGATCTACTTCCATGGGTGACAATATTTCAGTCTGTGCTGCTGGTACTTTGATGCCGTAGCTGCCGGTGGTGAGTGGTTGTCCCCACTGCCAAGGATGCCAGACGAGGTTTTTTTGTACGCAGCGGGGAAAGCCCCACAGCTTTGTTTGCCCCAGACGCTCAAATAATGATTGTAAATCTGGCTCCCGTTGGGTACTGAAATAGGCACAGACTAGCTTTGCTTGCTGAAAAACTGACCATTGCTGGAGTTGGGCACATAGCTCAATGCTCTGCTGTTGCCATTGAAATCTAGACCATTGCCGCCGCTGTTGCAGTAGTGTTTGTCTGAGGTGAATTTTGTCCATCTATCAGATTTTAGCCGTTGCTGGCGATGTCTTCCTTGGCCGGTAGGGCTACGGCGATCGCCGCAAAGACCTTGCCCACGGGGATGAGTTTAATGCCGGCGGATTCAGTGCCCGTTTGGCCCTTGGGGACAATGGCCTTTTTAAACCCTAGCTTAGCCGCTTCCTTTAAGCGAATTTCGAGCTGGGAAACGGGGCGAATTTGCCCCCCTAAGCCAATTTCCCCCAGAATAATCATTTCTGGATCCACCACCCGGTCTCGGAAACTGGCCACCAAGGCGATCGCCATGGCCAAATCCACCGCTGGTTCTTCCACTTCCAGGCCCCCCGCCACGGATAGGTACGCGTCCAATTTGGAGAGGGGCACTCCTAGGCGTTTTTCCAACACAGCAAGCACTTGCAAAAGGCGATTGTAGTCCACCCCCGTAGTCGATCGCCGGGGGGAAGCATAACTGGTGGGACTCACTAAAGCTTGTAATTCCACCACCAAGGGCCTAGTTCCTTCACAGGCCACAGTAATAGCCGTGCCGGACATAAATTCCTCCCGACTGCCCAGGAATAATTGGGACGGATTGAGCACCTCCTTTAGCCCCGATTGCACCATTTCAAAAATGCCAATTTCTTGGGTAGCCCCAAAGCGATTTTTTACCGATCTGAGTAAACGGTGGGACGCAAATCGATCGCCCTGAAAATACAACACCGTGTCCACCAAATGTTCCAACACCTTCGGCCCGGCGATCGCCCCTTCTTTTGTGACATGGCCCACAATGAATAAACTGATGTGATCCCGTTTAGCCAATTGCATTAATAAACCTGTACATTCCCGCACCTGGGAAACGGAACCCGGGGCCGAACTAAGGGCAGGAAAATATAAATTTTGAATACTATCAATGATGGCCACTTGGGGCTGGAGAGCTTCCAATTCCCGCAAAATATCTTCTAAATTGGTTTCTGGTAAAACAAATAAATTGCCATCATGGACAAGATTGTTTATTCCATCTTTAGCTTCGCTCTGCTCAACGGTTTGGGTGATGCCTAAGCGGGTGGCCCGGAGCTTAATTTGTTCTCCTGACTCTTCTGCTGAAACGTATAAAATTCGCGGTAAACGGGTGGCCAGCTGAAATGCCACCTGTAATAACAGGGTAGATTTGCCAATGCCCGGATCTCCCCCAATTAAAATTAACGCCCCTGGTACAATGCCCCCTCCCAAAACCCGGTCCAACTCCCCGTAACCAGAGGGGAAACGCCCTTGATTTTCCTGGCGAATTTGGGAAAAAGTTAAAGCCGCCTGGGGTTGCCCGGTTTTTACCTTGGAAGAACGGGATTTTTGCGCTCCCAAACTACGGTGATTGGTACCACTAGAAACGGCATTGACAATTTCCTCCTGTAAACTTCCATACTCATGGCATTTGGGGCAACGACCAAACCATTGGGCATGGTCCGCTCCACAGGCAGAGCACACAAATTTTGTCCGGGCTTTAGCCATGGGTGCCAAGGGAATAAACGTAGGGCCCTATCTTGACCTAATCATCCCGAATGGAGCAAGAAAAAACCACTGGCCCATTCAAATCCCATCATGGGGAAATCAATGGAGCCAATGGCCCTAATAACTCAAACCATCAAACAAGTGATCAGTGTTATAGCTATTTACTCGGTTAAAAATGATGCCAACCTAGCTGGCTTTGAACTTACCGGGGTTCTCCACATCGGTGCGGGTCCAATCGCAGGTGAAACCCTTGGTTTCCGGTACGAACTGGTTCCAGGGGATGGGATCAACGGGGCCTTCACTGGACCAAACAATGGTGAACTGACCTTCATCATTCACTTCCCCAATGCGGACGGTTTTAGAAATATGGTGGTTCGGTTGCATGGTCACCATACCTTCCGGGGCATCAAAGGTTTTGCCGATCGCCGCTGCCCTGACTTTTTCTAGCCCTTCAGGGGTTTCACCCACATCACCGGCCGCTTCCACCGCTGCCTTCCAGAGGTAAACGGAAATATAGGCCGCTTCCATGGGGTCATTGGTCACCCGGTCTTCGCCGTACTTAGCTTTAAAGGCGGCCACAAACTTCTGGTTGGCAGGGGTGTCCACACTTTGGAAGTAGTTCCAAGAAGCATACTGGCCCAGGAGGTATTCCTTCCCAATTTGGCGCACTTCCTCCTCTGCCACACTCACGGACATAACGGGATATTTGTCGGGGGTTAAACCAGCGGCTTGGATCTGTTTGAAAAAGGCAACGTTACTGTCCCCGTTGAGGGTGTTGAAAATTACGCCGCCATCGGGCAGAGCTTCCCGGAGTTTGGTGATGATGGGGGTAACTTCAGTGTTGCCTAGGGGTAGGTAATCTTCCCCAACGGTTTCGCCACCTTTGGCTTTTAACTGCTCTTTAATAATGGTGTTGGCAGTGCGGGGGAACACGTAATCGGAACCCACCAGGAAGAATTTTTTGCCTTTATTTTCCAGTAACCAGTCCACCGCCGGTTCAATCTGTTGGTTGGGGGCGGCACCGGTGTAGAAAATGTTTTTGGAACATTCTTGGCCTTCGTACTGCACTGGGTACCAAAGCATGTGGTTTTTGGCTTCAAAGACGGGCAGTACAGCTTTACGGCTAGCGGAAGTCCAACAACCAAAGACGTTGACCACTTTATCTTGGTCAATCAACTTCGCCGCTTTTTCGGCAAAGGTGGGCCAATCGGAAGCACCATCCTCTTTAATGGCTTCGATTGGTCTACCCAGTACACCGCCGGCCGCATTGATCTCCTCGATCGCCAATTCGGCCGCTTCCACTACGGTGGTTTCACTAATGGCCATGGTGCCACTGAGGGAATGGAGCAAACCCACTTTAATCGGTTCTCCGGTGGGAGCAGTACCGGTGGTGGGGGACTCAGTAGGTTCGGTGGTGGGTTCGGTGCCACCGCCACAGGCTTTGAGCAATAGACTTGCGCCTAGGGTTGCTGATCCATACAGCAAAAATTTACGTCTTCCAAAAGGGTTAGTCATACGCGAAGAATTATTACCTCGTAAGGATTCTAAATATGCTTGTTGGCTGGTGGAGAGGAGTTGATCGGGCGGAAACAGTGCTCTTAAAAAGTTTTTATCCGCAGTTTATTTAGGTCAACAAGGAAAGATATTCCCAGGGTAAATCCGCTGGAAACAAATAAGACCCAATACTACGAGCAGGTTAAGAAACAGTTATGTAGCATAGGATACCGTCTTTCCCTAGCTAAAGCCCTTTTTGTGCCTATTTTGCTCCCATTGTCAGGGAGGTTTGGCATTAGAAAGGTTCAAGGAGAACAATCCTGTTTATGGGCGATCGCCGGAGCATTGCAGACGGTATAGGGCAAGAAAGGTGGTTTCCCACACCAAGCGGGGCTGAACGTAGGCCGCCAGATATTTACGGGCTTTTTCGAGAATTTCCAACCATGGTCGTTGTCGGTACCCTTGCCAGTAATGGTATTGGAGATAATCCACCAACCAAAGTTGGCCACCGTTGTCCAAGTTGTTGTCCACCATTTTGGCCAAATCAAAGGCTTCTAGGGGATTGGCCGGGGGCTGAATTAACTTTTGCCGCAGTTCCGGGGGGATACTCTGCATCTGTTCCCAGGCTTGAAATAGGACTCCGGGACTCCCCTGGGCGATCGCCAACAGTTCGGGGTGGTTGAGAATTTCCTGACGACCCAGCCTCTGCAGAATTTTGGCCATATTACTTTGCCCTAAACGGTAAAAGGGAATGCGTTGGCAACGGGAAACAATGGTGGGTAGGAGAGCATCGACGCTGGGGGCCAGGAGGATTAAAGTTGCTCGCCCCGGCTCTTCCAGGGTTTTCAGCAAAGCATTGGCCGCCCCTTCATTCATGGCTTGGGCTTCTTCAATCAGGATGACGGCTCTGTCCGCTTCCAGGGGGGGACGGCTGAGAAAACGATTAATTTCCCGAATCTGTTCTACCCGGATCAGGGGAGCGGCCCGTCGTTTTAGTCCGGCTTGCTCTGCTTCGTTGGCGGTTAATAGTTGACCTTGGTGTTGAAAAGTTGGCTCTATTTTGAGGAGGTCAGGATGATTGCCCGCAAAAAAGCGTTCCTGGCGATCGGGTTGACTTCCCCATCCCATCAACAAGGTTTCCCCAAAGGCCTTGGCGGCTAAACTTTTGCCTACCCCCTCCGGCCCCACTAACAAATATGCCGGAGCAATGCGTCCCTGGGCGATCGCCTGGTGCAGTAAGGCAATGGCTTGGTCTTGACCCACAATGGATTGGAAGCGATTCATGGCCCTGTCCAACTTTGTTACCCTAAACAAGTTTGATATTTTGTTTTTCCCACTGTTTTAACTATTCCATGGCTGAGTCTTTGCTGTTCCCTGCTGGTTTGTTTTCCCTCTTCCTGGCGATCGCCGCTGGATTATATTTGTTTACTGCCCGGGGCTATCAATCCGCCGATTCCGTGGCCAATGCCTACGACCAATGGACGGAGGACGGGATTTTGGAATACTACTGGGGCGATCATATCCACCTTGGCCATTATGGCGATCCTCCAGTGGCAAAGGATTTTATCCAATCGAAAATTGATTTTGTCCATGCCATGGCCCAGTGGGGAGGCTTAGATACACTTCCCCCAGGCACCACCGTGCTGGATGTGGGTTGCGGCATTGGTGGTAGCAGTCGCATTCTCGCTCAGGATTATGGTTTTAATGTCACCGGCATCACCATTAGCCCCCAACAGGTCAAACGGGCGACGGAATTAACTCCCCCCGATGTAACAGCCAAGTTTGCGGTGGATGATGCCATGGCCTTGTCTTTTCCTGACGCTAGTTTCGACGTGGTTTGGTCGGTGGAAGCGGGGCCCCATATGCCCGATAAAGCTGTATTTGCTAGGGAGTTACTGCGGGTAGTTAAACCAGGAGGCATTTTGGTGGTGGCGGATTGGAATCAACGGGACGATCGCCAGGTGCCGTTAAACTTTTGGGAAAAACCCGTGATGCGGCAACTGTTGGATCAATGGTCCCACCCCGCCTTTGCCAGCATTGAAGGCTTTGCAGAAAACCTCGAAGCCACTGGTTTAGTCGAGGGCCAGGTCACCACCGCCGATTGGACTGTGCCCACCCTCCCCGCTTGGTTAGATACCATTTGGCAGGGCATGATCCGGCCCCAGGGCTGGTTGCAATACGGCCTTCCTGGTTTCATCAAATCCGTGCGGGAAGTACCGACTATTTTATTAATGCGTCTTGCCTTTGGCACCGGACTTTGTCGCTTTGGTATGTTTAAGGCGGTGAAAAAAAATGCTACTGAAGCTTAAAGGAAAACTATGCCATGGCCACAGACCTGTTTTTAGGGTTACTGTTGGGGAGTATTTTATTTTTTGCTTGGCAGGCCTAAGCTAATCGACTAACATTCACAGCTCAACTAACCATAATTGCAACCATGATCCCCGGCGAAATTATTACCCCCGAAGGTGACATAGAACTAAACGTGGGCCGCCCCACTTGTACCATTAACGTAGCCAACACTGGCGATCGCCCTATTCAAGTGGGTTCCCATTACCATTTCTACGAAGTCAATACCGCTTTACAATTTGACCGGGATTTAGCCAGGGGCATGCGGTTGGATATTCCAGCGGGAACGGCGGTGCGTTTTGAACCAGGGGACGAAAAAACGGTTAATTTAGTGGCCTATGCTGGCAGTCGAGAAATCTATGGCTTCAATGGCTTGGTTAATGGTCCCCTAGAAAAACCTAAATCTGCCAAAAAAAATTAGGTTTAAACCAGGTCAACCCAGGCGATCGCCGCCTATGTTTGTTGACTGGCAAACTTTTGCATCGCCTCTAACGGGGAAGACATTAGTACACACTCTCCTAGCAGGGTAATATCCAAATCTGGAAGCAGTTGGCTTTTGGAGACCGTTTGGTAGCGATCGCCATCTAGAAAGTAGATAGAAAACTTCTTGTCTTGCCACATCCAGACTTCACCAATGCCAAGCCGTTGATATTTTTCCAGTGTTTTAACACTGCCACTGCTGACATTAACTTCGATGGCCAAATCGGGATGGGCTTTTTTTTCACCCAAGTAATAGGACTCGTCCGGCTCGAAAGACACAGATTCGTCCTTCGATTCGCGGGTGGCACTACCCACCGGAATAAATGCAATTTCCCGTTGCCAAAAATAAATGCCTAACAAAATGGCAATCACACTTTTGATTGATTCGTGGTATTCCCCCAGGGTCATGAACTCAATTACTCCATCTAGATAGGTAATCCTTAGCCCTGGCTGTTGTTCCATCACCGCCTGAATAGCCTTAAAAGCGTCCCAACTGTGGCGACCGGGCAGCACAAGGGTTTGATCTTGGGTAGGGATCGGTGCAGAACTGGTGATGGTCATGGATACAGGCCCTGCTCTGGGTGGCACAAATGCAACATCTCCCATGTTACAAAAAACCTGGAAAAACACCCTTGCTTTAGTGGTTGGAATGCCAATATCTGACGATGGTTGCCGCCAAATAGTAAAATTAAGCGGTTATTTGGAGAATTGGCCCTGTGATCGAACGCTACACCCTGCCTGAAATGGGCAAAATTTGGACGGACACCTACAAGCTACAAACCTGGCTAGACGTGGAAGTTGCCGTCTGTGAAGCCCAGGCAGAGTTGGGTTATATTCCCCAGTCAGCGGTGGAGGAAATCAAGGCCAAAGCTAAATTTGATCCCCAAAGGGTATTGGAAATTGAGGCGGAAGTGCGCCACGATGTCATCGCCTTTTTAACCAATGTCAATGAGTATGTGGGGGATGCAGGACGCTACATTCACTTAGGGTTAACCAGCTCGGATGTGTTGGACACAGCCCTAGCGTTGCAATTGGTGGCCAGCCTAGACCTGATTTTGGAAGAGCTAGAAAAACTAATTCAGGCCATCCGTTACCAGGCTCAACAACATCGTTACACCGTTATGGTGGGTCGTTCCCATGGCATCCACGCTGAACCGATCACCTTTGGCTTTAAGCTGGCCGGCTGGCTGGCAGAAGTATTGAGAAATCGAGATCGTTTGGTGCGGGTGGCCCAATCCATTGCGGTGGGTAAAATTTCCGGCGCCGTAGGTACCTACGCCAACATTGACCCCAAAGTTGAGGCGATCGCCTGTCAGAAATTAGGTCTAGAGCCGGACACCGCTTCCACCCAGGTAATCTCTAGGGATCGCCACGCAGAGTACGTGCAACAGTTGGCTTTGCTGGCTGCTTCCTTGGAACGGTTTGCGGTGGAAATTCGTAACCTGCAACGCACCGATGTATTGGAAGTGGAGGAATATTTTTCCAAAGGACAAAAAGGTTCTTCCGCTATGCCCCACAAACGTAACCCCATCCGCTCAGAACGATTAACGGGAATGGCCCGCTTGGTTCGTGGCCATGCGGTGGCGGCATTGGAAAATGTGGCCCTCTGGCATGAACGGGATATTTCCCACAGTTCCGTGGAGCGGGTGGCCTTTCCTGACTGCTGTATTCTGACCCATTTCATGTTGAAGGAAACCACCGATTTGGTAAAAAATCTGTTGGTCTATCCCGAAAATATGAAACGTAATATGAACGTTTACGGCGGGGTAATTTTCAGCCAAAAAGTGCTGTTAGCCCTAGTGGAAAAAGGCATGAATCGGGAAGAAGCTTACCGGGTTGTGCAGAGTTCTGCCCACCAAGCTTGGAACACGGAAGGGGGAAATTTTGAAAAGTTAGTCCGGGCCGATGCCAAGGTGCAGGCATTGCTTTCTTCCGAAGAAATTGACCAGTGCTTTGACCCCCAACAACATCTGAGTAACCTGGCGGAAATTTACAGCCGTTTGGATATTTAGTTAAAAGTTTGGATCTGCCTTCCCTTCCGACTTCGACCCATAATCACTAACGGTTTCCTATGCCATCTTCAATCCGTTAATGCTGACCTATTCTTCATACACACCTTTGTCCCCAAACCTATGACCCCCAAATTAATTATCCATGGCGGTGCCAGTTCCCTCGATGATAAAGGAGGCCTAGCCACTGTACGTCAATCTCTACATCAGATTGTGGCAGCGGTATATCAAACGCTAACAGCGGGGGGCAGTGCCCTAGAAGCGGTGGTGCAAGGTTGTGAACTGTTGGAAAATGAACCCCGTTTCAATGCCGGGACCGGTTCAGTGCTCCAGTCCGACGGCCAGGTACGCATGAGTGCTTCTTTGATGGATGGCGATCGCCAGAATTTTAGTGGGGTAATCAACGTTTCCCGCATTAAGAACCCGATCCAGATGGCCCAATTTTTGCAGGGTCAGACAGACCGGATTTTGTCTGATTATGGGGCGGCGGATTTAGCCAGGGAAATGCAATTGCCCATTTATGATCCCGCCACGGATTTTCGTATTCAAGAATGGATGGAAGAACGGGGGGAAGATGTGCGGAAAAAAATGGCCCGGTTAATTGCCGATCCCACAGCGGGCATTGAGGCGAGAAAGGGCACCATCGGTGTAGTGGCCTTGGATAGTAACGGCAAAATTGCAGCGGGCACTTCCACCGGAGGGAAAGGGTTGGAACGCATTGGCCGAGTGAGCGATTCCGCTATGCCGGCGGGGAACTATGCCACCCGTTTTGCTGGGGTTAGTTGTACCGGGGTGGGGGAAGACATCATCAACGAATGTTTAGCCGCCAAGGTGGTAATCCGGGTCAAAGACGGGCAAGATCTGGCCCAAGCGATGGAAAAATCCATCACGGAAGCCCTGGAAAATAACACCGACCTAGGGGCGATCGCCTTGGATTATCGTGGCAACATTGCTTGGGGAAAAACCTGCCCTGTCCTGTTGGCGGCCTACCACACTGGCACGGCCATTGGGGACACATTAGAACTAAGGGATAGCGATTACTATGGCCAAACTTGACAGGTCACAATACAGAACAAATGTATGGTGAGAGTGCCATGCACCTAGCCCCCAACGGCAAACCACGACGTTTGGCTCCCCGCTCACTCCTATTAAGATTGGAGTCGGCAATTTCCCGTGCCCAAATACGTTAAACGAGAATACGGGGCAAACGGTGTTTGAAGCCACAGAGAATTTCCCAGGAGATGGTGTCCAAACTAGAAGCCCAATGGTCTGCGGTAATTTGGCGATCGCCGTCCTGGCCAATCAGGGTAACCACTTCCCCCACCTGGGGATTATCAATGCCCCGTAAATCCACCATCATTTGATCCATGGTAATGGCACCAATTTGTCGCACTGGTTGGCCCCTCAGAAGTACTTCCAACTGATTGGAAAGGTTGCGGGGAACTCCATCCGCATAGCCAATGCCCACCACCCCCATGGGCATAGTTTCGTCACTAACAAATTGGTGGCCATAACTCACACCGGTACCGGGGGGAATGGTTCTGATCTGGGTGATTTTTGCCCGTACCCTTAGTACCGGTTTTAAATCTAGGCGATCGCCTAAATGGGGAGCGGGATATAGTCCATATAAACCTAAACCCACCCGGACCATATCGTAATGCCAGGCCGGACCATGGAGGGTGGCGGCAGAATTGGCCAAATGAAGCTTGGGCACCGGTAAATGGGCTTGGCGTAAACAGGCGATCGCCGTAGCAAATCGTTGTTGTTGTTGGAGCATAGTGGCGGTGTTGGGGTCGTCCGCCGTGGCCAAATGGGAATATAAACTAGCTAACCGTAGCTGGGGTAAAGATTGCACCAAACCCACAAATTTCACCGCTTGGGGCCAGGGCGTGCCGAGGCGGGTCATACCCGTGTCTAATTTGAGATGCACCGGCAAAATCCGGCCCAACTTAGTCAAAATATTGTTGAACAATTCGGCCTGTTCCGGAGAACAGAGGGTGGGTTGCAGTTGCCAATGGGCAATGGCCTCAATTTCTTCCGGGCTGTTAATACCACCAAGAATCAAAATCGGCGCTGTAATGCCCGCTTCCCTTAGCTCAATGCCCTCCCCCAAAGTGGCGATCGCCAACCAATCGGCCCCTGCTTGTAACGCAGTTTGGGCCACCCGGACAGCCCCATGCCCATAGGCGTCAGCTTTGACCACCGCCATCAAATTAGTTTTTGGCCCCACAAGTCGACGGAACTGTTGCACGTTATGAACTAGGGCTGCCTGGTCAATTTCCACCCAAGCCCGCTGACGAATTAACTCTGCTAAACGATAGCCGGATAACGTCGATGGAATCCTGGAACTCTTTTCCGGGGAAAGTTTAACGTCTCGACTCAAGACCATAAAATTTACTCCTCTGCACCCAAATTCCCTGAGGGGATAGCCCTAGGATAGGGGTAAAGTCGGAAAAGTTCCAGTTCCCTAGGATAGAATTCGGGTTGACCCAGACTAGTTCAGCAATGCATAAATAGCCGACATTTGCCCATGACTACCCTGTACAATCTGCTCGCCATTTTGCGTAAAGAGCTATTAAGTTACTTCAGTTCTCCTTTTGCCTATGGCATTGCCGCCATTTTTTGGTTGATGTCGGGCATTTTCTTTTCTCTAATGCTGAGCCAAATTCTCTCCAGTGTCGAATTTTTGCGACAGTCAGGCTTTTCTGAACCGGTGGATGTGGCAGGAGACTTCCTTTCCAGTTACCTGGGTTTAATTATTTCTCTGATTTTGGTGCTATTGCCCGCCCTGTCCATGGGACTTTACGCCGAAGAAAGAAAGCGGGGCACCCTGGAATTGCTAGCCACTTCTCCGGTCACTAATTGGGTGGTGGCGGTGGGGAAATTAATGGGAGCATTACTATTTTTCTCGGTACTTTTAATTCCCCTTTGGGTTTACCAAATTATTATTTTTTCTGCCACTAATCCTCCCCTACCCAGCGGCTTGGTACTAGTGGCTAATGGGGCGGTTATTTTGGTGGCGGCGGCCGTGCTTTCCCTGGGAATGTTTATTTCTTCCCTGACGGAAAACGTTATTATTGCCTATATTCTTACCTTTGTTTTAATTTTGATGCTTTGGATTATGGACGTGTTTGCCCAAAATCTCGGCGGGGCGATCGCCGATGTGTTTGCTTACCTTTCCCTGTTCCAGAGTTACCAAGATTTAATCGAAGGCGTGATCAATAGTAAAAGTTGTGTACTATTCGCTAGTTACATTTTCCTAGGCATTTTCCTCACAGCTCAGTCCATTGAAGCCCTCAGATTTCAACGTTCTTGAGTCGAGTTAACCCGGGCCACCATGCTCAAATACATTGCCGTACATACCCAAATCAAGGGTTACCATTACCGGCAAACACTCAAAACATCGTTGGGCTAACCGCAGCCGATCTTCCCTTGCTAACATTTTTTCCAATTTGTGCCGTAGGGGAATCAAATAACGGACATCATTGGCGGCATAGGCCAATTGGGCTTTGCTCAAATTAGCGGCATCCCCCCAATCGGAACATTGGGAAGACTTATCCAGTTCCACCCCCACCAATTCCTGCACCAACGTCTTCAGACCATGGTGGGAAGAGTAGGTCCGGGCAATTTTGCTGGCTATTTTAGTACAAAAAATTGGATAGGTTTTGATGTCAAAGGTATGTTTCAGTTGGGCAGTGTCAAAGCGGGCAAAATGGAAAATTTTAGTTACCCCCGGTGCTTCCATGAGGCGGGTCAGATTGGGGGCTTCCTCTTGGCCTTTGGCAACGCGTAAAGCTGTCACATTGCCCTCTGGGTCACAGATTTGCACCAAGCAGAGACGATCCCGATGGGGATTTAAACCCATGGTTTCCGTGTCCACCGCCACCTCTTTGGCCGATAAAAGTTTTTGGCAAATGTCTTCGGGTAAATCGTTATCAAAAACTTGGAACTGACTCAAAATGGCGGCAGAGGGCATAGTAGGCAATAAAAGTAAACGGCAAAATTGATTGATTTACGTCAGACTAAGGACGAAAATCCGCTGGAGTGGGGGTACGGCGACGGGGAGAATTGGGCCTAGGCACAGGGGCGGGCTTGGGGGCAACGGTTTCCAGTTCCTTGGCAACGGAGCTTTCTTCGGTCACGTCGGTCACAGTGTTAACACTTTCCTCTTCCACCACCATGCCGGACTGGTTATCGGCGGGAACTTCCTGCTGAATAATAATTTCTGTCTCGGTTTCCGTTGGTCCCGTCGCAGCAGGGGCCTCTTCCATGGACTGAACCGGTTCCGGGGCGATAATTTCTTGTTTTTCTGGGCTGATCTGTTCTATATTCACAGGACTAACGGTGCTACCCCCAAAAATGGCGGCCTGGGTGCCACTGATGTAGTAATGTCCTAAAACCTGACCTTCATAAGTGCGTTTGGTAAATTGCCAGCCGGGATTGAGCTGTACCTGCATGAAACCTGCACCAATGCCTTTGGTACTACCCACCACCAATTCGGGGCCCCGGCCGTTGCGGGAAGTAGCCACCAAAACCAAATCATTGCCCCTGGGCACAAGGCGCAGCAAGTAATCTAAGCCATAGTCCTGGCCATCAATGCGAATGGAATAACCGTTGCTGTCCGTGGCGCGGCGACAGTGGCCAGTGAAATCAAAATTTAATAAAAGGGGATCCACCATGGCCGGTGCTCCCGCCGTCACGTCCCAACATTTATTTTTGCCGGGAATTTGCTCGATTACCAACAGGTCGTACTTGGTAGTTTCAACGCCGTAGGGACGGGCCACCGCAATTACTTCGGTTTGGTCGATCGCCGTTTCGGTGAAAGTGCTGGCGGATAGGGGGGTAAGGGGAGTGAGAGCGGCACCAACGGCCAAGGCCAAGAGGGAGTGCGGGAAAAAGTTCCAATTCATAGGACAAATAGTCAATGCGGCATAGGATTGTTAACCCCATCAAGCCCGAAAATGTTCCCCAACGGAGCATAGGAGAGACAGTCTGCGGTTTGTAACAAACTGAGGGAGGAGCTGGAATTGCTGACCAATTTTACCTTAATGTCGAAAGAAGGCTCGCACTGTAATCTTTAATTGAGTGTCGAGATGAATTTCGAGCAACAAACAGCCCCATAGTTTTTGGTATAGTTGGTTCTAACTTTCAGGTTGTAAATCCGCTGTATCGTAAAAATTCCAGCGAAATAGTCTGGCACTTTAGAGCAAAAAAATAGAAAAGGGCAAGGGCATCGAAAACTCTATAAAGCAGGTCAATAAGCTTTAACAAAGCTGAATGAAAATGAAACAATAGAATATTTTCAGGTACCGGAGAGCACTCGGAAACCTCTCCCGAAATGGAGAAAACACCCAGAGAGCTATCCGCCAGTGGGCATCTAGATATCAAGTGATATTCTAGTGGGCTCGGATAGAACATGATGGGTAAGACCTGGGGACGACTGTTTTTGGACATAGGAACTGGGCGCTTTCAGTTTGGGAACCCCACCTGGGAGAATGTCGCCAAAGAGATCAAGGGCCTTCCATCTAGATCGCGGCCATCTGAGAAATAGCAATCTCCCTTGAGTTTGTCTAGCAGTTGGGGGGAGAGGATGTCAGAATGGAAAAACATAATACCGGTGACATTCTCGTTTTTCTATGGATACCAAAGCTTTTAAACGGTCTCTGCACCACTCCGACAATTACCATCGCAAGGGATTTGGCCATGGGGAAGAGGTGATGGGGGTGATGAATACGGAATATCAGAGCCATCTAATCCAAGAAATTCGCCAGAATAATTACCGCCTAGAACGGGGGGATGTCACCATTCTCTTGGCGGAGGCCTTCGGTTTTTGTTGGGGGGTGGAACGGGCAGTGGCCATGGCCTATGAGACCCGCCAACATTTTCCCCAGGAACGGCTTTGGATTACCAACGAAATTATCCATAATCCTTCGGTCAATCAAAGGCTAAGGGAAATGGAAGTTAATTTTATTGATGTGGTTGACGGGGAAAAGGATTTTAGCGGTGTGGCCAAGGGCGATGTGGTCATTCTGCCGGCCTTTGGGGCCAGTGTGGAGGAAATGCAACTGCTCAACAACCGGGGCTGTACCATTGTCGATACTACCTGTCCTTGGGTTTCTAAGGTCTGGAATTCGGTGGAAAAACATAAAAAGAAAGAACATACTTCCATCATCCACGGTAAATACAACCACGAGGAAACCATTGCCACTAGCTCCTTTGCTGGTACCTATCTAATTGTTTTAAATATGGCCGAAGCCCAAAGGGTTTGTGACTATATTCTCCACGGTGGAGACAAAGAAGAGTTTTTAGCTTATTTTGCCAATGCCCATTCCGCTGGTTTTGATCCAGACCAGGATTTAGTTCGTTTGGGGGTGGCCAACCAAACCACCATGCTTAAAAGTGAAACGGAAATGATTGGCAAATTGTTTGAAAAAACCCTGTTGCAAAAATATGGCCCCACGGAGCTCAACAATCACTTTATGAGC
The DNA here is from genome assembly GCF_000478825.2 of Synechocystis sp. PCC 6714. Taxonomy (NCBI): domain Bacteria; kingdom Bacillati; phylum Cyanobacteriota; class Cyanophyceae; order Synechococcales; family Merismopediaceae; genus Synechocystis; species Synechocystis sp. PCC 6714. The sequence goes on along the minus strand of NZ_CP007542.1, from coordinate 562,019 downwards.
TTTAACACCATCTGTGATGCCACCCAGGAACGACAGGATGCCATGTTTGATTTGGTCAAAGAAGACCTGTCTTTAATGGTGGTTATTGGTGGTTTTAATTCTTCTAACACCACCCATTTACAGGAAATTGCGGTGGAACATGGTATCCCCTCTGTTCACATCGACAGCGGCGATCGCATTGGACCGGGCAATCGGGTGGAGCATAAACCCCTAGGCAAGGAGCTGGAGATGCTGGAACCCTGGCTACCAGAGGGAAAAATTACGGTAGGCGTAACTTCCGGGGCTTCTACTCCCGACAAAGTAGTGGAGGAAGTGATGAAAAGGATTGTGGCGATTAAGGAAGCTCAACCCGTCTTAGAAATTGCGGGATAGGGAGGGATCGGGGCTGGCTTGGCTGTTGAGCATGAGGCGTAAGTTTTGACAGCGCAACAGTTCATTGAAGCTGGGGGTACTGCGGTTTTCAATCCGGGCGGTGTTCTCGATCGCCGTTAATAGGGCCTGGATGGCCTCTTTTTGGTCATAGCCCCGGCGAACCGCCACTTTAAGCGCTTGGGCATCGGCTTCGATTTCCCGTTCATTACTTTGGTAACCCCGCCAAATTTGTTGGGCTGCTAAGGCCGTTAACCCTCCGGCCACTACCATTCCCACGCCATCCCTCTGCCAAAGTTGTACCCCCACAGCGATCGCCCCCGCCACCGTTAAACCCTGGTATAAATCCGGTTTAAACCAACGGATATTAACTAAACGACAGACCACACTCAGCATGAGCAGATCCCGCTCCTGGATGGTCAATTCCCACCAAAGATTAAAATTAATTTTCACCAGGCGATCGCCAAATTGCCAAGGCTTAGGGAAATTGCAATCGATCACCCGGGACTGCTTGGGCTGGGAATCCAGTTTAACCAGCATGCGCCCGGAAGCCGGCATCAATTCCTTGAGACGACGAATTTCCGTTTCTTGGTCACTGCCCTGATAGGTTCCCTGGCGGTTCATAGTGGTTTAAAGCTTGGCTAGCATTGACTTTAAGTCTGACACATACTCCCAACAAGATTACCTGATGGATGCTGGCAATGGTTAAGGAATTGTTTGTCTTTGCAACCTTAGCCAGGGATCAAGGTAACCGTTTTGGTGAACAATTAATGAACAATTGTCAAAAATCCTGGTCAGTGGCCTAGGCATTCCATTAGCCTGAACTTTTCCTCCAGGCGATCGTCAATGCGTGGCAGAAAATTGCAAGGTAATTGAACTCTCTTCTCCCTGACTTTTCCCGTTCCTCCCTATCCATGGCCCAGAATATTCTCCCTGCTCTCCTTGACCATATCCGCCAAAGTCCCCAACAACGGCTCACTTTTGCGGAGTTTATGGAGTGGGTGCTCTATCAGCCCGATTATGGTTATTACAGTAGCGGCCAGGTGGATATTGGTATTCGAGGAGACTTTGTCACGGCGATCGCCTTGGGACCCGATTTTGGGGAACTGCTAACGGAACAATTCCTGGAAATGTGGCAAAGGTTGGGGGAACCAGCTCAATTTGACATTTTGGAGTTGGGGGCGGGCACTGGGGCCTTTGCCCAAACAGTGTTAGCCCACGCAGAAAACCGATACCCCCAGTTTTTTGCCGCGTTACAGTACCACATCATCGAAGAGTCCGCCGCCCTCCGCAGAAGACAGGCCAAGTTATTATTCACTTGGCAATCCAGGGGCAAAGTACAATGGCGAACCTGGGCTGGGTTGGGCGATGACAGCCTAGTGGGCTGTTGTTTTAGCAATGAATTTTTCGACGCTCTGCCCGTCCATCGGGTAGGCATCAAACAAGGGATTTTGAAGGAGCAGTATATTGAGGCGGAGGCAGAGGGGCTGATCAGTGTTTGGGACAGACTTTCCACCGAAAAATTGGTGGACTACTTTGCCAGCTTTGGTCTGCAATTAACCTGCCCTCCCTACGAAGAGGATTATGAAACGGAAGTCAATCTGGCCGCCCACCAAGCCCTGGAAAATATTGCCAGAGTTTTAACCCAGGGATGGGTCCTGACGGTGGACTACGGTCATCCAGCGGGGAAATATTACCATCCCCAACGCCGAGGGGGCACTTTGCAGTGTTATTTCCAACAACGGCACCACGATAATCCTTTTGTCAATTTGGGCCAACAGGACGTCACTGCCCATGTTAATTTCACCGCCCTGGAATGGTGGGGAGAATGCTATGGTCTGACCCGTTTGAACTTTACCCAACAGGGACCTTTTTTGATGAACCTCGGCCTTGGCGATCGCCTAGCGGCCCTGTCGAACGGGCAGTACGATTTGAACGAAATTTTTTCCCGCCGGGCTATTTTGCATCAGTTGATTGATCCCAGCGGTTTGGGTAAATTCGGAGTTTTACTCCAAGGCAAAGCACTTACTTCTGCCATGAAGGAGCCAGCTTTGCGGGGTTTTATTACCCCGACAGTGATGGAAACGGGTAATCTACCCATGGCAGGTTAGGTCGAAGATTTGTGCCCACCTTGGTTAGAGTTGATTTAGCTTAAAAAGCCCACAATGGAGTGCATTTTTTCAAGCCGGTAATCTGGACAGTTTGGCACACCGGCCCGTACATTTTGTCCTCAACAATTCCATTAGGGTAAATTAGGTCTCTAGACAGCAATCTCCATCGTCCCACTGGGGGAGCAACAAATTTTTCCATGGCCGATAACGGCCGACAATCTCCACAATCTAACAATGATCAAGCAATCTTTCCCACTACTGGCTTTGCTGTTAGTTTTCGGCATCAATGCCCCTATCCTCAGAGCCCAATCCCGTCCCTTGATGCCCGTGAGTGGGACAAATTTGGCACCCCAGGTGGGTTTTGATGAACAGTTGTGGGGTAACCATTGTTCAGCGGGGGATAAACAGTCCCTGCTCCGGGCCATTGACCACAGCCTGGCCTATTTGAAAACCGCCAGTGCAGCCAGGGCTTACCAAAATTATCCTGTGCCGGGGGTGACTAGGGAGCGGGTGGCCCGTTCCCTCCAGCGTTTTAGAACCCTATTGCAACAGTCCCCCAACCCTGAGGCACTCCAAGCCGCCGTTACGAGGGAATTTCAGTTTTACCAGGCGATCGGCACCGATGGTCAGGGCACCGTCCATTTCACCGGTTATTTTGAGCCGGTTTACACGGCCAGCCGCCAACCAACGGAAGAGTACCGCTATCCCATCTACGGTCTGCCCACCAATTTTTCCCGTTGGTCCAAGCCTCACCCCACTAGGGTTGAGCTGGAGGGCATTGATGGCCGGGGCAAATCTAGTCAGTTGCGGGGTCGGGAAATTGCCTGGTTCCGTAACCGTTTGGATGCCTATCTAATCCAAGTGCAGGGTTCCGCCAAAATCAACTGGGTGGGTGGGGGCCAAAGTTCCATTGCTTTTGCCGGTGCCACGGATTATCCCTACGTTAGTTTGGGTCGGGAAACCATTGCCGAGGGAATTTTTCAGCCAGGGGAAGTAACTTTACCGAGGCTAATTGAATATTTTGAGCAAAATCCCGCTGAAATGAGTCGTTTTATTCCCCGTAACAATCGGATGATTTTCTTCAAAGAGGCCGCCGCCAGCACCCCCGCCAAGGGCAGTATTGGTGTGCCGGTTACCGCTGAACGGTCCATTGCCACGGATAAATCCCTGATGCCCCCAGGGGCGATCGCCGTTTTGGCGGCCCCCGTCCCCGATTGTCGGGGGGAAAAAGTTGATGTCAGTCGTTTTGTGATGGATCAGGATACCGGCAGTGCCATCAAAGGTCCTGGCCGAGTAGATATTTTTATGGGCACGGGCCAAGTCCCTGGCGATCGGGCCGGTTTAATGAGCGACAACGGGAAAATGTATTATTTGCTTTTGCGACAATAATCAACTCCCTAGGGAGAATGGAGGTAAAAAGCGGAAATTTTCCCCAACTTATCTCCACAGTTGTTGGGGTTGGGAGCAACTCTCATCCGATCGCCCCCAATGAATAGAATTGTCAGCTAGTACAACGGAAGTTTGTTCAATGGGGCACCAAAATTCTGTACAGTGGAGTTATCCCCGTCTATTTTTGTTGCGGGCACAGGTTTGATAAATTTTTATAGCCAGTCTTTACACCCAAAGGAGACGCGAATTGGTTAACGCAACCCCTTTTATTACCACCAAATCAGAAGAGATTTTTACAGCGGCTCAACATCTGATGCCGGGCGGTGTCAGTTCTCCGGTGAGGGCCTTTAAGTCCGTCGGCGGCCAACCCATTGTTTTTGATCGAGTAGAAGGGGCACAGATTTGGGACGTAGATGGCAATCAATACATAGACTATGTGGGCACCTGGGGGCCCGCCATTTGCGGCCACGCCCACCCCGACGTAATCAATGCCCTCAAGGAAGCATTGGATAAGGGCACCAGTTTTGGCGCTCCCTGCGCCCAGGAAAATGTGTTGGCGGAAATGGTCATCGACGCTGTGCCCAGCATTGAAATGGTGCGCTTTGTCAACTCTGGTACCGAAGCCTGTATGTCTGTGTTGCGCCTGATGCGGGCTTTCACGGGCCGGGAAAAGATTATTAAATTTGAAGGCTGTTACCACGGCCACGCCGACATGTTCTTAGTGAAGGCCGGTTCCGGAGTGGCAACCCTTGGTCTTCCCGATTCTCCTGGGGTGCCCAGTAACACCACCAAAGCAACCTTGACTGCTCCCTATAACGATTTGGAAGCGGTTAAAGCTCTGTTCGTGGAAAATCCCGACAGCATTGCCGGGGTGATTCTGGAGCCAGTGGTGGGTAATGCAGGGTTTATCCTCCCCGATGCGGGCTTTTTAGAAGGTTTGCGGGAACTGACCAAGGAGTACGGTGCTTTGCTGGTCTTTGATGAGGTGATGACGGGTTTTCGGGTATCCTACGGTGGAGCCCAGGCCCGGTTTGGCATTACCCCGGATTTGACTACCCTCGGTAAGGTCATTGGTGGTGGTTTACCGGTGGGGGCCTACGGTGGTCGGGAAGACATTATGGCCATGGTGGCCCCAGCCGGTCCTATGTACCAAGCGGGTACCCTGTCCGGTAATCCCTTGGCCATGACAGCGGGCATTAAAACCCTGGAAATTTTGCAAAAGCCAGGCTCCTACGAATATTTAGACAAAATCACTAAACGTCTGGTGGCAGGGCTACTAACGGCGGCTAAGGATGCGGGTCATGAGGTTTGCGGCGGTTCCATCAGCGCCATGTTCGGCATTTTCTTTGCCCCTGGTCCCGTAAGAAACTATGAAGATGCTAAGTTGGCTGACACCAATAAATTTGCCCGTTTCCATCGGGGCATGTTGGAACGGGGCGTTTATCTAGCTCCTTCCCAGTATGAGGCTGGTTTCCCCTCCCTGGCTCACACCGAAGACCAGATTGACCAGACCATTGCAGTGGCCAAGGAAGTATTCGCCACCCTTTGAACCGTTTGATCCCCTGATCCCCAATGGCGATCGCCGGGGCGGAACATTGCTAAATCCAGAATCAGTTACCCGAATTCTCCCCCATCCTAAACTTGGTTATTCAGCCATAGACTAGGGTGGGGATGTTGGTGTGGATTGATTTCAATGCCCTAGCACAAATTCCCTGGGGCAGGACTAAAAAGATCATTAAAAATTGTCAAGGGACAGAAACTAGCCTAAGATGAGACCCATATAAAGACTTGTCTTGCGACCCCAATACACATTAGGCAATAGAACTTAGGAGGATTTATGGCTCTCGTCCCAATGCGATTGCTGTTAGACCATGCGGCGGAAAATGGTTATGGCATTCCCGCTTTCAACGTCAACAACATGGAGCAGATCATTTCGATCATGCAGGCCGCTGATGAAACCAACAGCCCTGTGATTTTGCAAGCTTCCCGTGGTGCCCGGAGCTACGCTGGGGAAAATTTTCTGCGCCATTTGGTCTTAGGGGCGGTCGAAACCTATCCTCACATTCCCATTGCTATGCACCAGGACCATGGCAATAGCCCCGCCACTTGCTATTCCGCCATCCGCAACGGTTTCACCAGTGTGATGATGGACGGTTCCTTGGAAGCTGACGCCAAGACCCCCGCTAGCTTTGAGTACAACGTTAACGTTACCGCTGAAGTGGTAAAAGTTGCCCACTCCGTTGGGGCCAGTGTGGAAGGGGAATTGGGTTGCTTAGGTTCCTTGGAAACCGGCCAAGGGGAAGCGGAAGACGGCCACGGTTTTGAAGGTAAATTAGACCACTCCCAACTGTTGACCGACCCTGAGGAAGCGGTGGAATTCGTTAACAAAACCCAAGTTGATGCCCTCGCCGTGGCGATCGGTACCAGCCATGGTGCTTACAAATTCACCCGCAAACCTACCGGAGAAGTTTTGGCCATCAGCCGCATTGAAGAAATTCACCGCCTGTTGCCCAACACCCACTTGGTAATGCACGGTTCTTCCTCCGTTCCCCAGGAATGGATCGATATGATTAACGAATTCGGTGGTGCTATCCCCGAAACCTATGGTGTGCCCGTAGAAGAAATTCAAAAAGGTATTAAGAGCGGTGTCCGCAAAGTAAACATCGATACCGATAACCGTTTGGCCATCACGGCCGCTTTCCGGGAAGCCGCCGCTAAGGATCCTAAGAACTTTGACCCCCGTCACTTCCTCAAACCTTCCATCAAATACATGAAACAGGTTTGTGCTGACCGCTATCAACAGTTCTGGACCGCTGGTAACGCTTCTAAGATCAAACAATTGACCTTGGACGACTACGCCGCTAAGTATGCCAAAGGTGAATTGACCGCCACTTCCCGCACTTCTGTTGCTGTGTAGATTGGGGTTAATTTTTCGTTTTTAGGAACGTGTTTGAAAAGCCCCCCCGGCCCCCCAATTGTGGGGGGAGATTCTTCTGACTTGCCAGAGCTTTAGTGAGGAGATTTAGGGATCGGGTCATAACTTTATAGAACAGCCTCTAAGTTTTGGCTTATTGGAAACATAGAGAATAAATAATTTTGCTCCTCCTTAGGTTAAAACCTGGGGGAGTTTTTTCTTCTCAGATGGGCAGCAACCCCTTAAGATTGGGAGGATTAGTTTTAGCTCAAGCAACGGCGGTAATGGTGAAACGTATTTCTATCCTCGGCTCCACCGGTTCCATTGGTACCCAAACTTTGGACATTGTTACCCATCATCCCGAGGCTTTTCAGGTGGTCGGTTTGGCCGCTGGGGGTAATGTGACCCTATTGTCGGAGCAGGTGGCCAATTTTCAACCGGAAATCGTTGCTATTCGCCAATCCGAAAAATTGCCAGATCTAAAAGCGGCAGTGGCCAAGCTAACTAATTACCAACCCCAATATGTGGTGGGGGAGGAAGGGGTAGTGGAGGTGGCCCGTTACGGCGATGCGGAAAGTGTGGTAACTGGAATAGTCGGTTGTGCTGGTTTATTGCCCACCATGGCGGCGATCGCCGCGGGGAAAGATATTGCCTTAGCCAATAAAGAGACTTTAATTGCTGGGGCCTCGGTGGTGTTACCCCTGGTGGAAAAAATGGGGGTGAAGTTATTGCCGGCAGACTCAGAGCATTCCGCTATTTTTCAATGTTTGCAAGGGGTCCCGGACGGGGGATTACGGCGGATTATTCTGACCGCTTCCGGGGGGGCATTCCGAGATTTGCCAGTGGAAAGATTGCCCTTTGTGACAGTGCAGGATGCCCTCAAACATCCCAATTGGACCATGGGGCAAAAAATCACCATTGACTCCGCCACTTTGATGAACAAGGGTTTGGAAGTCATTGAAGCCCATTATTTGTTCGACTTGGATTACGATCATATAGACATTGTCATCCATCCCCAAAGCATTATTCATTCCCTGATTGAAGTACAAGATACGTCGGTGTTAGCTCAGTTGGGATGGCCTGATATGCGTCTGCCGTTGCTCTATGCCCTGTCCTGGCCGGAGAGGATTTACACCGACTGGGAGCCGTTGGATTTAGTTAAAGCTGGTAGTTTAAGTTTTCGGGAGCCAGATCATGACAAATATCCCTGTATGCAATTGGCCTATGCGGCGGGCCGGGCCGGTGGAGCCATGCCAGCGGTGTTAAATGCGGCCAATGAACAGGCGGTAGCGTTGTTTTTGCAAGAAAAAATTAGCTTTCTGGATATTCCCCGTCTGATTGAAAAAGCCTGTGATCTTTACGCAGGTCAGAACACTTCTAACCCCGATTTAGAGACTATTTTGGCGGCGGATCAATGGGCCCGGAAAACTGTGTTGGAAAACAGTGCCGCTGTTGCAGCCCACAACTAGAGCAATTTTCACTTTCACCGGAATGATTGGCTGAATAATCATTTTGGAGAGTCCAATTCAACTGGTTTTTCTCGCCAATAATTGCTGAAATCTGGCGATCGCCGACTTTATCGTTGCCACTTCAAACAGATATTCTTCACCATTTGGGGGGAAACCATGGGCAATTTTTTCGGTTAAAGGCACAGCTTCATCGGTGGTTAACAGAACAATGGAGGTGAGGAAAACCCCACAGACGCAGTTCGCCATTCCACCGTTAAACCTACACCCACGGCTGTACCCAGGGCAACAGCACAGTAAAAGCGCTATGTTAGAATCAGCAATACACAGGGCACGCTGAGGTGATGGATTTAGGTTATGTTTGAACGCTTTACAGAAAAAGCCATTAAAGTAATCATGCTTGCTCAGGAGGAAGCTCGTCGCCTCGGACATAACTTCGTTGGCACGGAACAAATTCTGCTCGGCTTGATTGGCGAAGGAACTGGCGTCGCCGCCAAGGTTCTCAAATCCATGGGGGTTAATCTCAAAGACGCCCGCATCGAAGTAGAGAAAATTATCGGGCGGGGATCAGGTTTTGTGGCCGTGGAAATTCCCTTTACCCCCCGGGCTAAAAGAGTGCTGGAACTTTCCCTTGAGGAAGCCAGGCAACTGGGGCACAATTACATCGGCACCGAACATTTACTGTTGGGTCTGATTCGAGAAGGGGAAGGGGTAGCCGCCCGGGTATTAGAAAACCTAGGGGTTGATCTTTCCAAAGTCCGCACCCAGGTGATCCGTATGTTGGGGGAAACGGCCGAAGTAGCCGCCGGTGGTGGCAGTGGTGGCCGCACCAAAACCCCGACTTTGGACGAATTTGGTTCCAATCTGACCCAGATGGCCGCCGAAGGAAAGTTGGATCCTGTGGTGGGTCGCCAAAAAGAAATTGAGCGGGTGATTCAAATCCTGGGCCGCCGCACCAAAAATAACCCTGTCCTGATTGGGGAACCGGGGGTGGGTAAAACGGCGATCGCCGAAGGTTTAGCCCAGCGCATTGCCAACAAAGATATTCCCGACATCCTCGAAGAAAAGCGGGTGGTGACCCTGGACATCGGTTTGCTGGTGGCCGGCACCAAATACCGAGGGGAATTTGAAGAACGACTGAAAAAAATCATGGATGAAATCCGCCAAGCCGGTAACATCATCCTCGTCATCGACGAAGTCCATACCCTGATTGGAGCCGGTGCTGCCGAAGGGGCAATCGACGCGGCCAATATCCTCAAGCCCGCCTTAGCCCGGGGTGAGTTGCAATGTATTGGCGCCACCACCCTCGATGAGTATCGTAAACACATTGAACGGGATGCGGCCCTGGAACGGCGTTTCCAACCCGTGATGGTGGGGGAACCCTCCGTGGAAGAAACCATCGAAATCCTCTACGGTCTGCGGGAACGTTACGAACAGCACCACAAACTGAAAATTTTGGACGAAGCCCTGGAGGCCGCCGCCAAACTTTCCGACCGTTATATCTCTGACCGTTTCTTGCCCGACAAGGCGATCGATTTGATTGACGAAGCCGGTTCCCGGGTGCGCTTGATCAATTCCCAATTGCCCCCCGCCGCCAAGGAGTTGGACAAGGAATTGCGGCAAATTCTCAAAGAAAAAGATGACGCCGTCCGCAACCAAGACTTTGACAAAGCCGGGGAACTAAAAGACCGGGAAGACGAAATTAAAAAACAAATCCGGGCGATCGCCTCTTCCAAAAAAGCGGAAGGGGACAGTGGTGAACCGGAAGTAACTTCCGAAGAAATTGCCCATATCGTTGCTTCTTGGACTGGAGTCCCCGTTAACAAATTAACGGAATCGGAATCCGAAAAACTGTTGCATATGGAGGACACCCTCCATCAACGGTTAATCGGCCAAGAAGATGCAGTTAAAGCCGTATCCCGGGCCATTCGTCGGGCCAGGGTAGGGTTGAAAAATCCCAACCGTCCCATTGCTAGCTTCATTTTCTCCGGTCCCACCGGGGTGGGTAAAACCGAGTTGACCAAAGCTCTGGCGGCTTACTTCTTCGGTTCCGAGGAAGCGATGATCCGCCTGGACATGTCGGAATTTATGGAACGGCACACCGTTTCTAAATTGATCGGTTCCCCCCCCGGCTATGTGGGCTATAACGAAGGGGGTCAGTTGACGGAAGCAGTACGTCGCCGTCCCTACACGGTGGTGCTGTTTGACGAGATTGAAAAAGCCCACCCCGACATCTTCAATATGCTGTTGCAAATTTTGGAAGATGGTCGCCTCACCGATGCCAAAGGTCGCACAGTGGATTTCAAAAACACCCTGTTGATTATGACCTCCAACATCGGTTCCAAGGTAATTGAAAAAGGTGGCGGCGGTTTGGGCTTTGACTTTGCCGATGACCAGGCGGAGTCCCAGTACAATCGCATTCGCTCCCTGGTCAATGAAGAACTGAAAAACTACTTCCGTCCCGAGTTCCTGAACCGTCTGGATGAAATTATCGTCTTCCGTCAATTGAACAAAGAGGAAGTCAAGGAAATTTCCGAAATCCTTCTGCGGGATGTGTTTGCCCGGTTGGTGGAAAAAGAAATTTCTTTGCAAGTCACCGACAAGTTCAAAGAACGCATTGTGGAAGAAGGGTTTAACCCCGCCTACGGTGCCCGTCCCCTCCGCCGGGCCATTATGCGCCTGCTGGAAGACGTGTTAGCGGAAGAAATTCTTTCGGGCCGTCTCAAGGAAGGCAGCCAAGCGCTGGTGGACATTGGCGAAGACAACCAAGTGGTGGTCATCCCCGGCGAAACAAGGGAATTGATTGCCCCCGGTGTGGAATAGTTAGCTCCCCTCAGTGGGCCACTACCATAGGATGAAGGGAGGACAAAACGTCTTCCCTTTTTTGTTGGAATTATTGGAAGATTATTGCCATGTTAAAAGTCCTGCATCTTTCTGACATTCATCTGGGCAGTGGTTTTTCCCATGGGCACATTAATCCGGCTACGGGGCTAAATACGAGGTTAGAAGATTTCATCCAGAGTTTACGGCTTTGCATTGACCGGGCAATTCAAGAGCCGGCGGATGTGGTGCTCTTTGGGGGGGATGCTTTTCCCGATGCCACCCCGCCCCCCTACGTTCAGGAAGCGTTTGCGGCTGAATTTCGCCGTTTGGCCGATGCCCATATTCCCACTGTCCTATTAGTGGGCAACCATGATCAGCATTCCCAGGGCAGTGGGGGAGCTAGTCTTTGCATCTATCGCACCCTGGCGGTACCTGGCTTCATCGTTGGCGATCGCCTTGGCACCCATCTAATTCCCAGCGCCAATGGAGATCTACAAATTATCACCTTGCCTTGGTTGACCCGCTCCACTCTGCTGACCCGGCCGGAAACGGAGGGGTTATCCCTAGAAGCTATTAATTTGCTCTTACTGAAAAAGTTACAGCCAATTTTGGAGGCAGAAATTCGGAGCCTAGACCCCCAATTGCCCACTATTTTGCTGGGGCATTTAATGGCGGATCGAGCCACCTTTGGGGCAGAAAAAACCCTCTCCGTAGGTAAAGGTTTTACTATTCCCCTAGCTTTAATTAATCGGCCCGAATTTGATTACATTGCTTTGGGCCATGTCCACAAACACCAAAATCTCAATCCCCACAACAATCCCCCCATTGTTTATCCCGGTAGCATTGAGCGGGTGGACTTTGGTGAAGAAAAGGAAGATAAAGGCTATATTTGGCTGGAAATTGGCAAGGGAAAAGTAAATTGGCAATTTTGTCCCCTGCCCGCCCGTCCCTTTAAAACCATTAAGGTCGATGTGACGGAGGCCGAAGATCCCCAGGCTGAATTATTAATGGCGATCGCCAAAACAACCATTGATGGTGCGGTGGTACGGCTAATTTACCAAATCCGCTCTGAACAGTTAGAACAAATAGATAATCGCAAATTACAGGAGGGTTTGAAATCGAGCCATTCCTACACCATCCGCCCAGAATTAGTCAGCCAATTGGCCCGGCCGCGATTGCCAGAATTGGGGGTAGGTTCCGCCCTTGATCCCCTGGTAGCCCTCAAAACCTACCTGGAAAACAAAAAAGATATTAAAGAGTTAATGCCTGACTTAATGGAAGCGGCTGAGCATTTACTCCATACTAATGGGGACAATTGGCTAGAAGCTGTGGAGGATTGATGAGACTTTTGTCTCGTTTCCCCCAAACTTGGGGAGCAAGGCGCGTTTTAAAGACCTTCTTAGGGGTCTAACCTAATAACTATCTAGCTAGCCTTAACTAGCCGCCGTAGTTCCAGCCGGTGCTTTCTAGTAATAGGGGCTTGCCCTCATTAAAGACTTGGGCGCCAATGACTTCACCAACAAAAACGGTGTGATCGCCGTGGGCTACAGACCCCACCACTCGGCATTCCACATAACCGAGGCAGTCTTTGAGCACAGGACAACCGGTTTCGGGGGCATCAAGCACGTCAAAATTTTCAAACTTGTCCCCCACCCGTCGTTGGGGCTTAAAGAATTGCGCTGCTACATCTTTTTGGTCCGCCGCCAGAAAACTGAGGGCAAACTGGCCGCTTTCCTGCAATAGCCGATGGGAAATGGAATCAGAGCGCACACAGTTAACCACCAGGGGGGGGTCAAAGGAACCCTGCATCACCCAACTGGCGGTGAAACCATTGGCCTCCTCTCCGGACCTAACACCACAGACGTAGAGGCCGTGGGGAATTTTGCGTAGGAGGGTTTTCTTGGCTTGTTCGTCTAGCACGGTGTTTTCTCAAGATTGAATGACAATTTAGCAGTCCATATTTCCCTAGCTTAACAATCCCCGACCCCTATCAACCCTATTCAAAACTCGTATTTGGCACCAATGGCGCTGAAATTAGTCAATCTTTGTGATTCTTTCGTAAATAATTTTTACCGATTAGTTTATCCCCAGAAAATCTCAATACAATAACTCCATCATTACTGCCTAACCCGGCGATCGCCATGGAACCAAATCATTTCCCCGATAACATTTCTCGGCCCATTTATCGTAAACAGGTTAGGCAATATCTAGCGATGGTCGCGGTGTTGGCCATGGTAAGCACCAGTTGTAAAGACAATAATCCCAAAACCAACCAGGGTGGCGCTGCTGAAAGTAAAGAAAAAATTGAAGCCCTTTACTACACCAGCGTGGCGGAATGCAAAAAGGATATGGCCAATCAGGCCAATGAGTATAAAGCCCTGACGGAAGCCCATAAAGCGGGCAAATTGACCAACGCCCCCACACCTCCTCCCATTCGGCCCGAAGATTGCGAAGCCCAAATGAAAGCGGCCCAGGAGGAACACCAACGGAATGCCCCGGTTTATGGTAGTCGAGCCGATTGTCAAAATGATGGGGTAATTTGTGAGCCTACCCCCAGTGGCTACCACACCAGCGGTTATCGTCCGATTTTTGGCGGAGCTTACTTTTATCCCTACGGCAGTAATTACACCTACATCTACTCTGGCGGGGTACAACGGCGGGTGTTGCAACCATCCATTGTGTATCGGGGGACAAATCCGGATCAGTTAATTACCCCCAATGGCGTTAGTGTGCCCCGCACTACCACGGGCAAAGTTTCCACTTCCAAAGCTGTCACTGCCCCCGCTCCCCCTAGGCCATCGGGCACCGCCGCGAAGGGCACTATTTCAGGCCGCAGTAGCAATAAGGGTTTTGGTTCTACTTTTAAGGGCACTGGCCGGGGAGGTAAATAATGCAACCGATAAAAATTAGCCGTCGTCCCCGCTGGCGCCAACATATTCAGGATAATGCTTACCAAGCTGATGTGCTCAGTGATCCAGCCCAAAAATATTGGGTGGAAGCCCTACCCCAACCCTTTGCCATCCAATTCACCCCCCAAGAAGAAACGGCGATCGCCATTGCTAGTGAAAAACTATGGCAAATGTGTGTGGAATTTCTGGACTGGTTTTTTGATGAGGATGATGACTCTGCCGTTGACGCAAGATTGGCCCAGCTAAAAATTCGCCCTGAATATTGGCCTGCCCTGAAAAATAGTTGGCATCGCACCGACCCGGTGGAGGATTTAAGTTTAGCTACCCGTTTTGATCTAGTGGTCACCGAAGATGGTCAGATTAAATTAATTGAAATTAATGGGGAAACGCCACTGTTGGGAGCGGAAACGGTTTACCAATGGAATTGGTTAGTGGACTACCAACGCAACCACAATCAAGGGGCCTATGCTTTACCGGCCAATGCTAGTCAGTTTAATGAATATTGGGAAAGAACGGCGGGGCAATGGCGCAGAATTTATGAAGAATATGATTTACTCCGCACAGGCATTTCCTTTCTGGTAGATGAACAACTAGAAGAAGATAGTGAAATGGCAATGCAATTAATCCAAATTCTCCACGATGAGGTGGATGAAAATGTTTACACCCAATTGGTTTATCTAAGGGGTTTAGAAAATGATCGGGGTCAATTAACTCAAAGGGGTTTGGGTTTAGATGAAGATGGTTATTTCATTGACCATGCTAACGAAAGAATTCCAATTTTATGGAAAATGTATGACTGGTCAGATTTGCAAAATGATATGGCCAATGCTGGCTGCACTGAGGCGTTAGCCCAACGCCTAGCCGTGGGAGATACAAAAGTAATTGAACCTTTATGGAAACAAATTTTATCTAACAAAGGGGCGATGGCTTTAATTTGGCAACGGTTTAAAGATAGTGAGTATGCTCAATATCTCCTGCCCACTTATTTTGAGAGCGATATTTCCCTCGAAGCAACCCGTTTACTATTGCAGGGTTTACACGTTCGTAAACCTTTGTTAGGTATGGAAGGCATTGGTGTTTCCATTGAGTTGGGGGCCGGAGCAGTGGAAAAACGGCCTACCTATGGTTATGGTGAAGAGGGTTTTATTATCCAAGAATATATTGAACTGCCCCAGGCCTTTGACTATCACTACATGGTGGGGAGTTGGGTTATTGATGATACGGCGGCTGGCATTATTTTACGGGGAGATACTTCTCAAATTACAGGTCGTCATTGTTTGATTATTCCCCATATCGTGGCAGAAGAATTTTTATCAATTGGTTAAATAATCTGTGTTAAAGCTTAGGATAAGTGATTGATTATGAAAATTATTGATTTGGACAATAATCCAATAAATCACAGCCAAAAAATTTGCTTAAATGATTGGGATGTGGACCAAATATTTACCAGGGATTATCAACTACCGATAAATACTTTTAATGGTGGGCAAGCTCAGTTAAAAGATAATTTTTGTATTTTACTAAGTCGAGATGTTTATTCTGAAGGGGATGCTCAATTTTTATCTGATTATTTATTATCTCATTCACAGGAATTATCCCCAGATTTTTTAGCTTTATTACCCCGATGGCTGGGAGATGAACAAAAACATTATCAAGCTCTGCGGCGGGTTTATCGTTGTTTGTCCGGGCTAGATTTTGTCGCTATGGATGAAGATTTTCATCGGCGATCGCCAGGATTGAAAAAATTGAAAATATTAAAAAAATCGATTAAATATACACCAGATCATTTGGTTGCAAATAGGCGTAACTCAACTAAAGTTTCAGAAAAAATCTTAAAAAAGTCAGCAAAATTCATCATTCAACAACAATCAACTAACACAGAGAAGGAACCTATTCAACACCATCGGCTGGGAAGCTATAGAAAAATTATTCAGAAATTATAGGAGTTCTTTTCTTGGTCTTGATTAATCAAATAAATAAGTTCAATAAAGTTTATGTTTAACATAGAATTTCATGATAATTTTATCTCAACAGAAGATAACTCTCAAGAGGTTATTTTTATTATTCCGGTTTTTAATGATTGGAAATCTGTCAGAAAACTATTAGAAGATTTAGATACTCTACTAACTCGTTACAAAATTTTGGCAAGTATATTAGTAGTCGACGATGCGTCAAATTTCCCAGAAGAACAAAGACTATTTGACAATATGGGTTTGCGAGCAATCAAAAATTTTAAAATTCTTCGACTCAAAAGGAATATCGGTCATCAACGCGCGATAACTATCGGGTTAGCCTATACTGAAGCTTTTTACTCAGGAGATATGGTCTTAGTTATGGATGCAGATGGCGAGGATACACCTCAAGATTGTATTGCTCTAATTCAAAAATGTGTGGAAAACGACTACAGAAAAATTATTTTTGCCCGCCGAAGCCAGAGATCAGAATCATTTCTGTTTAAATTATTCTATCGCGCATATTATACAACCTACCATTTATTAACTGGTTTTGATATTAGGGTTGGCAACTTTAGCATCATTCCATTTAATCTGCTCCATAGATTAGTAGTTGTTTCCGAATTGTGGAATCATTATGCTGCAGGTGTTCTAAAATCAAAGTTGATGAATGATGATATAAATACCCGTCGAGGGACTCGTTATTACGGTAAATCTCAAATGAACTTTACATCGCTTATTACCCATGGTTTAAGTGCAATCTCTGTTCATGGTGAAATAGTTGGAGTTCGTTTATTAATAGTTTCCTGTATGATGATCTGTTTGATGATAATAGCCATACTCATAGTTGTGGGAATCCGCTTAACCACAAACCTTGCTATACCTGGATGGACTTCTTACATAGTAACTATCTTATTATCTCTTATTTTACAAGTATTTATGATTGCGCTTTCATTTATCTTTTTAGTTTTAGTAGGACGCAATAATATCGGTTTTATACCAAGTAGAGATTATTCTTATTTTATATTATCAGTAGAGGATATTTTCTAACCTATGGAAAATTATAGCTACGTTGGCTCTGAGCTAGAATTATTTAGATTAGCCAGAAATTGGAAAAACTATTATCATAGAATAATTTACTCATATTTAGGTGAAAATGTATTAGAAGTAGGGGCTGGCATTGGAAGTACAACTAAAATACTTTGCAGTCAGAACCAACAAAAGTGGGTCTGCTTAGAGCCAGATGAATTGATGATTGATATGCTTAAATCAGAAAAAAATCTTCCACAAATTTGTGAAATTAAACATGGTTCACTAGCTAATATTTCATTTGACTATTGTTTTGATTCAATCATTTATATTGATGTCTTAGAACATATTGAAGATGACTTTGCTGAAATTAAGCGAGCAACGGCAAATTTGAGATCAGGGGGCTTTTTAGTTGTATTAGCTCCAGCCCACCAGTGGTTATTTTCCCCTTTTGATAAATCCGTAGGTCACTTCCGCCGATATAATCGTCAAACGATCAAACGATTAACACCACCAGAACTTAGGTTAGTCAACTTAAAATATATTGATTCTGTTGGATTAATTGCCTCGGCAAGTAATCATTTTTTAAAACAAAGCATACCAACTTTACAACAAGTCAAACTATGGGATACATGGATGATTCCAGTTTCAAAAGTCTTTGATCCCATATTGAAGTATAAATTTGGCAAGTCTATTTTAGCTGTATGGAAAAAATTTTAATTACATTAAACAAAAAGTCATGAGAGTTAAACTAACTAATTTCAATATTTATTATGTTACTTTATTCGTTTTTTGTTTATTTTGTCTGGCTCTGTATTCATCTTTTGGCAGACCACTTTGGATAGATGAATTTTTACATTTTGCTTTGGGAGCATACCAAACAACCGGAGAATCTTGGCAAGTCATCCGCCAGTCTATATTAGGAATTAATCACGGCCAAACAGGTATTTATATGCTTATTGACTACTGGTTAATGCAAATATTTGGAGCTAATACTTTTTGGCTAAGATTTCCTAGTCTATTTTCTGGTTTAGCGATGATGTTAGCAGTACTTTATCTTTTTCGTCTTTGGGAGATGCCATTTCTGTGGCAATTTATGGGCATTGTTGCCTTATCTTCTCAGACTCAGTTAATGTACTTTGTTGGCGAAGCAAGACCATATATGCCATTAGTTTCTTCTGTTGTTTGTAGTCTTGCTTATTACAGTACTCTTTTGGATGTAAGATCTAAATTAATTTTTAAAATTTTTGGAATACTTTCCATTTCAATGGGAATTCTTTTCCATCCATATTTTTGCCTTTATTGGTTAGGAATAATACTATTTACATATTTACAAAAACTAATTGAAACAGAACAAGAAATTTCCATTAAATCTATTTTAGAGCATATTAATGTTCCTTTATGTTTATTTGGATCAGGGTTATTTATTTTAGTTGGATCACTAACTTGGTTAAGGGGAAACCCCACTGCTAAAACATCATTCGATCCTTTTGAATGGATAAAAATAGATAAACTGCTACAAGTATTTTTTGAATTAACTCACTTTGAATTTTTACAAAAGCTAATATATCCGGTGATTTTCATAAGTCTTATTTCTGTTTTAGTTGTTCTTTATTTACCAAAATATAAGCAAATTTATATTAAAGAGATTACAACTCCCATTCTTCTAATAACTTTCGCTCTAATAATATCAGTTTTTATATCTTATATTTCTTACAGGAGTAATTATTGGATAATGACTAGACAATGGGTCGCATCCATGGCTCTTGTTCCTTTGGGTTTTGTTTGGCTCGCATTTAAACTTTCAAAGTTTTTCACTAAAGTAAACTTTTTATTGACATTTATCTGGATGGGTGTTGTCTTTAGCCCCATAATTTTAAAATTTGGTGAAGTTGTGGAATTAAATATAAAATTAACAATGCAGGATTTATCTCAAATTGAATACCAAAAAAAATGTCCAATGCTATCTTCAGAGCAATTATCTTTTTTGCAATCTATGGAAAAATTCCCTTTGCCAAAATATGCTAACAATGATGAAATGAACGAATACTGGGTATGTTTAGCCAACAATAATGTTAGACAAGGTGGGGAGGTGTGGAAAGGGTTTAGAGGGTTTTATGATGCTCGCATTAAATAAAGTATATTATCTTTATGGCGTTTTTTGCAGAAGTTGGGTATAAACAGTTGATATAGAACGTCATATATCAAAAAACAAAAATGAAAACATACTCATTAGACATTGGTAAAGCCCTAAGCAAAGCAACAAAAGTTAACCATAGTGAACTTTATTATCATTCAGCACTTCTGAATTATCAACTATCCCCAAGTATTTTAGAGAGTTTAAATCCTGCCCTTAAAAGTAATTTTTGCGTTCTACTCAGTCAGGACGTTTACTCAGAGGGTGATGCTCAATTTCTTTACAATTATCTCCTATCTCGTTCAGGGGAATTGTCCCCAGATTTGATGGCTTTATTGCCCCTGTGGTTGGGAGATGAACAAAAGCATTATCAAGCTTTACGACACATTTATAGTTGTTTATCTGGACTTAGTGTTACCGCCATAGAGACCAATTTTAAGCAACGATCGCCTAGCTTAGAACCTATTGCTTGGGTTTTACAAGACGAGTTTACCATTGTTAGTACCCTGGTATTTGACGAGTTGGGGTCTATGTTTTCCTATCGTCGAGATCTACGGGAATATTACCAACCCTTTGGTAAAAGCTTTGCCAGAGTCGCTCAACATTTGGTGCAGGATGAAGGCAGTCATTTTCGCCATTTTTTAAACATTCTCAAGCATAATTATCCCCACCGTCTCCGAGAATTACCAGATTTTTTCCAGAGCCTCATCAAACTAGAAAAATCCCTGGGGCATTATTACCACACCTTTTTGCTAGACCATGCCCAGGAAATGCACCGTTTTCCCGACTATTTTAGCGAGGTTATTGTCCAGTTAATTTTGGCTGAGCTAAACCTTGGCGATCGCCCTAGCACTGCTGTGATTAAATCCTTAACTCTTGTTTTGCCCTAATCTATGAGTTACTTAATTCCTCCCATGGAAGTTGGCGATCGCCTAAAAATCACAACTCACAATAATGGCGATCGCCCTGATTCTTGCCAAATTTGAAAGGCTCTTAAATTTTCTACGCCAAAGACATTAATTCGCTAGGATCAAGGAACATTAGGCAACCACCAAGGAGCATAGTCCCATGCTTGCCAAGGAAACATTTACGCCCCTGCCCGATCACACCCAGCTTCCTTGTGAAGACGGTACTTTCGTGAAGAATTTTCAGGAACATCCCCAAAGTATTTTGCTGACCAGTGCGATCCGTCCAGTCTTGGATCAAATTCATGCTGATGGACAGTACACCATCGGTCAAGATAGCGGCATTTATTGGCGTTTAACCGAACCACCACAGCGGGGAGCCGAAGCCCCAGACTGGTTTTATGTGCCAAATGTGCCGCCGTTACTCAATGGCAAGGGCCGACGCTCCTATGTGTTATGGCAAGAAATCATCCCGCCGCAGATCGTTTTAGAGTTCGTTTCTGGTGATGGTTCTGAGGAACGTGATCGCACCCCTTGGACTGGCAAATTTTGGATCTACGAAACGGTTATTCGTCCGGCTTATTACGGGATCTACGAGGTGGAAAAGGCGAGTGTTGAGCTATATTACCTGGTCGGTAGCCACTATGAATTAATGAATCCGAACGCCTATGGAAAGTATGAAATTCCAGAATTAAAAGTTGCGCTAGGCATTTGGCAAGGAACCTATCAAAACATGGAATTGCCTTGGTTACGGTGGTGGGATCTTCAAGGAAAGCTGTTACCTAATCCAGAAGAAAAAGTGATTCAAGCTGAAGAAAAAGCGGAAAAGTTAGTAGCAAAACTGCGGGAGTTGGGCATTGATCCAGAAACTCTTGATTAATTGATTACTGTCATTAAAAATATGGCGCGTTACATTTCATTGACTACACGATCTGAACATGTGTAGTTTTGAAAATTTATGATTTATTGTAAATTACGATCTTAGTTAAAAATCAGAATTCATCTCACCCATATTTTCTTCATCAGAGGAAGTATAACCAACAAGGTCTGAAATGGAGAAACGAGATTCCCATTGAGAATGAGCTATACTAATTGCATTAAGATTATAAAATACTACATTGTTTTCTTTGAGGAATGAAAATGCAGGATCATTATTAACATGATCTACATTTCCAACAGATGGCAGCCAATTTTTGACATTTGCTTCATAGCATAGTAGCCAGTTATTTCCCCATAATTCTTCTTCAGTCATTAAGGAAGACCAATGTGTGTGATCTAAAGCGATTTTAGTTAACCCTAAAGACTCAGCATGTAAAGCTAACAAAGGGACTAATGGTTCATTAATTTGACTAATTATATTGCATGACAATTCGCTTAGTTGTACGTTTAGGATAATTGTAGCCCAAATAGACCAAGCAATTTCACTCCCATGGCCTAAAGCGTAATGTGACTGAATCATCTGTTCTAGAGCATCCTGAATTTTGTCTTGATCGATTCTAAGAGAAAATTTTTTCTTGTATTTCTGAAGCTCAAACAAGACATATCGAATAGCTCCTGGTTCAGCGATCATTGATTGTATCAATAAATTCTGATAAACTTTCCAGACCAACCTATTAGAAAAATCTTCATTCTTAATACGAGATATGGCATAACCAATAACTGAGCTTTGTGGATGCTTAGGTGCTAAATCGAAAGCTAAACCAAAATAGCTTGTTAAATTTTGAATAATTGACAAAGGAGATCTTGCTTCAAAGTTAAAATTCTTAAATGTAAATGTCCATGTCTCTTCTAAAGGTAAAGGCAACTCTAGTATTTGTGTTTTTGATTCATTAAGAGATAATTCAAATTCCGACAAAATTCCCTGCAAAATGCCCAGTGCTGTCTCTGCCTCACTTCTTGTTCTAAAGGTCAATTCATAATCATCTATTCTTCGAAATCCTTTTAAATCAGGGTATTCTTTGAGTAATTCCATATCGACAGCAGTCAATAACATTTCAGACAATATTCTTGAAGAGTCAGGACCTAATGGCAATCCCATAGTTTGCGAATCTTGCATATTACGAACACATCTATCCAGTCGGTTCCCAGTTAACTGGTAGTTTGTTCTTTGACTTTTTGCCACATCTTTTGTATGAAGTGCCCAAGGTAAAGAGTGTGTATAGATAGAAGGATAAAATTGTTGTATATCCGTTACAAGAAGATATTTCCCATTACTGCGATGATGTGCCCTAATTTGTGGAAGATTAGAAGGCAGAGAATTATAATTAAAAGCCCTATTTCCGTTATTAGTGAAAGCTGGTTGTGTATAAGAGAGCGAGCTTCCTTTTATAAATGAATTAATCTCTTCCCAATTGTCTGTAATTTCTTTACATAAATTCATGTAGAGAATGGGATTAGGAACACCTAAAATTCGACGAAATCTATTAACTCTTGCTAAATTATGTTTGAGTAGAGGTGCGGTTCTAAAACGATTACTACTACCTGGTACTGTTGGTTTTAGCAAACTATTCGGAATAGCACTTGTACTATTTAGATTGCCAATCAACTGACCATATGAACTCGAAGAAAAGCATTGAGGTAACTCATATGGAAAATAACCATGGGTTAGAAATCTAGTGAGTGACATAGATAACACTGTTTTAAGTATCGGTAGAAGTATATCATCAGAAAATATTTTTTAGTGAGCATGAAGCAATATTTTATATCCCCAAAAACCTCTCTGGATTTATTGCACAGGGATAAAAATTTAAATTAGTTTAGTTTGATCGCTGATCTTGTGGTGAAATTTCTCCTACTCCTACTCAGCTAATAGATTGTTGGGAATGCACCATGATTATAAATATCTTGTAGTAGACGATCGCCGAAAAATTACAACTCACAATAATGGCGATCGCCCTGGCACCGATGTTATAAAATCCTTGACTGATTCCTCCTTTGTTTCGCCCTAATCTATGAGTTACCTAATTCGTCCCATGGAAGTTGACGATCGCCCGTTGGTAACCCGTTGGGCCCAGCAAGAAGGCTTTTGTCCAGGCATAGGGGATGTGGGGATTTTTTGTGACACCGATAACGCTGGGGTGTGGGTAGGGGAATGGCAAGGAGTGCCGGTGGGTTGCATTGCCGGGGTTCGTTACGACTACAATTACGGCTTTATTGGCCTGTTTCTAGTCCAGCCGGAATATCGAGGTCGGGGTTTTGGGGTGGCTCTGTGGCAAACGGCGATCGACCATTTGCAGGACGTGGGCTGTGTTGGTCTGGAAGCGGCCTTAACTAGGGTGGAAGATTATCAAAAATGGGGCTTTCATCCCGCCTATTACACCCGCCGCTATCGTTTACCCCCTGCTGATCGCCGTTCCTGTGTCCGGCCAAGTTTTGCTCCAGATCTACCCCCTGGCTATCAACTCATGGCTGGGAATGAACTAATGGAAGCCAAAGTGCAAGCCTACGATGCCCGCCACGAAGCCACTCCCCGGCCATTGTTTTTGCATGAATGGTTACAACGCCCCGAAGGAAAAGTAATGGTTATCCTAGATAGCCAAGGGGATTGTTGTGGCTACGGTCGCATTCGGCCATGTT
Source organism: Synechocystis sp. PCC 6714 (assembly GCF_000478825.2). Lineage (NCBI taxonomy): Bacteria > Bacillati > Cyanobacteriota > Cyanophyceae > Synechococcales > Merismopediaceae > Synechocystis > Synechocystis sp. PCC 6714. Next base: position 538,439 of record NZ_CP007542.1, on the reverse strand, counting down.
TATTGCCCGATGACCATGATGGCAGTCCCCAGGGCTGGCGGTTGGGTCCCTTGATGGCTGATAGTACCGCCCTAGCAGGAGCTTTGCTAGATGTATTACTCGGCGATCGCCAGGGGCCAGTATTTATTGATGTGCCAGAGGTGAATCAAGATGCCATTTATCTATTGGAAGAACGGGGCTTTGAACTGGCCTTGTTAAATTTACGCATGTACAAGGGCAATCCGCCCCAACTCCCCTTGGAAGACATCTACGGCCTGGCCTGTTTGGAATTAGGTTAGGGATTGGCATTATTTATTATTTTGCCCTGGATTATTGAGACTATATTTTCAACATCTAAATATATTTATCACTGTAGTCAATCAATTTGTACAATTCCAACGATAAATGACCCACTTCTTTGTCAAGATCAAGACATAGGAATTCGTATTTTATCAATGAAAACTTTAACTTTATCTACAGCTACTCTCCTATTATTATCCCTGACTAGCATAGCTCCGGCAATGGCGCAATCTGAAACCATTAACTGCGTAAGGAACAGTGATGTAATTAATTGTTCCGATTATGGCAGTTTCCGCTATCAAACCAATAACAATCACCGGTATAATTCCCGCCCGACTGAGATTAGTTGTCTACGGAACAATAATGTTATTAATTGCCCCAACTATGGCAGTTTCCGCTATCAAGCCAATAACAATAGGCGGTCTAACATTCGCTATAATCGTGAGTCGGAAATTAACAATCTGTTCCTGCAAGTGTTGGGACGCAATGCCACCAGTAATGAAATCCGAGACTTTACCCAAACTATTAACAGTCAAGGTTGGTCTTCGGTACAGGTTCGTGAAAACCTAATTAATAGTGAAGAATTTTATCAATCCATTAATAATTTCTATCGGGAATATTTAGGACAAAATCTTGATAATAACAGCCTTGTAAGTTACCGTAATTTAATTGTTAATGGTCGAAGCTTGGCTGATATTAAGGATGAGATTAGCAATAGTACCGAAGCTCGAAATCGCAATTATAATAACCGTGATAACTATAACCAAGGCAATTATAATTCTGAACATCAGCGGCAGTTCAATGATATGTATATCCAGGTATTGGGACGCAATTCCAGTGCCAGTGAGTTAAGGAATTATAATCAGTTTGTAAATAATTCTAATTATTCCCTAGCCCAAGCCCGCCGGGATTTGGTTAATAGCCAAGACTTCAAGCAAGCATTGGATGTGGTTTACCAAGAATACCTAGGTCGTAACGCTGACTCACAAGGATTACAGGGTTATCGCAATGCCGTCATCGCAGGCAGTACCTTTGAAAATGTGAGGAATGAAATTGTTAATAGTCCCGAAGCTAATCGGTACAATAGTAACCTTAATAACGATGATTATTACAACCGGTCTGGGGGCAATTCACTAATTCAGGGTGTTTTCTGCAATATTACAGGGATCTGTTTTTGAGTCAGGCAATTCCAGTCTCTAACTCAATTTCCCCCATTTGGCATTGAAATTAATCCACCGTAGACGTTAATTTGGGGGGCAGAGGCGATCGGGACTTGTTGGGCCGTCGATGCAAAGGACTGATCATCCTGCGGGGATCGGGCAAATTCAGATTGGCCGGGCGGCGATTTTCGTCCACTATAACCGTGATGTCCACCTGGATGGGATTTTCCAATTCTGGATAAATTAGCTCCACAGAGTAGCTGATGGAACGGAAAGGGTTAAAACGCTCTGATTTTTCTAACTGGTCTTCGGCATCAGTATCAGCTGATGACTTTGCTACTACCAAAGCTTCTGGCTGTTGATCCTCTGGTATTTCTTCTTTTTTTGCAAAAACATCCGAGGCCATGGCCGCCACCGGCTCTAGAATTTCTTCCTGTACTGTTTCTTTTACTTGTTTTTCCCTTGCTTCGACATTGGCGGCGATTGTTACCACCGGTTCAAGGATTTGATCGTCCATATTTTCCTCCATCGTCTTCTCAGTGCCCGGGGCTGTGGTAGCCATCGATTCCACAGTTTTCTCCTCCACTCTGTTTTCTATGTTTTCTGTATTTCCCTCTACCCCTATTATTTCCAGAGAGTTACTAGACTCTACTGCTTCATTTTCAGTTAATTTTACCCTTGTTTTTCTGTGCCACTGAAGCACCGGGACGGGCTCTGGATCAAGCTCTGGCACCACCATAGGACGCATGGGATGGGGCACAATGGCGTTATTTGCTGCCTCTGTTTCCTGCTCCGGCTCAAATTCCTCTGGTTCAGCATTCAATTTCGGTACTGTGACCGTAGCCATGGCAGGACTAACAATTTGGAATTGAAAACGGATTTGCCAGGTTTCTCCACAAAGCTGATCAAATAAGTCTGGCTGGGCATTCAGTTGCCAGGTGCCGGGTTGGACGGTGTGCAGATCCAACAGGGAAATAAGTCCTTCTTGGTTGGTGCGCCCCTGGAAATCGTGGTTTTCAACTTTGCCGGTGGCCGAAAAAAATTTCCAACGCCATTGCACATACTTATGGGGTACTGCCAGACGGGCCGCTAGACGGTAATGGCCCAGGGGGAGAGAGCGGCAGGAATCCAGGGGTTGCCAACTTTGGTTGTCAGCGGTTTTAAACCAAATCGTCCATGGGGTCATGGCAGGTCACAGAAAAGTTAGAGGTGAGGTGGGGTTATTTTCCCCTATGTCCCGCTAAACGTTGTTTGAGTTCCGTAATGTCCCCCATTAAATCCTCCAACTGCACTGTTTCTTGGGTTTTGCTGGCCAGCCATTTAAGTTGTACTGTGCCTGTTGCCATTTCCCCTTCCCCCAACACTAAGCAGGCGATCGCCCCGGATTTATCAGCCCGCTTAAATTGTTTACCAAAGGCACTGGCGCTGAGATCTAAAGCGACGGATAATCCCTGGTTGCGTAATTGTTGCGCCAAAATTAGGGCTTGGGGTTCTGCTTTTTCTCCTTTGGAAACAAGGTAAAAATCCGGGCCAGCAATGGGAGGCGTGGCCATTTGTTGCAAAAGAATAATTAAACGCTCCAATCCCATGGCCCAGCCCACGGCAGGGGTAACGGGGCCGCCCAATTCCGCCACTAGGCCATCGTAACGACCGCCACCGCAAACGGTGGCCTGGGCCCCCAGATCGCTGGATTGAATTTCGAAGGCAGTGTGGGTGTAGTAATCCAAGCCCCGCACCAGGGTGGGGGTAAGTTGGTAGGCAATGCCTAAGTCCGTCAGTAATTGTTGTACTTGGTCAAAGTGCCGTTGGGAATCCGCTCCGAGATGATCCAAAATGCTGGGGGCATCCTGGACAATTTCCTGGGTGCGCTTAGCTTTGCTGTCCAAAATTCTCAGGGGATTGCGCTCCAACCGGTCCTGGGAATCGGGATCTAGTTCATCTTTGAAAGGGGTTAAGTAGGCGATCAAAGCTTCCCGGTATCTTTGGCGATCGCCGCCATTACCGACGGAATTTAAGGCGAGGGAAAGGTTACTCAAACCAAGGGCTTTGAGAATGTCGGTGCCTAAGGCAATCACTTCCACGTCAGCCCTGGGATCGGCACTGCCCAATACTTCTACCCCCAATTGATGGAATTGTCTTTGCCGACCGGCCTGGGGTCTTTCGTAGCGGAACATAGGCCCGGTATACCACAATCGTTGTACTGCTCCAGCGGACTGTAAATTCTGTTCAATATAAGCCCGTACCACCCCCGCTGTGCCTTCGGGTCTTAGGGTAATAGGGCGATCGCCCCGGTCGGTGAAGCTATACATTTCTTTGCCCACAACGTCGGTGGCTTCCCCAATGCCCCGCTCAAACAGAGTGGTCTGCTCAAAAATAGGGGTGCGAATTTCTTGGTATAAAGCCCGGTCTAAAATGCGTTTGGCGATCGCCTCTACCCATTGCCAATAGTTGGTTTCCGGGGGCACAATGTCACGGGTTCCACGAATGGCTTGGATAGCTCCCATAGTTCGGCTCAGTTCCTGTCAAACAAAATACGTTCCTAACCTTAGCGGATTCCGATGACCCATGGCCCCTTGGCGATCGGCATCTGCACCGATAAAAGCCTTAGGGTATATTGGCTAGGAGCAATCCCTAGACAGGATCTAACCAGCAGTTTTTGGTCAATTAATCCATGCGTAATCCCCTCCGTTGGCTCCAAAATGACGACTTGGCCTATGTTGTCCAGCGGTTAATAGAAGGACTGATTACCTTACTACTGGCATCCCTATTAAGCTTTGCCATTATCCAGTTGGCCCCCGGCAGTTACCTCGATACCCTCCAGCAAAATCCGAAAATTTCCCCGGAAACCATCCAACAGCTAAAAGTTCAATTTGGCCTAGACCAACCTTGGTATGTGCAATATTGGCGCTGGCTCACCCAAGTGGTGACCCGATTTAATTTTGGCGAAAGTTTTGTCTATAACCGTTCTGTTGCCTCCTTATTAATGGAACGGATTCCTGCCACCCTACTGTTGGCCATCACGTCCATCATTCTCACCTGGGCGATCGCCATTCCTTTGGGTATTGTGGGTGCTGTTCAGCAAAATACATTGTTAGATCGAGGTTTGCGGGTAATTAGCTACATTGGCCAAGGATTTCCCAGCTTTATCACAGCTTTGCTCCTGTTATTCCTTGCTCAATCCGTTTCTCCCCTATTGCCGGTGGGGGACATGACCAGCATTGATTTTGCCGAATTTTCCTGGCCCCACAAAGTCTGGGACATTGCTTGGCACATGATTTTACCTACCCTGGCCTTGAGTATTACTAGTTTTGCTGGGCTACAACGGCTAATGCGGGGACAACTGTTAGATGTGTTGCGCCAAGACTATATCCAAACAGCGAGGGCTAAAGGTCTGCCAGAAAACCGAGTTATTTACGTCCACGCCCTCCGCAATGCTATCAATCCGCTAATCACCATCCTGGGCTTTGAGTTTGCCGGTCTCCTCAGTGGCGCGTTCATTGCCGAATTCTTTTTCAATTGGCCCGGTTTGGGCCGCCTGATTTTACAAGCGGTGACAGCCCAGGATCTTTATCTAGTGATGGGTAGTTTAATGATGGGGGCAACCCTACTGATTGTGGGCAATCTCCTGGCGGACTTATTACTGAAATTCACCGACCCTCGCATTCAATTGGCTGATTTGAAATGACTTAAAGCGCCCTTCCACCTCTCCAGTACTGATCGAGTTCAGCTTCGGATAAAACAACTTAAATTCTTTTATTGCTAATTACCGTAACTCAATATCGTACACATAATATTGGCTATAGCGGAATGGTGTTACTCCATGGCGTCGGCCAAGCCATCTGGGGCATTTTCCAACAATCGAGCCAACCCCAACCCGAGTAAATCTCCGCTATGACCTGTCCTTTGCTAATATCCCTTCAGCGTTTAAAAAGTGTTTGAAAAACTTCCCTAGCCCCTGATTCTCGGGAGAAAAATCTTCAACGTCCCCCAAATTTGCTGGAGATGTGGGGTGGGAGAACATTACTTTTAAAACAGGCACTTAGGGGATTGGCCGCCCATGGCCTCCAAATCCCTTAAAAGTTAAACTTAGCCCTAATAATTAATCCTACCCCTGGCGATCGCCTATGTTAGACGCCCTTGACCTTTCCCTCAAACTAGATAAAGAAAGTTATAAAGAACAGCTGGAAGATTTGATGCAACAGTTGCGGAGTTTGCAACAGTCCTGCTGGGAAGAGCAAATTCCGGTGATTATTGTTTTGGAAGGCTGGGCCGCCGCCGGCAAAGGTACATTGCTGAAGAAAATCGTTAACTATATGGACCCGAGGGGATTTTCCGTTAACCCCACCTTTGCGGCCAACGAACAGGAGCGAATGTACCCTGTGCTCTGGCGTTTTTGGCAAAAGCTTCCCCCCAAAGGAAGTTTGGGATTTTTTTATCACAGTTGGTACACCAATTGCCTAGAGGAAAGATTATTCGGCCGGGTGCCGGCCCCCCAGGTCCCCCTAATCATGCGGGACATCAACGCCTTTGAGCGTCAGTTAGTGGAAGATGGAGCGGCGATCGCCAAATTTTGGGTGCATATCAGTCAAAAAGAGTTGAAAAAACGCCTGAAAAAGTACGAAGCAGACGAGCTGGAAATGTGGCGGGTGCGGCCGGAGGATTGGCAACAGGAAAAACGCTACCAGGAATATGCCGCCCTAGTGGAGGAAATGCTCACCTACACCAGCACCGGTTACGGCCCTTGGACTTTGGTGGAAGGGGATTGTGAACGGTGGTCTCGGGTAAAAGTATTGTCCCAATTGGTGGCGGTGATTGTCCAAGCCTTAGACCAAAAACGGGTCAGAGCCAACACTCAAGTCGCCCATCTCCCCTCCCAGAGCGAACTTTTGCCCACGGAACCTAATTTTCTAGCCAAAGTGGATTTGACTGTCCAATTAAGTAAAGATGACTATCGACAAAAATTGCGGGACAGCCAGATTGAATTGCGTAAACTGCAAGCCAAAATTTACCAGGAAAAGGTGCCGGTAATTGCCTTATTTGAAGGTTGGGATGCGGCGGGCAAGGGGGGAGCCATTAAAAGGTTAACTGATACCCTAGATCCCCGCAGTTACCAGGTCAATACTTTCGCTGCCCCCACGGAGGAAGAAGCCCGATTCCATTACCTCTGGCGTTTCTGGCGCCGGATTCCCCCCGGTGGAAAAATTGGTATTTTTGACCGTAGTTGGTACGGCCGGGTGATGGTGGAAAGGGTGGAAGGTTTTGCTAGGGAAAAGGAATGGTTGCGAGCCTACCGGGAAATCAACGAATTTGAAGCGGAATTAACGGCGGAAGGTTATGTGGTGGTCAAATTTTTCCTCCATATTAGTCCCGAAGAACAGTTAGCCCGCTTTGAAGAACGGCAAAACAACCCCTTTAAGCAATACAAACTCACCGATGAGGATTGGCGTAACCGGGAAAAATGGCCCCTTTACAACGTAGCGGTGAACCAAATGATGGCCCGCACCAATACTCCTGCTGCTCCCTGGACGGTAGTATCCGCCAATGATAAATATTTCGCCCGGGTACAGGTAATTGAAACGGTGGTGGAAGCAGTGAAAATGGAGCTCAAACGTCGGGGTAAGGATTAGCCCAACCTCTGGCACCTTTGCCCACCGTGATAAAATGCCCTTTAATCTCGATTCAGACCCCTAACCCAACATTGCCGTGGTTCTAGCATCTTCTCGTCCTCCTTCCCCCACCAATTCCCCGGCTGAGCCCAGCGAGGCAATGGAAACCTGGTTGACCAGCCTTAGTCAGCGCATTATCGACGGCGATCGCCTAACGCGGGAAGAGGCATTGCAGTTGGCGGCGATCGAGGGGGAAGAGAATATTCTTTTGCTCTGTGAAGCGGCCAATAACATTCGCCAAGCCTGCTGTGGCAACGTAGTGGATCTGTGTAGCATCATCAATGTTAAATCCGGCAACTGTTCGGAAAACTGCGGCTTTTGCTCCCAATCCAGTCACCATCCAGACCCCAACTCCCCCATTTATGGTCTGAAAACCCAAGCCGAGATTTTAGAGCAGGCAAGGGCGGCGGCGGCGGCGGGGGCCAAACGCTTTTGCTTAGTTAGCCAGGGTCGGGGCCCCAAGTACCATAGCCCTAAAGATAAAGAATTTGAACAAATTCTCGCCACGGTGCGGCAAATTGTCCAGGAAACCAACATCAAGCCCTGCTGTGCCCTGGGGGAAGTAACCCCGGAACAAGCCCAACGGTTGAGGGAAGCCGGGGTAACCCGTTATAACCATAACCTGGAAGCATCGGCTAACTATTACGACAAAGTTGTCACTACCCACACTTGGCAAGACCGGGTAGATACGGTGAAAAACCTCAAAGCGGCGGGCATTCAAGCTTGCACCGGCGGTATTTTGGGCATGGGGGAAAGCTGGGAAGACCGTATCGATCTAGCCTTAGCTCTGCGGGAACTGGAGGTGGAATCGGTGCCCCTTAACCTGCTCAATCCCCGTCCCGGTACTCCTTTGGGGGAACAACAAAAGTTAAATCCCTATGATGCCCTCAAGGCGATCGCCATTTTTCGCTTTATTTTGCCCCAGCAGATTATTCGCTATGCCGGGGGCCGGGAGGCGGTGATGGGGGAACTACAGGATTTAGGGCTAAAAGCAGGCATTAACGCTATGCTAGTGGGCCATTACTTAACTACCCTGGGCCAACCCCCAGAACAAGATCAAAAATTATTGGCATCCCTTGGCCTCCAAGGGGGAGAAGCCCCTATCCCCGGTGAATACCAATCCTGAGTCTGACCTCGACCTAGTGACGGAGGAGATTGAACTCCCCAAGCCTTCCCTGGTGGCAGAAGTCCTGTTGGCGATCGCCGGACTGCTGTTGACTATTTTCTGTACTTTTGTCCAGGTATTTGCCACCAATCCCCCTTGGCAATGGTGGAAGGCGGGCATTTACTCCCATCCCCTTGGCACAACCTATCAGGTGGGTGCAGTGTTGCTCACAGCCTGTGTGGGGGGCAGTAGGGCCGGGGCGATCGCCCAGTTGGGCTACATTACCCTTGGGCTAGCCTGGTTGCCCATTTTTGCCCATGGGGGGGGCTGGGATTATTGGCAACAACCCACCTTTGGCTATCTGTTGGGCTTTATTCCTGGAGCTTGGCTCTGTGGTTGGTTAGCCTACCGTTCCCCCACCAAAATTGAAAGCCTAGCCCTCAGTTGCTTAGCGGGTTTGGGCGTCATCCACGGTGCCGGTATGGTTTATCTGGTGCTGATGGCTTTACTAAAACTGGGTAATCCCCCCATTTTGCCCTTGTCAGCCTTGCCCCAGGCCCTGATCACCTTTTCCCTCATGGCCCTGCCCGGCCAGATTATCCTGGTCTGTTTAACCGCCGTGTTGGCTTACTTTTTGCGGAGAATTTTATTTTATTGATGGCCCGGTCTTTTTCCCTCGCTAAAAATCCCCTCTTCTGGCAGGTGGCGATCGCCGGTATTGTTTTGGACCAGCTCAGTAAACTCTGGGTCAGCCAGGCCATGGCCCCCGTGGGCACCAGTTTGCCCCTCTGGTCGGGGGTGTTTCATTTCACCTATGTGCTCAACACCGGAGCGGCATTCAGCGCCTTTCGGGGAGGAGCGGGTTGGCTCAAATGGCTTTCCCTGGGGGTAAGTGTGGGCTTAATTATCTTTGCCGGTAAGGTTCCCCTACGGAAGCTAGAACAATTGGGCTATGGTTGTATCCTGGCGGGGGCCGTGGGCAATGGCATTGACCGATTTTTCCTCGGCCATGTGATCGACTTTTTGGATTTCCGCCTAATTAATTTCCCCATTTTCAACCTAGCGGACGTCTCCATTAACATTGGCATTGCGGCCCTACTCTGGGCTAATTTCCAGCCGGTTAGCCATCGAAAGGCCGAGTACAGCGGGGAACAAGACCGGGGCGATCGGTGATGCTTTCCCCAGCAGTCCATCTCCGGTAGGTTGGGAGCAGATACTCAGCTAAATGTTGGGCATCTACCCCCAACACCGTTCTTTGTTGGGCGGCAAAAATTCCCGCCTGGGCATGCCACCAAGCGACCCCTGCCACCCTTTGGACTAGGGGCAAATCTGATGGTTGAGCTAAGATTCCTCCCATTAATCCAGTTAAGACATCACCACTGCCGCCCCGAGCTAAAGCGGAGGTACTGTCCTTGATCAGCCAAGTGGGGCCGGTGGGGTCAGCAATGATGGTTTTGGCCCCCTTGAGTAAGACCGTAGTTTGGCTCCTTACCGCTCCTGTTTGGGCGGCCGTGAGGCGATCGCCTTGGTCAAGGTCGGGAAAAAGTCGTTTAAATTCCCCCCCATGGGGAGTGAGTACAGTGGGAGCTGTCCTTTGGGCTAACAGGGGCAGTAATTTCTGTTGGGCGACTTTGTTCAGGGCATCGGCATCCAAAATTAGGGGGCAGGCAACATTTAAAACCTCTTCCACCACTGGCCCCACGTCAAGACTTAATCCCGGCCCCAGGGCAATGGCGCTATAACTGGCAAGGTTTAAATTTCCTAACCCGGCGATCGCCCCGGAATGGGTTTCCAAACAACCGTGGACTAGCATTTCTGGGCATTGACTATGGATGAGGCTTGTAACACTTTTAGGCACTGCCACAGTCACCATGCCTACCCCAGTGGCCCTTGCTCCCAAGCAGCTTAATAACGCTCCGCCGGCATATTGTTGGGAACCACAGATGAGTAACAAATGACCCTGCTGATATTTATGGGTAACCAGGGGCCGCCTTGGGAACAACGCTTCTTTGCCCTGGTCAGAGCTAAGGACTTGTAGCGGCCAGCCATGCCCCAAAACCTCGGCGATCGCCTGGGGGGGTAAACCAATATTGAGCAATTCCGTTTGTCCTAGGTATGGCAAAGCCCTGTCTTGGAAGTGGGCCCGTTTCCAGAGGCCAAGGCAAAAACTCCGCTCCGCCTGCACCGCCACGCCTAAAATTTCCCCTGTATCCGTATGGATACCCGATGGTAAATCGATGCTAACAATGGGTATAGGGAGAATATTAATGGTTGTAATCAGATCGGCGATCGCCCCGGTGATCGGTCGAGTTAAACCAACGCCGAACAGCCCGTCAATAATTAGATCGCAATGGGCCAAAGCGTTGACCCCATCCAGCCAAGGAATACCTAAACTTTTAGCGTAATTAGTATGGTTTTGGGTCAGGGGTTTTAACTGTTCTAAGGATTGGAAAACTTTAACGTGGTAGCCATGCAAAGTGAGCTCCCGGGCCACCACCAAGCCATCGCCACCGTTATGGCCTGGCCCCACCACTACACCGATGCGGGGATATTTAGCTAGGGGATAGAGGACTTGCAATCTGTTGGCTATGTGCAGAGCTGCCTTTTCCATCAACGCTGCCACGGGCATACCCCGGTCAAATAACCAGTTTTCAATGCTCTGCATTTGGGCCGCACTAACTACGGCCTGGAGCCCTTGGTGCGTCAAAGTCATGTTTTCCCCCAGCCCCCTAGGCCAATGCTAGTTCGGCAGATGGAGATGGGAGTTCCAATCGAAATTGGTGTAAATAGTCATACCAGGGCTGTAACCCTGCTCCAGTGCGGGCGGAAATAGCGAAAATTTTGGCTTGGGGAGCTACCTGACGCAGATTTTGCCAGGCTAACTCTTCATCAAAACCCACTGCTTCGGCAATGTCCTGTTTTGTCACTAAAATAACCTGGGCTGATTTAAATGTGGCCGGATATTTGAGGGGTTTATCTTCCCCTTCGGTAACGGAAAATAGTACGACCCGCAAATCTTCCCCCAAATCGTAGGCGGCGGGACAAACTAAATTGCCGACATTTTCAATAATCAATTCTTCGATGTTGTCTAGATCCAACTGTTGGGCCGCCTTGGCCACCATTGCCGCTTCCAAATGACAAATATTGCCCGTGGTTACCTGAATGGTGATCGCCCCGGCACTGCGGAGACGTTGGGCATCATTATCCGTAGCTAAATCCCCCACAATGACTGCGGTGGGATGATCTTTTTGGCGATCGCCGACCATTTTTTGGATTAGGGCAGTTTTGCCGGCCCCAGGGGAAGAAAGGAAATTCATTACCAGTAAACCTTTAGCCTGGAAGTAGCTTCGATTTCTTGCCGCTAAATGATCGTTTTTGCTGAGAATCTCTTGGCCAATGGTGATGGACTGGCGATCGGGGGTAATGGTCACCGTCTGCTGGTCTAAACCGTTGTTGGGGATGGATTCTAGAGCGTGACTATGGTGATGATGTCCGGCATGGGAATGGTCATCGTGGCTATGGGTAAAATTTCCGTCTCCATGGTGGTGGCTATGGGCAACGGTTCCCACCGCACTACAACCGCAGTTTTGGCACATAATAACCTTCTCCCTTGGGCGGAAATATCAACATCATGCCTCCATGGTAAAAGAAGATTCCTAAAGATGTTCTGCTCCAATTTCCATTCAGCGCAGTACCCTGGAAAAGATGCTGAAAGCCAAAGTTTGTCTTTTCCAGTTCTGCCAACCAACTTCCCCGCCCCATTGTGCCGATGACAGCTCCCCTCACCCTCAACTTGCTCCAAGGTTCCGTTCGTTTTCCCTTTAGTACTGAAGCGGCGATCGCCCTCCAGGGGGAAATTAACCAGTTAGTCAATCAGTTAAAAGCCATCGGTGCCCAGGTGAACCAAGGGGGCAGGCCTGAAAAACAGAGGAATTTGGAATATTGCCACAGTGGAGAAGTGTTTCTGGAGGTGTTTTGTAATCCTAATATTTACCCCAGTCCCTTTGCGGCCAAGGTGTTGTTAACAGTGCGGGATGAGCGCATTCGTTTAACCACAGAGGCGGAATTACCCAGACTGATTGAGGATTTGGCGGAATATTTAGCCCAACATGGTTAGATGGAAATTCTGTTCCATAAATTCCTACAAGTCTTTCAAAAATGTTTTCCTTGCCCGAAAAATTTCGTCAACCTGCCCCCCTGCAACCAGGCGATCGCCTAACGGTGGTTTCCCCCAGCGGTAGTTTGCGGGAATTGGTGGACTTTCAAAAAGGGGTTGAAATTTGGCGATCGTGGGGTTACGAAGTTACCTTCAGCCAGGGCTACGAAAATCGCCTTGGTTACCTAGCGGGAACGGATCAACAACGGCGGGAAGATTTACTCAATGCCTGGTTGGATCCAGATTGCAAAGGTATTCTATGCAGTCGGGGGGGTTATGGCTCGGCCCGGCTACTGGAAAATTGGCAATGGCCAGAAATTGATCAACCCAAATGGCTAATTGGTTTTTCCGACGTGACTGGCCTTTTATGGAGTCTGCTGAAATCGGGCATTATTAGCCTCCACGGGCCAGTATTAACCACCCTCGGCGATGAGCCGGATTGGGCCTTGGAACGACTCCATAATTATCTCCAAGGTTCTCCCCTCGCCCCATTGACAGGCAAAGGTTGGCACCTAGGGAAGGTCCAAGGGCGTTTAATCGCTGGTAACTTAACCGTTGCCACCCATTTTTTGGGTACTGACTGGCAACCGAATTTTGACAAGGTAATTTTGGCGATCGAAGATGTGGGGGAGGCGCCCTACCGCATTGACCGTATGTTAACCCAATGGCGAGCTTCGGGCAATTTAAGCAAATTGGCGGGTATTGCCCTGGGGCAGTTCAGTGGCTGTGAGGCTCCTAACGGTTTCCCCAGTTGCACAGTGGAAGAGGTACTTGGCGATCGCCTGGGGAATTTAGGTATACCCATTGTGGCGGATTTACCCTTTGGCCATGGTGCTGTTAATGCAGTGTTAGCGGTGGGTGGTGAAGTAGAATTGGACGGAGAAAAGGGCAGTTTGACTTTTCTTGAAACGCCAAAGACTGAGTTAATGATCAAAGATTAATTTGAGCCGTACGTACCAAACCCTAGGCATTATTGTTAAAGGTATGGCCTTTGGGGAATCCGATCGCCTGGTTACTATTTTTTCGCCTGACCATGGGTTAATCCGTGCCATTGCTCCGGGGGCAAGAAAACCTAAATCTAGCCTCAGGGGTCGCACGGAGCTCTTTGTGGTTAACCAGTTTCTGTTATTTTCAGGTAAAAATTTAGACCGCATTAATCAAGCGGAAACCCAATATTCCTATCCTGGCCTGGGACAAAATGTCTGTAACTTGGCGGCGGGGCAATATTTAATCGAACTAATTCTGGCCCTAGGGACGGAAGCCAGTGCCCAAGCATCCCTTTACGAGCTATTTACGGAGCACTTGCGGCGGCTAGAAACGGAAGCCACCGGGGAAAATCTTTACGGCCATTTGGCCCAAGCGCTATTCCATTGCCTCGGTGCGGAAGGATTTGCACCCCAATTTCATCACTGTGCCATCACGGCCCAAAGCGTTAGTCCTAATTTTTATGATCGCCAATGGCGGGTTGGGTTTAGCCCAGAGTTAGGGGGCATTGTCGATCTCTGTAGTTCCGGGGATATGGGGCCTATTCCCCACCTGCGACGGTTAACGGCCATGGAACTGAGCCTGTTGCAACAATTAAACCAAAGTTCTCTCCCTAACCCCCAGCAATACCTACCGGCGATCGCCCAGAAAAATTTTCGTGCTTGGGACTGGGTTAAGGCGGAAAATCTGATGCGTTACTACGCCCAACGTCAACTGGGTAAAAGCTTCCGGGCTGCTGTTTTGCTCGATAGTATGTGGGAAGTGGACTTTTAGGGGAGGTGTAACCTTCCCCTGGAACCCATAGCGGTATTTCAATATCAGTCGATGTCAATGCTTTGGGGGCGATTATCCCGGGAATTCTGGTCAATGTCCGCACCGGAAAAGTCCGTTACCCCTTGTTTTTGTAACCATTTTTTCAGGGGATCATCGGTCAATTTTAACCGCAGTACCCCGGACACAAATCCCCCAGCAAAGGCGATCGGCTGTTGGCAAAGCTCACGGGTGATGGGTTTCAGTTCTTCAAGAAACATAAAAAATCAGCGGTAGATAGTGTGAACGGCGAAAAATCAGACATGGGCAATGTCCGTCATTATAGCTAATCGACCTATTCTCAGGCTTCCATAGATGGGGACTAAATCCTCGGTAAATAAGGCTTTTACCTGCTCTCCACCACTTTTTCCCTTCAACTTCACCGCCTACACACTTCCTCCGTGGGCAGTTTGGAGATAGTAAATTAATTAGTAAGATGAAGCTTTCTTGACTGTTTTAGCTCTGTTCTTTTCTGTTTTGGCAGAAAAATTAGGTGAGTTTGGTCACATATCGTTATCTCAGTATTGATTTCAAGCTTACGTTAGATCAATGAGCACAATTTATTAAAATTTTACAATGGCTAATCTAACACATCCCTAGTATTTGGGCATACAATAATTTTGCTCAACCGCTTTTTATTTTTCCTGGATTCCCAATATAATGGCGGGCTATATAGTCTATTTTTCTCTTCTTTTTTGACTACTGTTTTATCAATAATGATTGGTATCGCTTCCCATTCTGCCAAATTCAAAGTTATATTAATTCTTCCTGCTTCCTCTATTTATCAGGAAATATGATTAAAGAAATAGTCAAATCATTGTCTATTTTCTAGTCCCACTACCCTCGCCATTTCTGCAAATCTTCTCCTTTTTATATCTACAATTAATTCTAAATGTAAATATTTGAAATATTCGAAACCTCTCACTTCTGGAAACAAGTCTCTGTAGGCTTCACAATATTTGTCTATAAATTCTATTGTTTCTTTTGCTTCTCGCGGCGCAATCATATAGGACCTCTGCCTTTCAGCTCTTTTTCTCTATTTTGTCTTTCCTTCTCTGATAGAAGAGCGATATAGTGGTGAAAGTTCAAAAAAGCGTAAGCAGTTATTGGTTGTGCTCTTGCGGATAAATAATGAAACTTCCTGTACCGCAGGATCATTAGTAATTCACGTGACGTCAAAAAGAATCCGGAAAGTTGGATGAGTAATTCCCCCCAAGCCCAGCCGACCCAAGAGAATGTGCGGAAAATTTTCGCCCGCATTGCATCCCAATATGATGACCTTAACTCATTTTTAAGCTTTGGCCAGCACCATATTTGGAAAGCCATGGCCGTGAAATGGAGCGGTGTTGTCCTTGGCGATCGCCTCCTGGATGTGTGCTGTGGCAGTGGGGATTTAGCTTTCCAGGGGGCAAAGGTGGTCGGGCCCAGTGGAGTAGTTGTGGGGGTGGATTTTTGTGCTGAACTATTGGCGATCGCCGCTGGCAAACATCAACGCCAATATACTCAATTACCGATGCAATGGGTGCAAGGAGATGCTTTGGCCTTACCCTTTGCTGATAATGAATTTGACGGAGCCACCATGGGTTACGGTCTGCGGAATGTAGGGGATATTCCCCAGGCCCTCAAGGAATTGCACCGGGTTGTGAAACCAGGCAAAAAAGTAGCTATTCTCGACTTCCATCAACCCAGCAATGCCCTAGTGAAAAATTTTCAGCGTTGGTACCTGGCCAATGTGGTGGTGCCCATGGCAAAACAATGGCAGTTAACCGACGAATATGCCTATCTCCAACCCAGTTTAGACCGCTTCCCCCGTGGTTCTGCCCAAATCAAACTTGCCCTGGGGGCTGGTTTTACCAAGGCAACCCACTATCCCATTGCCGCTGGTTTAATGGGGGTTTTAGTCGCAGAGAAAGGGATTAATTCTTAGTTAAACAGCATTTGAATCTTCTCGGTTTATCAAACGATCCGGCAATGCCTGTAAAATTTGATGTCGATTAATTGCTGGCGATCGCCTAATCGCGTTATTGGTAGAGGATAGCGGAGGTGTAATTATGTTCAAAACCATTTTATTTCCCCTAGACCGGAGCCGGGAAGCCAGGGATGCGGCCCAGATGGTGGCGGATTTAGTCAAGATCCACCAAAGCCGTTTGGTTTTGCTGTCGGTGGTGGAAAAAAATCCCCCTGGCCAAGACCATGAAGCCCACGGGATGAATTCCCCCCAAATGGTGGCCGAATTGTTGGAGGCGGCCCGGGCTGTTTTTTCCCAACAGGGCATTGCCACAGAAACCATTGAACGGGAGGGGATGGCTTCCTTCACTATCTGTGATGTGGCCGATGAAGTAAATGCGGACTTGATTATCATGGGCTGTCGGGGTTTGGGCCTCACCACGGAAGGGGCCGCGGAAAGTGTTACCGCCAGGGTGATTAATCTTTCTCCCTGTCCAGTAATGGTGGTGCCCTAAGGTTCTCTGTTCAAACTGCCATGGCAGAAATCAACAACACGGTGAGCGGGGATTGGCTAAACCAAGCTTGGCAGGAAGGCCATGGCCAACCCATGACCCTAGCTTGTCCGGATATTATTTCCGGGTTAAAGGTAATTGCCCCTGTCTGCACCGACTCCACTAACAAACTCCTGTGGAATTTACGGCATCAGGGTTATCAACCCCCCCTAGTGGCGATCGCCAGGGAACAAACCACTGGCCAAGGGCAATGGGGGCGTAGTTGGCACTCTGCTCCGGGAGGATTGTACCTATCCCTCTGGTTGGAAACCAACTTACCTGCGGCAAATAGCCCTCACCTAGTTTTATGGAGTGCCTGGGGCATTGCCCATGCTCTGGTTAGACACGGTATTCCTGTACGACTCAAATGGCCCAATGATTTACTGTTGCAGGGTAAAAAATTGGCCGGGATTAAAACGGAAAGCAAAATCAGTGAGGGCATAATCACCAATGCCATCATTGGAGTGGGCATTAACTGGATTAACCCCCCACCGGCTACCGGCATTGCCCTAGGGCCATTTTGCGAGGCAGAATCAATTGACAGTTTAACTAACCTGACGGATTTGGCCGAAATTACCCTAGCGGGGCTCACCCTTGGTTGGCAACGTTATCAACGGCAGGGAATTTCAGCTATTCTGGCAGATTATCTCCAATTATTTGCCCATCGAGGTCGGGAAATTAGCTGGGCTAATGGCCTTGGTATCATTGAAACCATTACTCCCCAAGGAGAACTGGTGGTATTGGTCAACCAGGGGCGAGCAATAATCCCGCCCGGTGCTATCAGCCTAGGTTACTAATTGCCAAGCATCCCCATCGAAGCTCCCCCGAAGCACAAACCTTGCCGAGAAAGACTTTCTAAGGCAGGATTAACAGTGGCAGATTCCCCGGTAAGGCCCTCCATGTCCCATTCCTACCATTGTCGTATTTACGTCACCCTGCGTCCCTCTGTGCTCGATCCGGCCGGTACCGCAGTGCAATCAGGTTTACAACAATTGGGTTACGATTCCGTTGCCCAAGTCAGAATTGGTAAATATATTGAGTTGACCCTCGAGGCCCCGGACGAAGCCACCGCTTCCCAACAACTGGACACCATGTGTGACCAACTATTGGCCAATACGGTGATCGAAAATTATTGCTTTGAAATTACCGCCCTAGAAGGCGCCGTCACGCCATGACCAGCTTTGGTATTATTGTCTTCCCCGGTTCTAACTGCGACCGGGACATTGCCACTGTCACCGCCGGTTTGTTGGACCGGCCAACCCGATTCATTTGGCATCAGGAAACGGATCTCCAAGGGGTGGATGTGGTGGTTTTGCCAGGGGGCTTTAGCTATGGTGATTATCTCCGCTGCGGGGCGATCGCCAGATTTTCCCCCATTATGCAGGCGATCATTGACCACGCCAAAGCGGGAAAAAGGGTGTTGGGTATCTGTAACGGTTTTCAAGTGCTAACGGAGGTGGGGCTATTGCCGGGGGCCTTAATTCGTAATCGGGATTTACATTTTATTTGCGACCGGGTGACCGTGCGGGTGGAAAGCAACCAGACCGCCTGGACTAAAGGTTACCAATCCCAACAGGTAATTACTCTCCCCATTGCCCACGGGGAAGGCCGCTACTTTGCCGATGAAGATACCTTAAAAGCTTTGGAAGATAACGGCCAAATTCTTTTCCGCTACAGTAACACCCAGGGGGAATTGACGGCAGATAGCAATCCCAACGGTTCTCTGCACAATATTGCTGGTATCAGCAATAGTGGAGGTAATGTGCTGGGCATGATGCCCCATCCTGAACGGGCAGCTGATCACCAGCTTAAGGCCACAGATGGCCTGGCCATGTTCGTGGGCTAATTTTTAGTTAATGGTGGGAAACATTGAACGTCAGCATTTACGAGGTGGAGGACAACCTTGCTCAGTGGAGCTAAACGTTTAACGTTAACGGAGTGGAAAACCATTGGTTTACTGCTAACCATGGTCACCACCCAGGTTTTGGGGGATATTTGGCTCAGCCGGGGCATGAAAGTGTTCGGCGCGGTGGAGGACTATAGCCTCTGGGGTTTGTGGGGTCTATTTCTTTATCTGCTCACTTCCCCTTGGATTGTCTTTGGGGTAATCACCTTACTGTTTGCCCTGTTTTTATATTTCACCGCCACATCCCGACTGGATCTGAGCTTAGTTTTACCCCTCTTTTCTTCTAGCTATATCCTCAATGCCCTCCTCGCTTGGCTAATCCTGGGGGAAGATGTGTCCTTTTATCGCTGGCTGGCCACTTTCATGATCGCCAGTGGCGTTTTTATTGTCTGTTGGTCGGAACATCGCAACCGCTCTCGCTTGATGGGGGAAAAGTTTGGTTCTTCCCCAACTCCTTCTGTTACCGTTAATTCTTCCCGGCGATCGCCATTGTGGTTATTTCCTGTGGGCATCGCCCTTTCTAGGGTTTGGTTGGGTATTTTAATTTTAATTTTCACCGACTCCGCCGGGGACGTACTCATTGCCCGGGGCATGAAACAAATTGGCCCTGTGAGGTTGCAATCGCCCCTGAAAATGGTCAGGTTAATTGGTCGTATTCTTTCCCATCCTTCGGTTTTAGGGGGTATTGGTTGTCAAACCATCAGTTTTGTTACTTTTATTTCCCTGCTCAGTTGGACGGATATTAGCCTGATCCGGCCGGCGGGGGCCTTGGGGTACGTGATGAGTTTATTCGGGGCGAAATTTTTGCTCAAGGAAACCATTCCTCTGGCCCGTTGGCTTGGTATTAGTGTAATCACCGCTGGGGTAGCCCTCATCGCCCTCGACGAAGTCGATTTGGTGGATCAAATTCTGCTGTTTTTCATCTAGATAACTACCAAGAATTGTCTACTTCCAGTTTTCAAAGCTGGTGAAAATGGATGTGTTGGGAAATACAGTGGGATTGTCCGTGCCGTCAATTTTGCGCCGTAGTTGCAACAATTTTGGATTAGCAATTAAAGCGGTTTGATTTACCAATTGATAGGGCAAATAATCATTTTGCAACCCATCCACCGCCACAATACCCGCCGCGGCCCCAGAAGACCATTCAAAAGAATGGACTCGATAAGCCGCCGCCGCAATATGACTAGTGGCAATGGTTTTGCCCACGACAAGGAGATTATCAATGCGTTGGGGAATCATAGCCCGCAGGGGAATTTGGAATGGATAGGAGGGAGTATGGGCTTGCCGTTCCCCTGGGCGTTCAATGTTACCCGGTTTTTCCACTGGATATTCCAAATAGCAGGGATGAAAATCAATGTTGTAATGGCCAATGCCCACGGAATCAGGATACATGGTGGCCCGTTGACGACGCTCCACTGCATCGGGGGAAAGGTTCCCATCCAGCACATCCAAACCGTCAATGCCCGCTAGCTCTGCATGTAAACGACGGTAATCCCGGGGAGAAAGATTTTGCCGGTAAAAATCGTCTTTAAAATCCTGGCGGGAAATATCTGTTTCATTGATTTCAAAACCGTTGGGATAAATGAAATCGGGACGACCAATAATTCTGCGTCCTTCACGCATATAGGGAAATTTTGATAAACCATGCTCCGTACCCATGGGACTATCCAGCCCCGTCAGCAAACGATTATTAGGGTTGGGCTTTTTGACGTTGTTCCCCAACTTGGCGTCCGTATCACCCGCCACTAACCAATGATAGAAACCCAAGGCAATTTTTTCCCCATTAGCTAGGCTTTCCGTCCGCAGGCCTCCCAACCATCCCCCTGGTTCCAGTTGTCCCGTTTGTTGCAGTTGCTCCCTGGTATAAACAAAATTGTCCTTTGGGGTACCGGGAGTGTAATCATTCCCCGGCAACCAGTTCTGCATGGAAATTTCCCCCGGTTGGGCGGGACTGACCCCAAAACGATTTTTCGGCCGGTTAGGGGTAGCCGGCTCAAAAATACCTAGCCCATCGGGACTCCAAATACGTCGATAGGTAAATAAAGCATCGAAATCAAATCTTGATTGGTCGTAACTGTAATAGGGAGTAAATCTTTGGTAAAAATCTGGTTCAGGTTGGGGCTGGGGCTCTGCGGTGGCCTCCATGGCAAAGGTGTAGGTGAAGCCCTGGGTGCAGTAGGCAAAACCTTCCACACTGGAGGAAGACGGGTCTAGGTAGGTGCGGGGATCCACTCCCACCCGATAGGGCACATCGGCCAGAGCAATTAACTCCCCCGTTTCCGTGGCTTCCACCACCAACCATTGGGCTGTTCTACCCTGGTTAGCTTGGGGAGCGGTGAAGTTAATGATGGTTTTAGTGAGTTGCTCTGAATTTTCGTAACGGTAACTATCTTCGATGGTCTGAGATAAAAACCGACTGTTCAACGGTGGTGCGTTGGGGGCTGGTTGATGCTGAATGGCGATCGCCTGGATGATTTCCTCTCCTTCTTCCCCTGGGGCGGTGGGGGCTAAAACTAGTTCTTTGATGACAGTGTTGGGGAACCATTGCAGAGTACCTCGGCCTTTTTTTTCCGCATCCTTGAGCATGGCCATCAAAATGTCATGGCCATCTTTAGGTAAAAAACAAGAAGAGCGACTTACCCAACATTTACCGGGATTTTGAACGCCGTAGAAATCTTTTATCCGTTGCCTTAGCTCCAGATAACCCCGGGGATAGAATAGTTTATCTGTTTGGGTCGGCTTCTCATCTAGCGCAGAGGTGCCCTGGGAGGTTAACTGTCCTCCTACCCAGTCTGTTAATTCCGTCATGCAAACGTTTTTTCCCGCCAACAAACTTTCATAGGCTGTCGCAGCGCCGGCTAATCCCCCGCCTACCACCAAAATTTCGCACTCCACCGTCCTGTCCACCGGCCTCGGAGGAGAAGCTTGCCCAGGGGCGATCGGCCAAGTAAAAATTGCCAGAAAAATAGCCGCAATGGTTCGGCGGCAATGGGTAATCATCAAAATTCTCGCTAGTCAATACAATTGCTAAAAACCAAGGAAATGCCATTGGCAAAAATCACACAAGCAAGATTACATACCGCGAATCCAACCTGAGGGATGATTTAAACTCACAGGATCAGAAGTTACGGACAACAATTCTTCTTGACCGGTCTTTAAAAGCGTTGTAAATTGAAACCCCGGAAAAGTCTCCCACGGGGTAACCCAACTATCGGTTAATGCTCACAATCCAAGTACCTAAATAAACTCGGACGGGAATATCACCGGATACCATGGCATCGGCCACCATGTAATAAGTTCCTAAGCTGGGGTTAGTAACATTGGAAAGGGTAATGGTCACTTGGCTATTGGGTTCTGCTGGTTGCGCCAAAACGATTTGTAGAAAGCGGCTTTCTTTGTCCCAAACTACGTCTTCAATTTCAATGTTACCCTGGCGTTTAGTTTCTACCCGAACTTTCTCCACATCGAAGGTACCGTCAAAATTTTCGGGATAGGAAACATATAAAACCTTCGCCCCTTGGGTCATTTTTTTAGCTGGGATATACAATTTGTAGCGATCCCTTTGGCCGGAACGACCGTTGAATTGTAAGTAGTAATCTAAAATATCACTACGATTATCCACCCCACTAAAAATAGTGAACCCAGAGTTGCCCTGGGCAAAACTGATGGCAGGCAAGCCCATCACTAAAACACCACTGAGGGAGAGGAGCGCGAGTAGTTTTTTAGAAAATTTGGCTTGGGAAAATTTAGGTATAGATGGCATAGACATGGCTTGGCCTCCGAGGAAATTGAGATGGAAAAGGGGAAATGCCCAGTGGAAATCTATATTGAGAATTCCTCAAGACTGAGCAATTGAGGCAATAGAATTAGGCGCAGAGCAAAGCTGGCAAACAAATCCCAAAATAATAACTGGATGACGGCATTGACCACCCAACTACTAGCATAGCCAAAGGTAACGCCGAACCAAGGCATGGCCCAGGACGGCATTAGCTTCAAATTACTTAACCAAGACTATCACCCCGTCCCAGCTTCGGCCAGTCCAGTTATCCAGCTTTACCATTGTCCACAACAATTTTTTCTAGCGGAACATACTGCTGACGGAGCTTTCTTCGTGAATACGCCAAATTGCTTCTCCAATTAAATTAGCCACAGAAAGGGTGGTCAGTTGGGGAAATTGATGGTCGTCGGGTACGGGGATGGTGTTGGTGACAATCACTTCTTCAAACAAGCCACCGGAAAGACGATTGATGGCCGGCTCCGAGAAAACAGCATGGGTAGCACAGGCATATACCTGGCGAGCCCCCTGGGCCCGGAGCAAACGGGAACCCTCCGACAAAGTACCAGCGGTGTCGATCATGTCGTCCACTAACACGGCGGTTTTTCCGTCCACGTCGCCAATCAGGTTTAATACTTCTGCCACGTTATGACTCTGACGACGTTTATCAATAATGGCTAAGGGCGCATCGTTTAGCTTTTTGGCAAAGGCCCGGGCCCGGGCTACGCCCCCTACGTCCGGGGAAACTACCACTAAGTCACTTAGTTGCTTACTTTTTAGATAGTCAATAATAACGGGGGAACCGTACATATGATCACAGGGAATGTCAAAGTAACCTTGGATCTGGGCCGAATGAAGATCCATGGCTAACACCCGTTGGGCTCCAGCGCCGGTAATTAGATTGGCCACCAACTTAGCGGAAATGGATTCCCGGCCAGCGGTTTTACGATCTGCCCGGGCATAACCGTAATAGGGCAAGACTGCAGTGATCTGGCGGGCTGAGGCACGGCGACAGGCATCGATCATGATCAATAATTCCATCAGGTTATCGTTGACCGGATGGCAACAGGGCTGGATCAAATAAACGTCACCGCCCCGGATCGATTCTTGAATTTGGATGTAGAGTTCACCATCGGCAAAGCGTTTACGCAACATTGGACCGATGTCCATGCCCAGGTAACGGGCCACTTCTTGGGATAAAGATGGGTTAGATGATCCGGAAAAAAGACGTAAACGATTGTTGTCAGATAAGGCAGACAGCATCGATTGACGTGTTAAAGTGGCGATACGGCTCACGGCAGACACTTTACCCCCATGTCATGGCAAATTAACGGTGTTCCCCCCAGACTAACCAAGGGGTTCCCATCCAATCATAGCGGATTCTTTCCTCGCCTATCTGCTTAAGTTTTGCGAAGTCCAAAATAACTTTCCCCCTCTGTTTTTGCTCCCCATGTCGAATTTTTCCCGAGCCGTTGACCAAAAAACTTTGTTAGTTGTGGGTTGCGACACCGGGGTGGGGAAAACGGTCACCACTTCAGCCTTGGCGGCCTACTGGCAGAGGTATGGCAAAGATCAGTCTTTCGGATTAATGAAGCTGATGCAAACAGGGCTGGGGGATGATGAACTTTACCAAAAATTATTTGGCCATCTAACCCATTGGGATGTGGTGACGCCGCTGAAATTTGCCGCTCCCCTAGCCCCTCCTTTGGCCGCTGACCAGGAAGGCAAAACCATTGATTTAGGGGTAGTGTGGCAGACTTTGCAGACAATGCAACAAAACCATGGCCATGTGCTGGTGGAAGCCCTGGGGAGTTTGGGGTCCCCCGTCACCCATGAGCTGACGGTGGCGGATATTGCGGGCCTTTGGCACTTGGAAACCATTTTGGTGGTGCCGGTGCAATTGGGGGCCATGGGCCAGGCGATCGCCCAGGTGGCCTTGGCAAGGGAAACAAAGGTGAAACTAAAGGGATTGGTGCTTAGTTGTGCTACCCCGGATGCTGAGGCGAAGTTAGAGGACTGGGCCACTCCGTCGATGCTGGAGTCCTTTACCCATTTGCCCGTTGTGGGAATTGTGCCCTATCTCACAGATACTGAGCGGGAAAATTTAGACTGTTTAGCCCAGGTAACGGCCCAGTTTGACTTGGAAAAACTGGACTACTTCTAGGAAAACTTCACTGAACCTAGACTAATTTCTGGACTGGTTTGCCCTCTAGCTTTTTTCCGCTGTTTCCCTACCTTGGCAAGCTTCCGGCAAAATTACCATGGCATCCCCGAAGGAATAAAACCGGTAACCCTTGGCGATCGCCGTTTCGTAAATTGCCATTAACCGGGGGCGACTGATCAGGGCACTGACCAACATCAGCAAACTGGACTTAGGCAAGTGAAAGTTGGTAATTAATCCCTCCACCAAGCGCCATTGGTAACCAGGGTAGATAAACAGATCCGTCTGGCCTCGAAAGGGTTGCAACGGCTGCGAGGGGAAATTGCACTCCTGGGCCATGCCTTCTAAACAGCGCACCACTGTGGTGCCCACTGCAAAAATTCTCCCTCCATTGGCCTTAGTTTGAGCAATGGCCTCCACCGCCGTTGGGGGCACATCTATCCATTCCTGGTGCATAACGTGGTTGAGAATATTTTCTGTTTCCACCGGACGGAAGGTACCAATGCCCACATGGAGGGTAACCTTTGTTGTTTGTACCCCTTGTTGAGTTAGTTTTGTGAACAATTCCTCGGTGAAATGCAATCCCGCTGTGGGGGCCGCCACTGCCCCTAACTTTTCTGCATAAATGGTCTGATACTGATCATCCGTAGCTTGGCGATCGCCGATGTAGGGGGGAAAAGGAATTTCGCCATAGTCCGGGAGTACGTCCCAAAGCCGTTGACCTGGCTCCAACGCAAACTCGAGCAATCGCCCCCCAGTGGCCTCGTCCCGTTGCAGAATAGTAGCCCAGAGATCGGGCTTTTCCCCATCCCGAGCAGTAAATTTAACTTTTGCCCCCAGCTTTAATCTTTTGCCAGGTTTAACCAGGGCAATCCATTGGTTTTCCCTACATTCTGTCAGCAGTAAAATTTCCACCGCCACGCCGTTGTCCTTTTTACCGTGTAGCCGGGCTGGCATTACTTTGGTGTCATTAAGAACTAATAAATCCCCCGAATTCAAATAATTCCCCAAATCGTAAAAATGTTCGTGGTTCACAGTGAATTGATCTTTGACCACCAACAGGCGGGAATGGTCCCTGGGGACAGCGGGACTTTGGGCAATGCATTGGGGAGGCAGTTGGTAATCGTAACTACTGAGGTATTGATCCTGGTCCATGGGGAAAATTAGCAATGGGCAAAAAGCCAAAAAACTAAAGGATAGTTGCAAAGAAAATTGTCAGGCTTAAACCTATGTTGGAAAACCTATGTTGAGCGAACGGAAACTTCCACGGTTTGATCTAAGGATTTTTCCGGTAATCCCCGTAGACGATCGCTGGTGGCCTTAATGACGCTGGCCAGGGGCACCGCCACCAACAACCCTAAAACTCCCCCTAATTTGCCCCCCACAAACAAGGAAACAATGATCCAAGCGGGGTTCAAACCAGTGCGGTTACCCATTAAACGAGGGGAAATAACGTTATCATTAATCTGCCCCACAATCACTGCCGCCAAGAGGATTTTCACCCCTAACCAAAAGTTTTCTAACATTAGTAAAAGACTAATGGTAATAATGCTTAACCCACTGGCAAAAGGAATTAGGGTACTTAAACCGATGGTGATGGCAAAAAGAATGGCATAGGGAGCTTGGAGCAAACTAAAGACCACCATTTGCGCCACTGTTAGAATGCCAGCCAAAATTGCCTGGGTAGCAAAATAACCCTCGAAGGTGTCCCGAATTAAATTTTGTAAATCCCTCTGCCAAGGATGGGGAAACCAGCTAAAGATGCCATCCCAAATTTTTTCTCCCCCGAGAACTAGAAAAATGGTCAGTACCAATAAAATTAGCCCATTTATGCTGGTGCTGATGGTGACCCCCACTAGCCCTAATAGCTGATTACCAAGGGAGTTGAGAATCAGGCTCAGTTTCTGAATCACTTGACTAATGAGGGGCTGGAGATCCACCTGTAAGTTAGCGTAATGCTCATTCACCCAGGCTTGTAGTACCAAAAGTTGGGCATTGCCGGAACGGAGCCAACCGGGCAAGTTATCCAACAATTGCCCCAATTGATCGATCGCCAGGGGAATGACAATTAATAAAAACAAACTGATGACAATCAGGGCAATGAGTAGAACAGCAATTACCGCCCAGGGTCGTTTAAATCCTTTTTCCGCCAATATTCCCACAGGGATATCAAGCAAAAAAGCCAGCAGGGCCGCCGCCACCAGCAAACTACTGAGGGGTTGCAGAAAACCTAAGGCTTTGTAGATCAACCAGCCGTTGAGGAAAAAGAGGGGAAACAGTAAGCTCAGCCGGAGCCAGGGGGGGGATTGTTTAAGTTCTTCCAACATGGCGGGCATGGATAGACCATCAACTACGGGGGCAATGTTCACCTTAACCCGGCTAGGTCCCCTTGGCGATCGCCAATCCAGCACTTTAGTTTATTACTAGGGTTACTAGGGTTTGTTACTGGCGGTCAACACAAAAAGTTTAAGGATTTTCCATTGGGAAAACTTGGGACATTGCTGGTTAACTTTCCGCTAAAAAACGCTGATAACTTTCACTTAATTCCTGCACTGCCACTTCGTAGAACCTTTGGCCATGCTCTGGGGTGGCCAGGGCCGGATTAGAACCCATGCGACCGTCGGAATAATGCTCCCGAAAATTTTGGGCACTGTAGATGCTGTGGCCTGAGGCAACTTCCGGATTCAACGGTGCGTTTTTAATGGCTTCAGGGTAAATAAATTGGGTTAGGGCCACTTCGCTGGGGGTGGCGTGGGAACCCTCCTGATCGCCGTAGAGTTCTTTGGCCAACTGGTAAACGCCCCTGGCCATAAACCAATTGCCCACCTGACAACGGACATCTTGGCCATGGCCAAGGTTGCCCAAATGGTGATAGGTTTCGGAAAAAGCGGCTTTGAGGGTGGCAATATTCCCCCCATGGCCATTGATGAAGTAAAAACGGCTAAAACCGGCATTGGCCAAACCACTCACGTAATCGACAACAACTCGGATCAGGGTACTGGGACGCAAACTGACACTGCCGGGAAAAGCAAGGTGATGCAAAGCCATGCCCACGTTAATAGTTGGCCCCACCATGGCTCCGGTAGTTTCCCCCACTCCCTTGGCGATCGCCTCTGCACAAATGGCATCTGTACCAATCAGACCGGTGGGGCCGTGTTGTTCCGTGGAACCAATGGGGAAAATGATGCCGGTGGAAGATTGTAAATAGCTTTCAACTTCGGGCCAGGTGGAGAGGTGCAATTGCATGGTGGACTTGGGCTAAATAGAGCTAACTAGTTCCATCTACCTTAGAACAGGTTCAGAGAAAATAGTTTTACCATTCTTAGTGACCCGCAATTGTTTTCGATCAACCCAATAGGTATAGGCTCCATTGGTGGCATAGTAGGTGCCGCTGTCGGTGCTGAGCACATCCATCACATTGATCTGGTCGCCATTTTTCTTATTGACACCCCGGTAGAAAAATTGTCCCTCATAAGTTTGGCAAATATAAGCTAGATAGGTTTTAGTCTCATAGGCTTCAACCACTTCTGCCCTGGGACAACCCCGAATAATTTCCGCCAGTAAAAATTGGGATGGTAATGTTTGCAACCCAGTCAGTGGGGCGGCGATCGCCATTGGGGTAATTAAGTTAGCTAAATGGGCTGGTATCAAACCCAGTACTGTGCTTCCCACCGTTAGAAACCCTACCCAGCGACAACGGTGCCCAAGGTTTGCCCAGACCATAGCCATTTCCTCAACTGTGCAACAACTGGATCCAGGCTAGCAAAAAACCTCCGACCAATCCGGTTGAAATCCAGAATCTAGTCTTCTAAAGCAATGACCAAATGGCGATCGCCATCTAAACTAACTTTTCTTTTGGTCTGAAATTCTCCCAGGAGACGGGTGACGGTGACCCTAGTGGTGCCAATGGCATTGGCCAACATTTGATGGGTGAGCCGCACCGATAAATGCATACCCCCCGGCCCCGGTTGCCCCAACTCCTGCCCCAATAGATTCAACAATCCCTGCAGCCGTTCATCCACCCGTTTATAACCGGCGATCGCCAGTAAAGCCTCCCGTTGGCGTACCTGTTGTAGGGTTTGGTCAAGCACCAAGCGACAGAGTTGACTATTGTTGGTGATGGTTTCCCGGGAATAGCCCCGTAAATACACATCCGTCAAAGCACGAATTTGATAGGTTTCCCGTTGGCTGGCAGTGAAATCCAGCCCCACAAAACTACCGGGTTGGGCCCAGCCCATCAGCACCTCATCCCCCCCGGCGGTCCATTGACTGACCTGTAGAATACCTCGGTAAATTTGCCAGCAACCTTTTTCTTTGGGCGGAATAATATCACCCTTGCCATAGAACTGGAGGGGTTGGGAATCTAATCCTGCCAAGGCAATCAGGCCATCGGCGATCGGGGAACTGTTGACAAACATAAAATCAGGCAACTCTCAAAAATCAATCCAGGCGATCGGGCTTAATCTGCATGGGGAAACTATCTTACTTGAACCGTTCAGGCATTACCCATATGAAGCCAGATCCCATCAAAAGTCAGCATAACCCTTCCCCGCAATTGCCAGGTAAAGAGCAAGTTAACAATTGTGATCCCAAGCACCAAATCTCCTTCCCTAGAAAGTGTTTGCCGAGTTGCAATTTCCCACTTACAAAATTAGCTTCCCAAGCCTACAGGGCCACAAGGGGACAAAAGCCATGCTTAACGGAAGCTTCACCGATCGCCTCCATTTTGTTGACAGAAATTTGGTTGCGGCCCCAGGAAAAGTTAGTGCGCCAGCCCTCAAACTCCAACAAGATCGCCTCCGCAAAACAGGCAAACATTTGTCGGGAAGGAATATCCATCTCCACAATTTTCATAATTTCCCAGGTGATATCGAGGGAATGCTCCACAATACCCCCCTTGAGAATATGCACCCCCTCCGCCTGTACCTTGGTGTCTAAATTTTTGGGATAGCCCCCATCGACGATCAAACAAGGCTTTTTCAACATTTCACCGGCAATTTCCACTCCCTTAGGCATACTAGCCACCCAAACAATAATGTCTGCCTGGGGTAGGGCCGTTTCCAAATCCATAATTTTGCCCCGACCCAATTCCCCTTGGAGATTTTCTAATCTCTGGCGATTACGGGCAATGAGCAATAATTCCTTAACTTGATGTTTGCTATCCAACCAACGACACACCGCACTGCCAATATCCCCCGTTGCACCACAAACGGCCACCGTAGCCTGACTCAGGTCAATGCCTAACTGCTGGGCCCCTGCTTCCACTTGACGACAAATGACATAAGCAGTGTGGGTGTTCCCGGTGGTGAACCGCTGAAAATCCAGTTCCACATTACGGACTTGATTATTTTGCTTGAGGTTAAATTCTTCAAAAACAATGGAGGAAAATCCCCCCAAGGCGGTAATGTCCAAACCAACCTTTTGGGCCAAGGCCATGGCATTGAGGATTTTGCGAATGGCTGCCTTAATGCGCCGTTGGGTCAACATCTCTGGCAAAAAACAGGACTCCACATATTTACCTTCAATCACCTGCCCCGTCACACTTTTTACTTGGAAAGTATCCACTACCTGGGGGGGAGCAGAACACCAAAAATCCAGGCCTTGGTTGGCGTACTCAGGATATCCTAAATCTTCGGCAACGGCTTGGGCGTGTTCTAAACTCGTAAGATGACCAATAAGACCAAACATTGATGATAGTCAGAATAGATGGGGGAAGGTATCGCTTTCCGCTCAGTTAACGACTCCAGTAGCCATAAAGCTTTACACAGTATGGCACAATTTGACGGTCTTCCCGTTGGCATGGGCCAGCTTTGCTAAAGAACTCTAAAAACAGGGAAAAACCCACAGATCCAGACAGTTTAAGGATTTGTGGGCTTAGTGGTTTCAATGGTTTGATCTGTGCTCGACCGGGTTTAAACCCCGGCTAAACCGTAGGAAGACATACGCATGATTTCCCTGGTGCTAAAACCAATGTTGCTCAGGGCTTCGCCATAGCTAATCATGAAATCTTCCACTAGGGCTTCTTTCTCCATACCCAGAACTTTGGCATCCCCCTGGACTTGGTTGAGCATTTTCCACACTAGGGGGAGATTCTCTTTGTTAGCCTGTTCCAGTTCTTCTTTGGCGGTGGCAAAGTTAGCCTTTAACCATTCTTCCCCATAGTTGAGGTGGGTGTATTCGTCCTTAACTACCCCTTCGGTGATTTTCCGGGCGAAGTCATCCGCCACAGGAATGTAAATGTTGTAGGCAGCGATCGCAAAGGCTTCGATAATTAGGGCTTGGATCAACAGACAGGTGACAATCTTTCCTTCGCCGAAGGCCTTTTGGAAATTGCCGTGGAGACCGGAAAAGAACTCCTGGGCGTAGGGCATGTCGGGGCTAACTTTGAGATTGTTGCCGCAGGCTTGGAACCCTTTCTTGTGACGGTTTTCCATTTTTGCTAAACGGACTAACTCCTCTTTGTCTTCCGGCAAGAGTTCCGCCATCTGGAGATAGTTGCTGTAGGCTTCCTGTTCGCCTTCAATGACAATGGCGTTAATGCGGCTGTAGGCGTCTTTGTAGGTTTCGCTGGAATAGTCAAATTCGGTGCGGACAGCAAGCTCGGGCATAGGGGCGTTGGACTCCTGTGGATGGACGGTTAAAGGATCACTAGGGATCAAAGTTAAGAAAGGTTAAGAAACTAACCCACGGTTGTCTTTATAATACAGACTCTAGATTAATGCAAATCCCGGTGAATAAGGGTCGGCTAACCATAGAGAGCACCTATCCCGTTGATTTATTAATCTACATGGCTAGGTCCACGGGATTTAGATTGGCACCATTCTAGCAAAACTGGTCTAGGTTGCTGGGTAGTTTGGACGTTGGGGCTAGGACGGTGGACCAATTAGCTCCACCTGGGAATCGTTACCAATGAGGAAACGGAGCGCCTGGGGACGGCGGGGTGCTGGGGAAATCCTAGCGTTTTTACCAACGACGCTATCCACAATTCTTTGCTGGATGGCCACAATGGAGGCTCCCTGAAGCACCACACTATGTTCCAAATCTGCGTCCCTAATTATTACGCTGTCCGCAATACTACTGTAGGGGCCAATGAAGCAGTTTTCCAAGTGGCAATGGCTGCCGATCGCCACGGGACCGCGGATGACGCTGTTGATAATTTGACTGTGGGGGCCAATGGTCACCCGACCGGAAATTTTGCTTTGATGGTCTACGGTACCCTGAATGCTTTTCTTCACCAGACTATCGAGGATAATTTGATTGGCGGCCAGTAGGTCGTCCTTTTTACCGGTATCCAGCCACCATCCTTCTAGCTGTAGGGATTCCACCCCATAACCGTGGCTGATCAGATATTGGATTGCATCGGTAATTTCTAATTCCCCCCGGCCCGACGGTTCGATGTTGGCGATCGCCTGGTGGATAGTGGGGGCAAAAAAGTACAGTCCCACTAGGGCCAAGTTGGAAGGGGGATGCTCCGGTTTTTCCACTAGGGCCAGGACTTTACCCCGGTTATCAACCGTGGCTACCCCAAAGGCGGCGGGATTGGGAACTTGTTGCAACAGAATTAAGGAATCTAGGGATTTGCTTTGGAAATGGCTGAGAAAATGTGCTAGGTCGTCTTCAATTAAGTTATCGCCCAAATACATAACAAAGGGAGAGTCTTGCAGAAAATCCGCCGCTGTTTTCACTGCATGGGCCAATCCCAGGGGTTCCGATTGCAAAATATAGGTAATCTGGGCATTAAATTTTTCCCCGCTGCCGGTAACACTTTTAATTTCCTCCCCCGTTTCCGGGCTGATGATGATGCCAATGTCCTTAATGCCAGCTTTGGCGATCGCCTCAATGCCATACCAAAGAATTGGCTTATTGGCCACAGGTACCAACTGCTTTGCCCCGGTGTAGGTGAGGGGACGCAATCGGGTTCCTTTGCCACCGGAGAGGATGAGGGCTTTCATAAAAACTTTGGTATTAAGGTTATGTTTTTGGTCTAGGGTTCAGTAGGCAGCCATTGGTCAACGGTCAACACTGACCATTAAAACCTAGTCCAGAAATGATGGTGCAAGCATCTGCCCGTAAATTGACTGATTTCATGTCATTGCTAAAAATCCCTATGCCCCATCTCAACTTGCCTGATATGGTTATTGGTGGTGACTTTTGCTGTCCCGAACCGACCCATTGATCCCTTGCCCTATGCCCCCGCAAACTTTTCTATTTGAAATTGGCACCGAAGAGTTACCCGCCGACTTTGTTCGCAGTGCGATCACCCAGTGGCAAGGGTCCATTCCCGCAAGTTTGACGGCGGAATTTTTGC
The DNA here is from genome assembly GCF_000478825.2 of Synechocystis sp. PCC 6714. NCBI lineage: Bacteria > Bacillati > Cyanobacteriota > Cyanophyceae > Synechococcales > Merismopediaceae > Synechocystis > Synechocystis sp. PCC 6714. The sequence continues at coordinate 505,631 of NZ_CP007542.1, read as the reverse complement.
AACCGGAGTCGGTGGAAATTTATGGCACCCCCCGGCGGTTAGCGGTATTAATTAAGGGTTTGCCCGCCCAACAGCCCGATCGCCTAGAAGAGATTAAGGGACCACCGGCCAGTGCGGCTTTTAAGGATGGTCAACTCACCCCCGCAGCCTTGGGCTTTGCTAAAAAACAGGGGGTTAGCCCGGAGGATTTTGAAGTCCGTTCTACTCCCAAAGGGGATTTTATTTTTGTCAATAAGCAATTACGGGGCCAGGCTAGCCGGGATTTATTACCCAGTTTGGCCTTAACCTGGCTTAAAACCCTTGATGGAAGACGGTTCATGCGTTGGGGAGACGGAGATTGGCGCTTTCCCCGTCCCATTCGTTGGTTGGTTTGTCTGTTGGATGACCAGGTTTTGCCTTTGCAAATTGACAATGGCTCCACCACCCTAGTCGGCGATCGCCTGTCCCGGGGGCACCGCATTTTGCATCCAGAACCAGTTAGCTTAGACCATGGAGAGAATTATTTAGCCCAGTTAAAACAAGCGGGGGTAGTGGTGGACCCAGAGGAGCGCCGGGCCATAATCCTCGAACAAATCGCCAGCCAAGCCGCCGCCATTGCCGGGGAAGCAATTATCTATGACGACTTGCTGGATGAAGTGGAGCAGTTGGTGGAATATCCCACCGCAGTGTTAGGCACCTTTGACCAAGAATTTCTCAGCTTGCCCCGGGAAGTGATTACCACCGTAATGGTCACCCACCAACGTTATTTTCCCGTGGTGGACAACAATGGCCAGCTATTGCCCCATTTCATCACCATTGCCAACGGTGATCCCAGTAAAGGAGAGATTATCGCGACGGGTAACGGCCGGGTAATCCGGGCTCGCCTAGCCGATGCTAAATTTTTCTACCAAGCGGACTGCGACGACAGCCTTGATAGTTACCTGCCCCAACTAGAAACAGTTACCTTCCAAGAAGAATTGGGCACCATGCGAGATAAGGTGGACCGAATTATGGAAATGGCCGCGGCGATCGCCGATCAGTTGGGGGCAACGGAGCAACAACGGGGGGAAATCGATAGCACCGCCATGCTCTGTAAAGCGGATCTGGTCACCCAAATGGTGTACGAATTTCCCGAACTACAAGGCATTATGGGGGAAAAATATGCCCTCGTCAGCGGTGAATCGGCTGCGGTGGCCCAGGGCATTGTGGAGCATTACCTCCCTCGGCACCAGGATGATGATTTGCCCCAAGGTTTACCGGGTCAAGTGGTGGGCATGGCCGATCGCCTTGATACCCTGGTGAGCATTTTTGGTTTAGGTTTACTCCCCACCGGCTCTTCCGATCCCTTTGCCCTGCGGCGGGCAGCTAATGCAGTGATTAACGTGGCCTGGGCGGCCGGTCTAGACATCGACCTGTTGGCGTTATTAACCCAGGGTTGCCAGGATTTTGTCACCTCCCACCCCGACAAAGAATCACCCCTGGAAGCTTTAAAAACTTTTTTCCTACAACGTTTGCAAACCCTACTCCAGGATGAACAGGGCATCGATTACGACTTAGTCAATGCCGTACTGGGCAACGGAGAAACCAACTATGGTGCCCGCCTATTAACGGATTTACAGGATGGTAAGGAGCGGGCTCAATATCTACAGGAATTACGGGACAATGGTCATTTAGAAGCGATTTATCCCACCGTTAATCGTTCCACCAAGCTAGCTAGTAAGGGGACTTTGCCAACGGATCAACTGGATCCTCGCCCGGTTATTGATGCGCCTCAACTAGTACAAAATTCGGAAAAAGCAGTTTATCAAGCGTTGTTGGCCATTTACCCCAAAGCAGTGGAAGTGCAGCAAAGCCGCGACTACGAAACCTTGGTGAATGCTTTGCACGAGCTAGCTCCCACCGTAGCAGACTTCTTCGACGGGCCAGATAGTGTCTTGGTGATGGCGGAAAACAACGAACTACGGCAAAATCGCCTTAATTTACTCGGTCTGATTCGTAATTATGCCCTAATCTTGGGGGATTTCGGGGCGATAGTCAAAGGCATTTAATCGATAAAGTTTAGGGAATAAAAATCAATAATCAATGGGTTATTGTTCCCATTCCCAGATTAAATTAACGTTGTATTTTTTGAAATTCCCGTCTTTGCTAATGACGGAAAAATTGTGGTGCTGAGCCTGGGCGATAATCATGCGGTCAAAGGGATCCCGGTGATGCAAGGGCAAATTTCGATAAGCTTCCAAATGTTGCCATGTGATGTTCAAAACCGAAATATTGAGATTAGCAAGCAAATTCTCTAGACCAGCAAATGCATAATTGAGCCTCAGTTTGTTGATGCTGAGTTTAATAGCAATCTCCCAGAGACTAACGATGCTCAAATAAATCTCATCGGCCGCAAATTCAATCACATGCCTCAGTGGTGGAGAAAGTTTTTGATTTCCCTCGATGTACCAAATAAAAACATGCGTGTCTAAAATAACTTGCATTGCTTACATATACTCCTGCATTTCTTCTAATGGAGCATCAAAGTCATCCGCCATCCAAATCTTTCCCTTAAGGATACCAAAGCCATCTCGTTTTTTACTGGTATTGGTCTGATGGCTAGATAGAGCTTGTTCTGGACTGATGTGTGTCTGCTTAGCCAATAAAAACTCGACAAAGTGTTCCACCTCAAGTTTCATGGCATCGGGGAGGGCATTAATTTTTTCTAGTAGGGCCGTGTCTGTCATTGGATTCCTCTTTAATTGTGGTTCTGTTTCAATTCTAGACTGATATTTTTTGTAGTTGCTATCACCAGCTAGGCAAAAGGCGATCGCCATTTTTGATCTATTGCTTTGCTCGGAGTTTTGCGTGGGGGTGGGGGGAAATTGAACATCTTTGTTACGTTTGGGAAGCTCGACAAAGGTTTTACTTAAACCTGACACAGGGCTAAATCTTTAATACCTACTTGCCAAGTTTGTAAATCGGCCAAAGCTCTATCCCGATATTGACCGTAACGTTCCCGCTTATTGCGAATACGTTGGGGTAATTCTGGCAAAATGCCAAAATTAGGTGGCATGGGCTGAAAATGCTTTGGATCGGCAGAACTAATAAAGTTAAATAGTGCTCCCATCATGGTGGTAACGGGTAACGTGAGCAAGGGTAAACCCAAAGCTAATCGGGCCGCATTGGTGCCCGCTAGCCATCCTCCGGCGGTGGCGGCCGCGTAGCCCTCTGTTCCCACTAACTGTCCGGCCGCAAATAAAGTCTGGCGATCGCCAAAATGGAGACTAGGGGTTAATAGTTGGGGTGAATTAATAAAAGTGTTACGGTGCATTACCCCCATGCGGACAAACTCAGCATTTTCCAGGCCGGGAATTAACCGGAAAACCCTTACCTGTTCTCCCCAGCGCAGATTGGTTTGAAAACCTACCATATTCCACAAATTGCCTGCCCGGTCTTCCTGGCGCAATTGCACCACTGCGTAGGGTTTTTTCTGTTTATTGGCCGGATCTCGAAAATCCCCCCAACGAGCATCGAATAGACCAACGGGCTTTAACGGGCCATAGCGCATGGTGTCTTCTCCCCGCTGGGCCAACTCTTCTATGGGCAAACAACCTTCAAAAAACTTGGCCGTTTCCCGGTCAAAATCCTTGAGCGGTGCTTGTTCGGCGCTACATAAAGCCTGCCAAAAATGGAGATACTGTTCCCGATTAAAAGGGCAGTTGAGATAGGCCGCTTCTCCTTTGTCATAGCGGGAAGCAAAAAACGCCACCTCCTTATCGATGGAATCCCCCACCACAATGGGGCTAGCCGCATCAAAAAAGCTCAGGTATTCCATGCCAGTGAACCGCTGGAGATCCTCCGTTAACGCTGGACTGGTGAGGGGCCCCGTAGTCAGTACTGTAATGCCGTCTTGGGGAATTGCCGCCACTTCTCCCCGTTGTAATTCCACCAGGGGATGGCTGGCCACTTTTTCGGTCAAGGCTTGGCTAAAAACCCCCCGATCCACCGCTAAAGCTCCCCCGGCTGGTACTGCATAGCGATCAGCTGTGGTGATAATCAGGGAATTTAATTGCCTCAACTCCGTTTGCAAAAGTCCCGCCGCCCGATCGCCGGCTTTAGCCCCAAAGGAATTGCTACAAACCAACTCCGCCAAATCCTGACTGTGGTGGGCCGGACTGAGGCGCTCAGGGCGCATTTCCGACAGAATAACGGGAACCCCTGCTTGGGCAATTTGCCAGGCGGCTTCCGTACCAGCTAAACCTCCACCGATGACATGGATGGGCGTTAAAGTGGTCATAGGGAACTTTGAAAATTCAAAAATTGTTAGAGACTAACATTCTAGTCCAGGGGATAGTGCAGAGCCCGCTGGGAAAGCCGACATCTCCTCCTGAAGACCGGAATTTTCCTCGTCTCACTGCTTATTAACGGTCGAACTTGAAACCCATGCCGATTTTTCCTAGCCCCAAAGTCCTATTGGTGGATCCTCAGCCGGAGGCCATAATACAGGCCCTGCAACATCTGCCCATGGAGCTAGTGATATTCAACTCTGGCCAAGAGGCGATCGCCAAAGTCGCCACTACGGAATTCGCCCTCATTATCCTGACCGAGACCCAATCAGAGTGGGGAGCACTGGACATAATTAAAATTTTCCGCTCCTTTCCCCTGGCAAACCAAACGCCTATTGTTTTTTTCGCCCATCAAGAAATCATTACCAAAGCGACAGCAGAGATTGAGACCTTGGGCACAATTGATTTTCTTTCTCAAGCATTTCATCTCAGTTTATTTAGCAACAAAGTTAAATTTTATTTAGATTTTTTTCAGCAGAAGCAAGCTCTAGAACACCAAAATGATTATCTTAAAAGCTTGGTAGAAGTCGAACAACTAGAAAATGAATTCAGTTCATCAGAAAGACTAAATAAAATAGTTCTAGCCAATATCTCCGACGCTGTTTTTATCACTAATTTGTCGGGGGATTTGACTTTTATTTCTCCTAATGTTCACGTTATTTTTGGCTATTCTTTACCAGAAGTAGAAGCCATGGATAATATCAAAACTTTGTTGGGAGAATTCAACTTCAACGAGTATGAGTTAAAAGAGAAAGGAGAAATTTGTAACCTGGTTCACGACATCCTTGATAAGCAGGGCAAAATTCATCACCTACTAGTTAATGTTAAAAAAGTTGCCATTGACGATGGCATCTACCTCTACGACTGCAGAGATATTTCTGAATTGGCCAGAACAGAACAGGCTATTAGAAACAGTGAAGCTAACTTCCGCGATATTTTTGCCAATATTAGTGATGGTCTTTTAGTTTTAGACCAAGATGATTATATTTGTTACGCCAACAGCCAGGCAGTAGAGTTACTTAACCGTCCCCTGGAGGAATTAGTCGATCAAATTTGGAGCCCTGAGCAAAATATTGAACTAACTTTATCTAGAGATGACAATACTAGATATACTTTTGATGTCAGTTTGACAGAGATTAAATGGTATGGAAAGCCAGCAAAATTAGTTTCCCTACGGGACATTACTGATCGTAAATGCATGGAAAACGAGTTACGAGAAAATCAAGACAAATATTATCGTCTTCTAGAAAATCTTGATAACGGAGTAGTAGTTCATAAAGCCAATACTGAAATTATTTATGCTAATTCTAAAGCGGAAAAATTCCTGGGGCTAACGGATTTAGAAGGAAGAAATTTAGATGATAAGCATTGGCTCTTTTTTGATCAAGAAGGGGAAATGCTAGAAAAGAAAGATTTTCCCATAGCCCAGGTTTTAGCTAAGCAGGTACCCCTTAAAAACTTTGAAATGGGTTTCTATCGTGCCGATCTTAGGCAAATATTTTGGGCTGAGGTTAACGCTTACCCTGAGTTTTATAACCAAAATACTATCCAGGAAGTGATAGTCACCTTTGCTGACATTACGGAACGTAAGCAGGCTGAAATCCAGCTCAAAACTATCAATGAAAACCTAGAAATTCTAGTTGAAGAAAGAACTAGTGAGTTGGAAGCGAGTAACCGTCAGCTATTGCAAGAAATTATTGAAAAGGAGCAAGTTAGCGTTGACCTTGCCACCCAAGAAGCAAAATACCGAGCTCTGGTGCGGTATGCCAGTGACGCTATTATTTTAATTACGGTTGATTTCGTTATTTTAGAAGTTAACCATCGAGCAGTGGACTTAATTGATTACAGCCAGGAGGAATTAATTGGCCGTTCTTTACAGGACTTTGAGTTTTTACCTTTGGAATTCTATGGGCAACAACGTAAATTTTGGCGTACTCTGAAAAGAAAGAAAATTGCAGAGTTAACTGATGTCAAGGTCTTGAAAAAAACTGGCGAGCTGATTTCCGTAGATATTTCAGCCAGTGTAATCACCTATGAAAATCATTCAATTATTCAGTGTATAGTCCATGATATAACTCTGCAAAAAAATATTCAAGCCCAACTGCAACGGGAAAACTATTTCCGTCAGCAATTGTTAGAAAAAATGGTGGAAGGGCTATGTGTTTACCAGCCCATTGATGAATTTCCTTTCCTCCAATTTACTGTTTGGAATCCGATTATGGAAGCCATCACTGGCTATAGTCAGGCAGAAATTAATCAATATGGTTGGTACAATACTCTATACCCTGATTCCCAATCCCAACAACGGGCGATCGCCAGAATGAAAGGAGTGATTTTTGGGGTGGATATGATCAAGGAAGAGTGGCAAATTATGCGCCGGGACGGGGCATTGCGGACTATCGAAATTTCCACTGCGCTGATTAAATCTGCCAAACAAACTAATGTTTTAGCTCTGATCCACGACGTTACGGAACAAAAAAAACAACTGCAAATTATCCAGGATAACGAAGCTACCCTGCGCTGTATTGTGGAGAATTTACCAATTTTCTTTGGGATGAGGACGATGGATTTCAGCAAATGGTACTATATTAATCCTGCTTTTGAAAACTTAACGGGTCACACTCCCCAGGCAATGTATAGCGACCCAACTCTCTGGCAAAAATTTCACCGACGAGAGGAATCAGAAAATCTGGGGCAAGACAGTTTTTCCCTAGGAGAATGGACAGTCTTTTCCATGGAAAAAGAGGATGGTACAGAAATTTGGGTGCAGGCCATTGAATTTTTGGTAGATGATCTATCAGAATCAGCGCGGGTAGTGGTATTTGCCCAAGACATTACTGATACAAAACGGGCGGAAATTGAAATACGTCGCTCTTTGATTAAAGAACGGGAGTTAAATGAAGCAAAGAGCCAATTTGTGGATATTGTTTCCCATGAATTTCGTACTCCATTGACTTCCATTGTTGGGTTTGGAGAACTACTATCTAAATATTTTGACCGTCTTTCCCCAGAAAAAAAACTACACTACATCAGCAATATCCAAAATGCTAGCCAACGATTGAAGCAGTTAATTGATGATGTGCTTTCCATCAGCCGTTACGATGCCAATAAATTAGAAATTAATCTGGGCAATGTCAACCTATGGAGCTTGGGTAATGATTTGATAGAAGGTTTTCGCTGTGGCTTGGGCAGTGAACATCATCTGCAATTTAACTACCACTTGAAGCCGGAAGAACTTTCCCTGGTGGATGTGAAGCTTCTCCGCCATGCCTTGGAAAATATCTTGAGCAATGCTATTAAGTATTCCGCCCCCGGCAGTATCGTCAGCCTAAATATTAATAAACAAGACAATCATTTACTTTTTGTGGTGAAGGATCAAGGCATCGGTATTCCCCCCCAAGACCAGGAAAAATTGTTTGAAGCCTTTCACCGGGCCAGTAATGTGGGGGACATTCCCGGTACGGGTCTAGGATTGAGCATTGTCAAGCGCTATGTGGAGTTTCAGGGGGGGAAAGTAGAAGTAGACTCAGTGGAGGGTCAGGGGACGACAATTGTAATTAAAATCCCCCTCAGCCCTTCTTTTCTAGCCTCTGCTCTTCAATGAGGAACCGATCGCCGTAGTTGGGTTTCTAGATAGACCAGAAGGGCATTGATGTCGGCGGGGTTAACGCCCCCAATACGACCAGCTTGGCCAATGGTAAGGGGTCTAAATTGATTTAACTTTTCCCTAGCTTCCATAGACAGGGTTTCAATGGTCATATAGTCCAGGCTAGCGGGCAAACGTTTTTGGCTATGGCGACTAACTTGGTCAATTTGGGTTTGTTGCCGTTTGATGTAGCCGGAATATTTAATCTCGATTTCCACACTGGTTTTTTCCTCTGGCCTTAGGTCAGGATTACCCAATTGAAATTTTTCTAAATCCGGATAGTGAAAGCCCGGCCGCCGTAGTAAATCTGCTAAAACGATGGAACCTTTAATTTTTTGTTGGGTATAATCAGCAATTTCTTTACCTACTGTATCTTGCTCCTTAATGCGAGTGCTATACAACCTTTCTTTTTCCGCCGTGATCTGGGCCTGTTTTGCTTGGAATAATTGCCAACGGCGATCATCTATTAGGCCAATTTCCCGTCCTAAAGGGGTTAACCTTTGATCCGCATTGTCAGAACGTAAAATTAAACGATATTCGGAACGGCTGGTGAGCATACGGTAAGGTTCCCGCAAATCTTTGGTGCATAAATCGTCAATCAATGTGCCCAAATAACTTTCTTCCCTGGAAAAGATTATTAAAGGTTCTTGTTGACAATGGCGAGCTGCATTCACACCCGCTGCCAAGCCCTGGGCCGCCGCTTCTTCATAGCCCGTAGTACCGTTGATTTGTCCCGCACAGAATAGTCCCGCCACTTTCTTGGTCATCAAGCTGGGGTAACACTGGGTAGCCGGTAAAAAATCATATTCCACTGCGTAAGCCGGCCGCAACATGACGCAATTTTCCAGCCCCGGTAGAGTTTGTAACATGGCTAATTGCACATTTTCCGGTAGCCCGGTGGAAAAACCTTGGATATACAATTCCGGAATATCTCGACCTTCTGGCTCAATAAAAATTTGATGGCTTTCTTTGTCAGCAAAACGAACAATTTTATCCTCAATGGAAGGACAATAACGGGGCCCTTTGGAGTCAATAAAACCGCCGTAAATAGGAGATAAATGGAGATTATCTTTAATAAGCTGATGGGTTTTTAGCGTAGTCCTAGTCAAGTAACAGTTCATTTGCTCACGCTCTACCCACACTTCCGGGTCAAAGCTAAACCAACTTACCTGCTCGTCTGGGGGTTGAGGCTCCAGTTGACTATAATCTACGGATCGCCGGTCCACCCTGGCCGGAGTTCCTGTTTTTAAACGACCTGTTTCAAAGCCCAGCTCATTCAAGGTTTCCGTAAGCCCTTCCGCCGCAAATTCCCCAGCTCGCCCCGCTGGCATAGATTTGTTGCCAATCCAAATTCTGCCCCCTAGGAAAGTTCCAGTGGTAATCACCACTGCTTTGGCCCCAAAACAGGAGCCAAAATAGGTCTGCACACCGGCAATTTCATCATTGTCCCCCAGCACCAAATCCGTGACCATGCCCTCTCGAATGGACAAATTGGGCTGATTTTCAACAATATTTTTCATCACCGCCGCATATTCTCGCTTATCCGTTTGGGCTCGCAACGCCCACACCGCTGGGCCTCTGGAAATATTTAACACCCGCTTTTGCAGATAGGTGCGGTCAGCCATCTTGCCAATTTCCCCCCCCAGGGCGTCCACTTCATGGGTCAACTGGGATTTAGCCGGCCCCCCCACCGCGGGATTACAGGGTTGCCAAGCAATGCGGTCCAAATTGAGGGTTAACAAGAGGGTGCGACAACCTAACCGAGCTGTTGCCAACGCCGCCTCACAGCCCGCATGGCCCGCCCCCACCACAATTACATCAAATTGGTCTTGGAATTCTACCGGCGATCGAAGGGTCATGGCAACTGAAAATTTTGATAGCTAACTCAATTGGATTGAGTCCATCTCCCAGTTTAGCTAATGGGAGTTCACTGGGAACCATAAGGCCCCGCATTTGAGAGGACGTCACGTACACTTTAATAGGACAGACACTACTCAGCACCAACGAGACAGCGAAAACGATGATGTTACTTATAAAGTAAAAGCAAACAATTTTCCACTTTCTCTCTTTCATAATAATCCTCTGTAATTTAATCTAAAATTAACAGGAGAGAGAGAGCTTATAGTTTCATCCCCCTTTTGTGAATGAGTTCAGGTTGAGATTAAAAAATGAGTGATTATATTGTCGTAGAAAACTTACTTCCCGATTCTTTGATTAAATATGTTTTTGAAACCCTGAAAAAATACCAGTTTAAAGAATCTAAAGTTGGTATCCGTGTCGATCCCAATCAAAAGATCAGACGTGATTGTTTTTTCTCTACAGTGGACTGTAGTCCCATTGATACTTTTGTTCTCAATAACGTGGCTAGTTTAGCAAAAGAAAAGTTTGGTATTGCGATTCAATATAGGGAACGTTGGAAAATTGGTTTTTATGATGGTCAAGAAAAAGGTCACTACAATTTGCATACTGACATTCAGGGGAGAATGGAGCACAGAAAACTAAGTTTTGTTATTGCCTTGTCTGATCCAGCAGCCTATGAAGGTGGGGAACTTTATTTTCCCACTCTCCGCCAAGAATTTAAGTTAAAGAAGGGCAGCGGTATTATTTTTAAACCTGAACTTTTACATGGCGTGAAACCGGTTATTTCTGGGCAAAGATATACGTTGCTATCATTTATGTTTGACGAAGATGGAGGCAAAAGTAAACTTCAATCAACTGATTCACTCAAACAATATATACCCAATTTACTGACTCCAAAATTGTTTGAAGATGCAATCAATAATACCAGTTATGATCTAGACTACAGTGATCGAAAAAAAAAACCTTGGTCTGACACAGATAATTACTGGTATATAGATCATCATTCAGATACTTTGCTGGTATCCTTTGCTGGTTTCGGTGACAAAGATTCGATTCCGACTTTTGTTTTTCATAATTTCCTTAAACAATATACACAGATTGACCAGCTATTTATTCGAGATATTCAATGTCGATACTATTTAGATGGCATTAAGAACGAAACCAAGACGATGCAGGAAACCCTAGGGTGGCTAGAGAGGTTAATCAGACGGAAGAAATATCGAAAAATTGTTGGTATTGGTTGTTCTTCTGGTGGTTATGCAGTTATTTTATTTGGTCATCTTCTCAAGTTCGATAGGGTAGTCAGTTTTGCACCACAGACTGTTTTAAATGAGACTAAGAATTCGGTTCTGCATGATAATCGGTTTGATAACACCTGTCGATACTTAAGTCGTCTCACAGCAAACACAAATGCAACTTTTGCTGGGGTTTCATTTGATGATTGTCTAGATTTGAAGAATTTGCAGCCTTACGCAACACAAGTTGAAATCCATTATCCTGCTCATGCTTGTGGGGGAGCTGATAAGAGACATGCTGAACACCTTGGGGGCGAAGCCTGTGTGCTAGTGGAGCATTTTTCCAAAAATCATCGAATTGCCTTAGAGCTTAGAGATAATGGCCAACTACGACAGATTATTGATAATCTTGTATTTGGTTAAGAAATGGGGATGAAGGTGGCTATTTCAGACAAACGACGATGAACAATTTTTGCACACGTGCAAGTATCCTAAAAACAAAAAAATTAGATTGGTTTGTGGTCAATTTTTCCTTTCATATTGTTTTAGTCTGAGCCCTGGTGCCCGGGCACCTGAGGCAAGAAAAAACAAAAATCGCACCCCCATCAGGAGATGCGATCGCCAAACCATAAAAATTTTTAGTTAATTGGATGGCTGAATTGAGAATATGTATTATTCAACGACTACCTTACCAACCATGCCAGCACCACGGTGGGGTTCACAGTAGTAGGTGTAGGTACCGGGCTCAGTGAAGGTGGAGGTGAAGCTTTCACCGGCGGCAAAGGCTAAACCTTTGTGGGACAACTTGGCAGCGGCGCCATCATCTACACCATCACCAGCGGCAAAAACAACATTATGGGGGGAAAGTTTATTATTTACCCATTTCACTTCATCCCCGGCTTTGATGGTCACTGTGCTGGGATCGAAAGCGAGGGCACCACTGTCGGAACCCATTTTCACGGTTACACTGGCGGCGGCGGCAGGACTAACGGACAAGAAGAAGCTAGAGGCCACCAGCAAAAGACCGGCAATGATTGTTAAGAACTTTTTAGACATATCCTTGGCAATTTTAAGAGACTTCTGATTGAATGTGCTGGGTTGACGCCCTGCCCTACAGCCACAAACGGCGAGCGAGGACGTTCCTTGTTCCCCCAATCCTATCACAATGTTTGACAGCCCGTCGTAGATTAGTTGATCCCTGGACCGGGGACAGCACAATGGAGATATTTTTTGTTCCAGCTAAATAGTACTTTGAAAAAAATGCTTCTCTTTTCTAGCTATATTTACTGAAGTTTAATTTGGTTGTTGTGACTACTTACGGTATTTGCTGAATTAGCCTACTTTTTGGCGATCGCCGTCATAAAAATTAGCTTGCCATCGCTTCAGTTTGGATGATAATAGGAGATAGCCTATTGGCCGTGGTTGTGACTTTGTATGGACTAATAGGCTAAATTCTCTCCCTGAGTTGGGTTGGGCAACCGCTATGAATCCTTACAAATTTTTCCACTTAATAATTATTTCTCAAAACCGCCAACGGCGCTCCCTGGGGAATGATGGTTTTGTGATGCCCATGGTGATCATGGTAGGACTTGTGTTAACGGTCATTGGCATTGTCATCCTGCAAAGGTCAATGTTTCAGCAAAATGACTCCACTAATAAAGCTGCCACTAGCCAGGCTCAGAATGCGGCTGAAGCTGGTGTAGCTAGGATCACAAACCTATTAAACGAGCCCCAAAGGCGTTTTTTGGCCACCTTGCCCGCTTGTCGAGATCTTCCCCTACGCACAGCGGGGCAAACCTGCAGTGATGTCAGCACGGGAACCGGCACTGTAGTACCTAACTGGCAGAATTTAACGGAAACCCAAATTCGCAACTGGTCAGGTAGCGACATAGCCTGCAAACTAATCGATGATGCCCTGTTGACCGATGTCCGGGCCATTTCCAACTCTTCTGATTGGCAAACTCTGCCCCAAGGGCAATTCCGTTTAGTGGGTTACAGATATACCGATGCCAATGGCGCGATTTTACCCCCCGGCAATGTTCCTCTTCCCAACGGAGGAGTGGGGGTATTAACCGTGGAAGGGTCCATTAATCCGGGGCAACCAAATGAGGCTGTTTCCCGGGTTGAGGTCAAAATTCCCGTTAGACCGGGGCCCCCTGAAGCATTTGGCATTCCCGGTTTATGGGTGACCCATACCAGTGGTGGTAATGTGGCGGGCAATAACACCATTGCTGGTGACGTGCTGGTAAATGACTGTAGCGGTAACTTAGCTGGGGTAAGTTTTCCCACAGGCAGTACTTATACTGCCAAATATACTAATGCCGACATGCCAGCTCTACCCCCAGCACCGAGTAGTTGCAATAATTTGGGCAGTGTTAACGCTAATCTGACCATACCAAGGCGGGATGCCAGCAATGTTTATACCGACACTAGAACGAATATAACTCTAAACAATGGCAATACTCTGCCGGCCTATGTCTACTGTGTTACATCTATTAGTCTTGGTGGAGGTAAAGAAATGCGGGTGGAAACCTTGGATACCCGTCCTACTATAGGAGGAGTAACTAATCCCAATCGTGGTCAGCGTTTTATGGTTATTTTCCATCTGACCGGCAACCTTGACCTGGGGGGTAATGGCAAGATTGTCCACGAATGTCCTATTCCCTACGAAGCAACAGGTGCTAAAACCCCGTGCAGTAACTATGTCATAACAGATTTCAACATTTATGGTCGTGCTCCACTGCCAGCGAATCTAAGTAACTTGCCTAAAATTTGTTTAGCGGGTGGTTCCTTTATGGATGCTTTTATCCTCGGCCCAAATTATGAGTATGGTGTGTCGGGGAGTGGTGGCAATGGTGGTGTGCGGGGAACGGTAATGGTTAGACAGGTCAGTAATTCCGGGGGATGTGGTTCTAATACCTCCAACACTGTAATTACCCAGACGGGGACTTGGGATGACATGGTTGCGGGCATTCAGCCCCAGGCAACGGCCCCAACTTTAGGTGCGTTCACGGGTTGGTCTAACCGGCCGACTAATGAATATTAAACTTTGGCTTTGGTAAACAATTCATTGACCGTAAAAGTCAACTGGGGGAAGAGAGCATCTTCCACTAGCTGATCACCTTGATAAGTCATAGGTGGGCGATCGGGGGCAAAAATAGTCAAACTGCGGTAGCGATCGCCAATAATCCAGACTCTTTCCACTCCAGCGGCCAGATAATCCAAAGCCTTTTGGGTCATGACGTCAAAGGATTGACCGGGGGAAATAATTTCCACCACCAATTCCGGGGCCACAGGGCAAAAGTCATTTTCCAAGGCAAAAGGAGCTAATTTTTGGTCAGAAATATAGGTAACATCGGGCACCGGGGCCCAATCTTGCCCATCCTTTTCTAGACAAATGCCCCATTCAGGATAGGCTTCGCCAGGCAAAGGACAATCTTGCCTATTTCCCCAATCAGACAGGAGAAAGAGTAACGTTCTTTGGAGACTGGAGTGGATGCGTTTTGGTGACATTTTGGCGATCGCCTTGCCGTCCTGTAATTCGTAATTAATTTCCCCTTCTGGAAGGCGAAAAAATTCTTCTAGAGTTAGATTCTTGTCTGTGACGGTCTGACCCATGGTGACTTGGCCCCGATGATTACTCCCCAAGCTAGCAAATTTCCCACTCGGCAGACCCTACGGTGATCTGCCCAGGGCTAGGGGGTTGTCGTAATTATGAGAATTACGTTACATTTAGTTAAGATTTTGTTACAAAAGTCCATTGTCAACGAAATTGACCAATTCCACCGGGTCGGGGAGCCAGCCTCCGTTCCATAATTAAACGATTACACTAAATCCTACGACCGTCTTAACTTTTAAGGTGAGCTAACATATGAAATTTTCCTGGAGAACTGCGCTACTTTGGTCCCTACCCCTGTTGGTAGTAGGCTTTTTCTTTTGGCAGGGGAGCTTTGGGGGAGCAGATACCAACCTCGGCTCCAACACCGCCAACACCCGCATGACCTATGGTCGCTTCCTCGAATATGTGGACGCTGGCCGCATCACCAGTGTGGATTTGTATGAAAATGGCCGCACGGCGATCGTCCAAGTTAGTGACCCCGAAGTGGACCGTACCCTCCGTTCCCGGGTTGATCTCCCCAGCAATGCCCCGGAATTGATTGCCCGTCTACGGGACTCCAACATCCGCCTTGATTCCCATCCTGTCCGCAACAATGGCATGGTTTGGGGCTTTGTGGGCAATTTGGTGTTTCCTGTTTTACTAATTGCTTCCCTCTTTTTCCTTTTCCGTCGTTCCAGCAATATGCCCGGTGGTCCTGGTCAGGCAATGAACTTTGGTAAGTCCAAAGCCCGGTTCCAGATGGATGCCAAAACCGGCGTGATGTTCGACGATGTGGCCGGCATTGACGAAGCCAAAGAAGAATTGCAAGAAGTGGTAACTTTCCTCAAACAGCCGGAACGGTTCACCGCAGTGGGGGCAAAAATTCCCAAGGGTGTCCTACTGGTGGGCCCTCCGGGTACCGGGAAAACTCTCCTCGCTAAGGCGATCGCAGGAGAAGCCGGAGTTCCTTTCTTCAGCATTTCCGGTTCTGAATTTGTGGAAATGTTTGTCGGCGTCGGTGCCTCCCGCGTCAGGGATTTGTTCAAAAAAGCCAAAGAAAACGCCCCCTGTTTAATCTTCATTGACGAAATTGACGCTGTAGGTCGTCAACGGGGGGCCGGCATTGGTGGGGGTAACGATGAGCGGGAACAAACCCTCAACCAGTTACTAACGGAAATGGACGGCTTTGAAGGCAATACCGGCATTATCATCATTGCCGCTACCAACCGTCCCGATGTGTTGGATTCTGCCCTCATGCGTCCCGGTCGGTTCGATCGCCAGGTGATGGTGGATGCTCCCGATTACGGCGGCCGTAAAGAAATTTTGGAAGTCCATGCCCGCAATAAAAAGCTAGCTCCGGAAGTTTCCATCGATTCCATTGCCCGTCGTACCCCCGGTTTTAGTGGCGCTGATTTGGCCAACTTGCTCAACGAAGCGGCTATTCTCACTGCCCGCCGTCGTAAATCTGCCATTACCCTGTTGGAAATTGATGACGCTGTAGATCGGGTCGTGGCTGGTATGGAAGGTACGCCCCTGGTGGACAATAAGAGCAAGCGTTTGATTGCCTACCACGAAGTGGGCCACGCCATTGTCGGTACTCTGCTCAAAGACCATGATCCGGTGCAAAAAGTAACTCTGATTCCCCGGGGCCAAGCCCAAGGTTTAACTTGGTTCACCCCCAATGAAGAACAGGGTTTAACTACCAAAGCCCAACTGATGGCCCGCATTGCTGGAGCCATGGGGGGTCGGGCCGCAGAAGAAGAAGTCTTTGGGGACGACGAAGTAACCACCGGGGCTGGCGGTGACCTCCAACAGGTGACGGAAATGGCCCGCCAGATGGTGACCCGTTTCGGCATGAGCAACCTTGGCCCTATCTCCCTGGAAAGTTCCGGTGGGGAAGTATTCCTCGGTGGTGGTTTAATGAATCGTTCGGAATACTCTGAAGAGGTAGCTACCCGCATTGATGCCCAAGTACGTTCTTTGGCGGAACAAGGACACCAAATGGCCCGCAAAATTGTCCAAGAACAGCGGGAAGTAATCGATCGCCTGGTTGATCTTTTAATTGAAAAAGAAACCATTGACGGCGAGGAGTTCCGGCAGATTGTAGCGGAATATGCTGAAGTTCCCGTTAAGGAACAGTTAATTCCCCAACTCTAGAATTAGCTAAATAATTAGTTCAGTTAGCAAAGGCCCTGATTCTTCGGAACGGGGTCTTTTTTTGCTTTCTTTGGCATTGAGCCATAAACATTGAAATAGAGTCAAGGATTGCTGTAAAACAAAAAATTCCCGGCTTTTACACCGGGGGATATTTATAGTCGTTTCTAGTAAGACTGAGGCAGTCAAATTCATCGAAAAGCTTATCAATAAAGACTTAAGCAGTCTCGAAATTATTTGAAATGACTATAGGATGTAATTTTGACCAACTGCAATTCGGGTTAAGGGGCCTGCCAAATTTTTTCGTGGTAGGCGATCGGTTCGATATACGTATCTACCCATTCCCCATGGCTATGACCATGGTCGTGATTGTGTCCATGGTGATGATGCCCATGACTGTGATCATGGTGATCGTGGCTATGGCCATGACCTTGATTTTTAAAAGCTAGGCGGAATTTACAAGCCTCACAATTCATTGCTACCTGGCCCAACTGAGTTTCAATTTCCCTTTCCCGCACTAGGGCCAAAAGTTCCGGCTGAATACCCATTTCTGGCAAGGACTGAATTTCAATCTCAGGAAAGGCGGCCCGTTGCTCCTCCGTAATCCTGAAAATTTTCTTCACCAATGCCCCCATAAACAAAAAGTAAGGCAAAACAATAATTCGCTTCGGTTGGTATAGCCTAGCTCGGCGAAATCCTTCCTCTAAACGGGGGTGACTGATGCCAATAAAACAGGTTTCCACCGTTTGGTAACCACTGCCTTCCCACAGCATCCGAGCCATTTTGTACACATCACCGTTAGCATCGGGATCACTAGAACCCCGGCCGACAAATAAAAGCACCGTATCTTGCCGGGCAATGCCTCGGGGATTGGCTTCGGGACTGTCTAACTGACTTAATCGAGCTTTCCATAAATCAAGGATTGCCGGCGTAATGCCAAAATGGCGGCCGTAGGAAAAACTAATCTGGGGATGGGTCTGCCGGCTACGGTCCAGCTCGTTAGTCACATCAAATTTGTTGTGGCGGGCCGCAAAGAGCAAAATGGGCAGAGCGGAAATTTCTGCAAAGCCCTGGGCAACACATTGCTCTACCCCGGCTTGAATGTTGGGTTCAGTCAACTCCAAAAAGCAGGGAATCACCGGGCGGGAATGATCCAATGCTTGGTACTCGGCCACGAAATCTAGAAAGGTTTGGCGACCGTCTTCGTCCCTGGTGCCGTGGCCAATCATCAGTAGGGGTCTTTGGTAGGGAAGGGGAGGGAAGTCCAGCTCAGGCAAAAGGGAAATGGGGGCAGATGCACTGGTTAAGGTCATTAGAATTGATTGACTGAATAAATAACAAAAGAGCTGAGCTAGGCGTACCAAACCTATGGGGGTTTAGGGGATGACTGGCGGTAAATCACAACGGCAATCATCCAGGCTTGGACTCAGGCAACCGTTAGGGCGGTTGCAGTAAGGCGATCGGGCGGATCTTGACCCCAGCCATGGCTCATTATGCCAGGGTTACTTGGTGCTGGACTATGCCCAGGGAGAGCATTGTGGGCCCAAAGTTCAACTATTTTCCACCGGGGCAAAAATGTTCAGGCTTTTGGGGAGACATTTAACTTCCACTGGCGTAGTACCGATGATTTCTCCATCCACAACGATTTTTTGAGGGGGGTTAGTTGTAACCTTAATGCTTTCTCCGTTGAGATGCACTACGTTTTCATTATCACTGGGATTTTTCGACAGGGCGGAGGTGAAGAGATTAGTTACCACCCGTAGGCCCTGCAACGCGGTTTGGCTACTGGCCACAGTGATGTCGAGCAACCCATCGGTAAAAGACACCTGTCCTCCCCCTTGGGCAAAGACCGAAGTGGGAGGGGCCGCATTGGCGATCGTAATGGCGCTGGCCTCCATGGTGGTGGTTTCGGAGTCAATTTCGATCTCAGCTTCAAACAATTCCTGTTCCCTGGCCTGTTGAATGCCCGCAAAAATGTAGGCCATTACCCCCAGATTATTTTTCAGTTCCCGGTCTGCCTTTTCTACCATTTCTGCTTCAAAGCCGACCCCCGCCAAAAGAAGCATAGGAATGTCATTACACAGGGCTGTATCCACCACTTTGGTAATGCCCCGGTTGATGGTTTGGCAAGCTCCGGCAATTTGGGTGGGAATGCCCAGGGCCACGGAAAATGCGTTGGCGGTGCCCCGAGGAATAATGCCTAAAGGAATGCCAGTGTTGATCAGGGCGGCCGCTACGCCGGATACGGTGCCATCCCCGCCTGAAGCAATGATAAAACTGTCTCCTTCCCCATTGGAATGTTCGTTGATATGTTTAATGCTCTCAACAATTTCCTTGGTTTGGTCGGTGACGTTAACATCGGCACTGGTGAAAGTAATTTTGAGATTAATTTCCGACTGTAAATGCTCTTTAATTAAATCTAGCTCCCGTTCCACATTGCCCTGCCCTGCTACGGGATTAAAAATTAGGTGCCCTGTCTTTTTTTTGCCCAATAGCTTGATCACTGCTTTGGCGGTGGCGAGATTGATCGCGAGGGGAACGTTGTACACTTCACACAGCCGCAATAGGGCCCGGATGTCCGGCTCGTAGGGTTGGGCATAGAGGGAATCAATCAGAAAAATGACGGCGGCAATGGTCCCATCGATAATTTTGGTGGCGATTTGGGCATCTCCTCCCAAAGGGCCTGGGGCAACACTTTCCACATCTAACCCAGTTTTTTTCCTGACCAATTCCCCCGTTTGCCCGGTGGCAATGAGGTCGTAGCGGCAGAAAAGGGACTTGTGCTGTTGGACAAAGTTGACGAGGGCGTCTTTTTTGTTGTCGTGGGCAATGAGGGCTATCTGGGCGGCCATGGTGTTTCCCAATAGTGGAATGGAAGGTTAACGTAAACCAATGGGTTCAGATTCACAATGGTAATGGAAACAGCCTTTAGCCGTATGGATTCGGTGCAGTCCCCTGTAATTCCGGTGGTGGGGCAATGGATTGCGGATTCCCCCGGCACTATTTCCCTCGGTCAAGGGGTGGCTTTCTATCCTCCCCCCAAAGAGGTGGCGGCGGCGGTCCAGGAAAGTTTAGTCCAAGCTCCCTTACATCAGTATCAGCCGGTGGCAGGCATACCGAGCTTAATTGCGGCTCTGAAGGAAAAATTACAACGGGATAATGGCATCAATGTTTCCTCTGCCCAGGCTGTAATAGTGACCGCTGGGGCCAATATGGGTTTTTTAAATGCGGTGCTAGCCATCACAGAGGTGGGGGATGAAATCATCCTCAATACTCCGTACTACTTTAACCATGAAATGGCGGTCAGAATAGCGGGTTGTCAACCAGTGTTGGTGCCCACTGATGGAAATTACCAACTGCAACCGGACCTAATTGCCCAGGCGATCGCCTCTCGGACTAGGGCTGTGGTGACCATTTCTCCCAATAATCCCACCGGGGCTATTTATCCAGAGGCGGATTTACGGGCGGTGAACCAACTTTGTCGGGAGCGGGGTATTTACCATATCCATGACGAGGCCTACGATTATTTTGCCTACGACCAAACCCCCATTTTTTCCCCTGGGGCCGTAGTTGGCAGTGGAAACCATACCATTTCCCTCTACAGCTTTTCCAAGGCCTATGGGATGGCCGGTTGGCGAGTCGGTTATATGGTTATTCCCCAGGAGTTATTGCTAGCGGTCAGAAAAATTCAGGATACCAATCTAATTTGTCCAGTGGTGGTCTCCCAATATGCGGCCCTTGCTTGTTTAGAGGTGGGTAAAGGCTATTCAGGACAATTTTTGCCGGAGATGGCAGCCTGTCGCCAGCAATTGCTAGAGGCATTGGATCCACTGTGCGACCGTTGCCGTTTGGTGGTGCCCCAGGGGGCATTTTATTGTTTGCTGGAAGTCCATAGCTCCCTGTCGGATGTGGAACTGGTTAAAAGGCTGATCGGGGAATTTAAGGTGGGGGTGTTACCCGGTTCCACCTTTGGCATAGAAAATGGTTGTTATCTACGTATTGCCTATGGCGCCCTACGGCAGGATACCGCTAGCATTGCCATTGAGAGATTGGTGCGGGGATTGAAGCAAATTTGAATATTGCCAAGGGATTGCACTGTTGCAGGCCTAGGCAGTCTGGGACAATGGCTTAGTCTACATTTTTTTAACTTTACTAATGTTCTATGTCTGAAAATTTTCCTGCTGGGGCTACGCCGGTACGGGTTGGTATCATTGGCACCGGTTATGCGGCCCAACGTCGGGCGGAAGTTTTCCAGGGCGATCGCCGTAGTCGGTTGGTCACGTTTTGGGGCAACAGTGAAGCCAACACAGCTAAGTTTCAGGATACCTTTGGCGTTACTCCCCAGGAATCTTGGCAGGGGCTGGTCAATAATCCGGAAGTGGATTTAGTCCTCATTGCCACCATTAACCAACTCCATGGGGCGATCGCCGAGGCGGCTCTGGAAGCGGGAAAACATGTGGTGCTGGAGTACCCCCTCGCTTTGAGCCATAGCATGGGCAAGAAATTGCAACATTTAGCCCAGGAAAGCGGCAAATTACTGCACGTGGAGCATATTGAACTGTTGGGAGGAGTACACCAAGCCATTCGGGACAATCTCGACAAAATCGGCGAGGTTTTCTACGCCCGCTACAGCACCATCATGGGACAGGATCCCGCTCCCCAACGCTGGACCTATCACCATGAACAATTTGGTTTTCCCCTGGTGGCGGCCCTATCCCGCATCAGCCGGTTTACGGATTTATTTGGTACGGTGCAACGGGTAGATGCCCAATGTCGTTTTTGGCCCCAGGTTAATCCGGACTATTTTCGGGCCTGTTTAGCCACGGCCTACTTACAATTTGACTGTGGTCTAAAAGCAGAAGTTATCTACGGTAAAGGGGAAGTATTTCACCAGAGTGAGCGCACTTTCACCCTCCACGGCGATCGGGGCACCCTAATTTTTATTGGGGAAACGGGCAAGTTAATTCAAGCACAAACGGAAATAGAAATCCCTGTTGGGAGTCGTCGGGGACTATTCAAACAGGATACAGAAGCAGTGTTGGACTATTTAACCACCGGTAAGCCCCTTTATGTGGATTTATCGGCCAGTTTATATGCCCTAGAAGTGGCTGATCTTTGCGCCCAAGCTTGCCAAAACATAACTGAAAAATAGTCAGAACTTCAGCATGATCAACTTGATTAAAAACCAGGCATATCTAGGAGAGAAAATATAGTTGATTTAATTGAAAGTAAGACACTGACTAAAGCTAAAAGCGTCTTTGGTAAAGACTTTGGTCATCTCAATCTTATTTGAATTGACTATAATCGTTTGGCAAATTTAATCCCATCGAATTTTATCTCAATTATAGCTAGTTAAAATAACTATAGGACATTATGCTACACAGTAGTTACGGATAATTTCATCTATGCTTACACCTGGAGAGGCGTATGTTCTTGCTCTTTTCAATGCACTAAAATCATGCTCTATGTCATTAAGATCTGGCGAGTAGGTAGGTAAAAACAAAACTGTATGTCCTGCCTCTTCCACTATTTTTCTAATCCTACTCTTTCTATGAATAGGCGCATTATCCATAATTAATACCGATGGAATTGTTAATGCAGGTATCAGGTATAATTCAAGCCATCCTTCAAAACCTTCGGCATTTAAACTTCCACTAAATAGCATCGGTGCTATCAGGTCTTTTTTGTTTTTTCTTCTACCTGCCACAAGGTTTTCTTTCTTTCCTCTTTTTCCTTGCCTTTCCCCATATACTCTCTCTCCTCTTTTTGACCATCCGTACACTGAAGAGGCAAACTCCTCAAAACCAGCCTCATCTATGAATACAAGGCTTGCAACCCCATAAATTAGAATTAGCTCTTTCAGGATTTTTTGATATTCTGCTCTTTTTTCTTCATCTCTTTCTTTATATAGTAACTGTTTTTTTTTCTCGTAATTCCCATTTCTTTAAATCTATATGACAGTGCACTAGGAGTTACACCGAATTTCTTTGCTCTCTCTTTCATCGGCATATCCGGATTTTCCATCACATCTTTCTCCAGCTCTTTTATATCTATCTTCCGACGCCGGTTCTTTACCTTCGTTGGTTCCAGATTTTCCCGGCTTAACCATCTATAAATTGTCTCTCTACCTACCTTAAATATTTTTGATGCCTTCGTTACACCATTCCCTTCTTCTAGAAAACTTATTACTCTTAGCCGTAAATCTAGATCGTATGCCATAAGTTGCTTATTAGTTTAGTCATTATTCATAATATACCATTATACATACCATCCGCCCCACTTTTATTTCATTTAGCTATATATTTGAATTAACCATGCACTAACCAAATAAAAATTGGCAAATATAAACTGCGGAAAAAATCCCTACCACATCGGCCATTAGACCCGCTAGGAGAGCATAGCGAATTTTCTTGATGCCCACTGAGCCAAAGTACACCGCCAGCACATAAAAGGTGGTTTCCGTGGAACCAAACATAGTAGCCGCAGTTTTAGCGGTCAGGGAATCCGGGCCATGTTGCTCTACCAAGTCTGCGAAAATGCCAAAGGAACCGCTACCGGATAAGGGACGCATTAAGGCTAGGAGCAAATTATCTGGAGGAAAATTGACCAGGCTTAACACTGGACTGAGCAACGTCAGCAACAGATCCAACATTCCCGAAGCCCGAAACATGGCGATCGCCACCAGCATGGCCACCAGAAAAGGAATAATCCGCACCGCAATGGTGAAGCCTTCCTGGGCCCCATCCACAAAAACTTCGTAAACTTTAACCTTTTTGACCACTAGGCCATAAAAGGGAATACCACAGAGCAGAAAAGGGATAACGTATTTTGCTCCGGCGTTGAAAATGTCGGCGACGGATTCGAGCATTCAATGTATGATTCAACAACAAGAAAAGTGTTGACGGATAAAGATAGCAAATTGTTGCAAATTCACTCAGTCGAAAAAGTTTTCCCTTTTGATTGCAGATGTAGTTACCGTTTTCTCCTAGAGCTTGTTTGCTAGACTTTACCCAAATATCACCATCACTATTCACTGGAACATGTCACGGAAGGTTCCTTTAGTCCCCTACAATTTTGCTGGGACAACTAGGTTGCTCCACTGATAGACAAAAAAATTTTAGAAGAATATCGAAATCACTGCTGTGGTCAAAATTGGCAACAAAAACCAATTAGTTTCCCGCCTTGTCAGGGACAAAAATTCATGTCTGTATTGAATGATGTAGAGCTTTTAAACCAGATATTTGATTAAACTTTATGCAGGGGGAGCAATTCCCCTTTAACCAGGAGACAAACCTATGGCTACCATCGAAACTGACCTTAAAGATGTTCTGGGCAAAATTGATGCTTGCTTAGACTGCATGTAATAGCGATCTGACTCAGATCAAAGTCGATTTGGCGCCGGTTAAGACTGACCTATCAACTCTTAAGAAAGATTTCAGGGATTTCCAAAAATCCCAAATATGGGCCCTGATTGGAATTATTTTCACTGTTGTGATTAGCGCGATCATCAAGTTTGGATTTTTCCCCAATCCTTAAACCTTAATACTCCCATAGAACCCATCAGCACAAGATTGTTGCTCAATCCGCCGCTGCCCTAATTTTCAGGCAAAGGGGAAAGGTAAAGGTCCGGTCAATGCCCGCAGGAGTGGCTGTAATGCCCAAAGGTAATCTTTGCTGGGTTTTGCTCTCCCCCCATCTAATTTTTTCATTACCTAAAAAGCAGAAAAATCCTAAAAATCAAGCGGGCCAAGGAATTCGGGCAAAGATTTTTCAACTCAAAAATGGCTCGGGGCGGATTTGAACCGCCGACCTTGGGCTTATGAGTCCCCTGGGCTAAAAATTAAAAGCTTTTCTGGGACTACATTCCAGCTTATCGTAAAAAGTCATTGCCTAAATATTGCCTAAAAATGAAGAAAATTTGTTGTCAAGGGGGTTAAAATGATCCTGAAAAGTCCAAGATTTTACCCCCCTATTCCCATGGCTCAAACATTAATACAAAGGTTTGGCGCGGCGGCCACATTTGACGAAACAGCAAAGACACTTACTTTTGACATTGATGATCTTGCGGGCATTACCGATCCATCGTTAATTACTGATCTCACCATTGATGAGTGGGCCGACAGGATTGCAGCCGCCCTTCTTCTCCACTGGCGATCTACTCAGGGGACAGACAACACAGATCCCACCGAGGGTTTGATTGTAGGAGATCCCTTTAAGCAGTTTGAAACTAGGGGCGGGGAAAATCAGATTAGCTTCAATTACAACGTGGCGATTTATATCCCCGATACATCAGCCGATCTAGATCCTGATCTGGTGGTCTAGTGGAACTGGCTGATTTTTTTGGCCCAGGGGCAACGGTGGCGGGAGGCAAGTTAATTATCCCCAGGGAAAATTTAACCGCCGTGGGGCTAAGCCCAGGGAATGACTATCCCTCCGCTGTTTTAGCCGCGGTGTTTCTGCGGGTTTTCAGCTATTACCAAGGTTTTCTACTTGACTCCGACGGGGCGCAATTATTGGACTCTGACAGCTCCCCGTTGGCTTTTTACAATCCCCGATCAGACGATAATTTTTCCTTTTGGTTTGTTAGAAAAGCTCTTTCTAGCGATGAATCCGTTTTATATTGGAAATGGCTATTGACGTTTTATGAATTATCAAAAACTAACCTGATTGGAGAGTAATATGCAAGAAAATTCATTCAAAAAACATCCAAGAATTCCTATCTTTCGTGTTGGAAAATTGCTTTATGAATATGAAACTCCAGAAAAATATCAAAACACTTATTTTGTTCCTTTAAGATATTTAATTTATGAGGGTGAACACGGTCATTTGATTATAGCTGGGGTTTTTGAAGGAGAAGAAGTTTGTACTTTAAACCCTAATCTAGATCCTTTATGTATCCATTTGCTAGAGGAAAAAATAAATGGGATGGCTAACCATCAGCCCGACCCAAATAGAAATTGAACTGGAAGGCACAACCCCATTAGCCCTTTTGGAATCCCTGCTTGATAAAATCTCAACGGCGGGGCTGGGTTCTGTGGCAGGGGGCTTTGCTGAATCTGGTCTCATTTATCGGTTTGACGGGCAACTATATGACTACGCTGATTACAAGTTGCAAATTATTACTGAGGCTCCAGAAATAAATTTAAATTTAGGTGATATGGTATGAAAAATAAAATAATTTTTGCTTTTATCATTATTTGCTTAATTCATTTTGCTGAGCATATATTCCAGTTGAGCCAACTTTATTTATTGGGTTGGGAGCGTCCAGACTGCTTAGGATTGCTCGGAGTTTATTTTCCTGAATTAATGAGATCACAATGGCTCCATTTTCTCTATGCAGTGATAATGGAAATTGGGTTATATGTATTTTTGTCGCTGTTTGGATTGACTGCATTAATGCTTCAAACCTTACACCTAGGGGAACATACCATCTTGTTAGCCACGGTGCCTAATCCTTGGTGTATTGGGGAAATTTGGTTTCCACGAATTGAACTTCACTTTTTTTATAACTTAGTAGTTTTAATCCCAATGATGGTCATTTTTTCCAAACGGAAAAACTTGCTTAGTCGTTACTAATTAAGCTTTTTGAAGGTTTCTTTCCAAGTAATATCACCAATTACACCATCCACTACCAAGCCGCGGGTAGCTTGGAATTTTTTACAGGCTGTTTCGGATTTTGGCCCATACACACCGTCAGGGTTTAAACCATACCCAAACCAATTGGCTTGGATTTGCCAGGCTCGAATATCTTCCCCCCACATAAAAGGGTCGGTCAATCGGATCAGACGATAATAGGCATCCACCCCAGTCTTTTTAGGGCCAAACACGGGGCGGTAGAATCCCCGGCATTGGCTCACATTACGCGATCGCCGCATGACGGCCCCGCCGTTGTCATTGCTAGTTGCACTGGTATTGCCCTCGATGCTGTTAAATTGACCGGCAATCATGACTGTTTCCACAATGCCAATGTGAACGGCTTCTCGCTTGCCAAAGTGAAACAGAGCCAAGTCCCCAGGTTGGGGTTTGCTGTACCATCGTCCCTGGCGTTTAGCGTAATGCTCAATAAAAGGACAATAAGCGGCTCCGCTGGGCGCTCCCTGTTGCATGACAGGCAGGGGAGAGCCGGCCCGGTCAAATACCCAACTAACAAACATGGCACACCACGGCTGACCATTCATGCCATACCAAGCCCCATATTTGGTACGATTGCTATTTCTGGGGGATTCTGTGACCCCAATTTCAGCGGCGGCAATGCTTAGGATTGTGTTGAGGGTAGCCATATCAAGCCCTATCAATTACTAAGGTTTTGTCTATCCATTCCGCTGTGGCATTGGGATAGACCAAGCAACTGGAGGGCAGGGGGGAGCCATCAACCCGCTGTACCCCTTCCCAAAAGTGATCCGTTGCCACAATTTGAATCTGACTTTCTGGGGCAGCAAAATACCTCTCTGTAATGGGGTCATAGTAGGCGGGCAACTCTAAGAGTTTGTTCCAATGAGCGAATAAAAAATGGGTAATACTTTCTCCATGTTTTGTGTAAAAAGAATCCAGCAAAGGAAGAAAATTTAGCCTGACTTTGCCATGTTTATTACTGGTTAAAATTTGGTGATTGCCTAGTAATTTAATCATTATCTAAATCCAAAATTGTAGAAGTTGTGCCAATGTCATGGGGAGCCCGCCATTCTTCAGGGTGAGTCCTTTGATTGAATCGTTCTAAGTTTTCTACTCTTATGTGTAGATTTTGTAAATTTCTTTGTAGCCATTTTATTGCGATGGTTTGCTTCTTATCAGATGCACTTAAGGTTTGATTAGCCTTATAAAGCAAATAAACAATGTAAGCTAAAATGCCTAATGTTAATGGCTTATCACCAGAAGCTAGAAGACCATTTATAACAGCATCGGTAGTAGCAAATAACATCATAAAAATAGTCTCTTAGCTAACTTTTAATCCAAGCTGATTATCAAAAAATAGACATGGTTCTAGATAGGCAATGACAGAATTTATAGCAACGGATGGCTTAAATTGCATTTTCCAATCCCTAGGAATAGCAAAAAGGGCATCAAAGCTATAAGCCCAGGCATTATTAAGCTTTTGCCCATTGTTGTCAGTGTTAAAAATCAAGTTCTGTTGTTGTTGTCCCAAAGGATTAAAGAGAGTTACTGTGATAGTTCCTTCAGGGCTTACCGGATAACTGACCCAAAAACTTTTCACTATCACGGCGGTGGGCATTTCCCAAGCTTTTATTTCGTCAGCAGTCATGGCCCCACCGTTGAATTTTGAGAAAGTTCTTATGCCTGATAGCGGTCTAAGTTGTTTCGTTTCAGGGTTTTCGACTGCTTCAAAGCTATAGGGAGCCGCTAAATAAGCTGATTGGTTATACGAATGACTCATTTAGTTTCCTCCCAATTCTGCAAATGTTCTCGGACGCAGACCGGAAATTTAGACCGGACAATTTCTTCTGCTATGTCAATACAAGCGGCATAGGGGAGATCCAGCCCTAATTCCCTGGCGGCCCGGTCGGTTTCTAAAACCGTGAAGACGTTTAAATTCATGGTTAAATTCCTGGCAATAAAAGGAGGCTTGAGCCTTGCAAAATCAAGGGGACAGGGGCAGTTACTCCGGCGGTGAGGGGAATTAACCCTGTGCCAATTAAAGAAAGGGCTTGATTTTGGGCTATCTGGTTGGCACCAATGGCCAATTGGGTGGCCAGCTGGGTAGCTTGGTTTTCCAGAATGTCCAAAGTGTTCTCTTGCAGTTGGGCGATCGCCTCGGATAATCCTTCCTGGGTTACTTCAGAAGTCCAGACGTAGGCCCGGAAACCAGGAACAGAAGTGTCAACCCCAAAGGCTAGTTGGTAATCCAAGCCAGATTCGCTTACCTCTCTGGTCAAAGGGATAATTTGATTGGAATTCAGTACCCCCAGGTCAGCGGCAAGCTTTGCCTGGTCACCTCCCCCAATGGTGGGAGCAAAAAGCACCAAACTGACCCCAATCTCTAGCTCATAGTTAAAGTCATTTCCGGCGGAAAAATACAAAAATTGAGCATTTCTGAATGTTTCCGATAGATTAAATGATGAGGGGTCTAGAACACCGTCATAGATAACGGATAGTTCCACTAGACTTCCTCCAGGGAAATATCTATGTCAGGGAGGGCGATCGCATAAAGCTTCGTTTCCCCTCCGAAAAAATTGTCATCTTCCCCCAATAGCAACTCAGAAATGTACTCTTCAGCTACTTTGGAATTCAGTGGGCGTAGGGATTCCAGGCGAAGTTTAATAACTAATTCCGTAATCATGGTGATACAAAAGCCTCATATTTCTTGTTAAGGGTTTCCCCGGTGTAGGTCAGGGATAAGACCCCTGGCCAGGCAAAGGTTTGACGAATTAAGGCATTGTGCCCGCTATCACCGGGGCGATAGGGGTTATACACGGTGCGATTAGTTTCTTGATTGGGGTTATCTGGTAAGGCAAAGCAGGCCGACAATTGCCGTGGCTCCCAACCATTCCGGCTGGGGGCTTTCCATCCTGCCTCGTTAGATAATCGGGCTTCCAATGCTGATGGGCGGGGCGTTTGGGGTTCTTTCCCTACCAGAAAACGCACACGAACGTTGACGGTTTGTCCCAACAGATCCCGGTCATAGACCATGATCCGATTTTCCCAAGTGCGAGTGGTTTTTGCTGGCTCAATTGCACTCATTTTGTGTAAACCCTCAGCCAATTACTAGAAACAACCTCTCCCCGTTGCCCCAAAGAAACCAAACTGTTTTCAAAATCAAAAGCCAGAGCAATAAAAAATTGGTTATACAGTGTCGTCCCTGGCCGCCAAAAAACTGGAACCCGTAAATACAGTGTGTTAGTTACCCAAAGCAATGCATACCGGGGAGTATGGGGCAATCGGCAAGTCCCCAGCCTTGGGTTAGCGGTATCGGTGTTGCTGAACCAAATTCCGGGGAGATAACGGCGATCGTCAGCCTCAGAGCTAACCTCAAACTGCCCTTGGATCTCTCCCCTGGTCACCTCTACAAATCCAACAGATAAAGCAACGCGGGGAAACCGTTTGCTACTGTCGGATTCATAATCACCGACGTAGCGGGCCATTAGTCAGCAGTACCAGCTACTAATTGGATGTTAGGAATAGATTCTCCTTTGTAGCCAAAGCATTCCGCGCACTCAGCCGCGGCATTACCAGTAGCAATGACTGCCAAGGGGCTAGAAACAATTACCCTACGACTAACTTTACCTTCTCTGAAGTTTTCTGAGTTGAAAGCATCCACCGCGCGGGCTTGAATGATCAAGTGGCGGGGTTCGATCAAACCAGCCGCATTACAAATGCCACCCCCTTCCACCACTCCTTCCAAACCGATCTGCTGGCAAGCTTCCAAATCCCCATTGTCGGTGGGAATTCTGGTGGACAGCCGAACAGATTCGATTCCCACAACAGCTGGGGTGTAATCAAATGTGATTGATTTATAGGTTTTACGGGGCGGCAATCCAGAATAAGGAGTGTCACGATAGTCCCCTGGAATGATTTGCTTAGGTATAAAACCCCATTCTTCTCCTACAAGATCAATACAGGCCGCCCCTTCCCCAGCTATTTGCTGAGCCATAGAGAGAGCATTGCCAGGGTCAGGCACCGGATATTGTAATTGCCGTCCATCTGCAAACGTAGCCAGCAAATGACGAAATTTAAACAAACGAGAGCTAGAACAAACCGTTACTGTTCTGGCTTGGTAAAAAGCATCCAACAAAGGGGCGTTACCCTGAATTTTGAAGGCTTGATTCTTATGTTCGATGCCTAAATCATCGATATAAGTGGCCATCATGTGCGAGCGATCGTACCGTGACATAATTTAAACCCTACATAAAGTTAAACGAGTTGAGCATCGGCCTAGTAGGACTAGATCGTGACGCTATTCAATTCAAGATCCATCACCGGATCAGGGGGAGAGGCAATCAGATTGAAAGTTACACTGCCCGATTGCTGAACAAAGACTGTCCGGGGTAAATCAGCGGCGGCAATGTCCGTGGTGGGATTGGTGGCCGCAGTCATAGCCGCAGTAGGGAAGAACGTAACCGGGGCGGCGGCGGATTTTGCAGTTACGGCACTGGCAACGCTGGCAGTACGCAAGGGAAGATCGGTACTCGCGGCCATGTATCGGAATAAGGCCCCAAAGTACATCCGAGAGTCAGTCGTTAAGTTGAGAGAGGCATGGGAAGGCCCGCCAAAATTTGCCACACTTGCGGATTCAATCAAGATTCCAGAGCCACCAGGATCGGCGGCGGCGGCCACTTTCACCGCATTGGGAAAAATATCTTCGATGGAAAAATCGCCAATGCCCGCATTTTCCCCGACACTGGGAACAGGCAGAGGAGCCAAGGGGGATCCTTCCCCTAAAACTTCGTATAGCTGTACGGTTAAACCGTATTGATAGTTAACTGTTGAAGTATTGGGACGACTGGCGGAAATGCCTAATGCCACTCCAGGGGCTAGTCCTGCTACATACGCAGTTACTAATTCGCAAACGGCAAATAGCCCCTTATCTCGTTTGAGGGCCGCCGGTTCCGCATCTGCAAATTCGCTAGCCCCTTCAATACCACCATTTAGCAAATCCCCTACAGGGATAAAAAGCCCGTCAAAATCGGCTGTACCCCCTACAACAGGGAAAATCTGAAAAGCCATTAAAATTCTCCGATTGAGCTAGATAAACTACCCCAATCATGGCAATCCTTCCAAAGGCTAACAAGGAAAAACCAAAGTTAGACTCCTTCGTACTCTACGGGGAACACCCGAAAAATTGGTTTATTTCGTCGGGGCAAACTTCATGTACCCATAGGCGACCGTGAACTTTTGTTACAGCCAACCATTTCTTATTGATCAACGTTTTCGCCTGATCTCGACTGATATTTTTCAACCGACAGTATTCCGGGAAACGAATTTTTTTGTAGTGGGGAAGGCGGGGGGTGAATTCCCTAGGGTAAAAGGCAAAAACACTGTGACGTTGGGCAGTTCCCCATTGCCCATTAGTTCTCTTGTGGGCGCTCATATCCCCTCACAATGGTTATTTGATCTGAATCTTCCGTTTTAACCGCCACACAAACCTTGCGTAGCTTCATGATTTTGCCTTGGTTGGTCAAGTGAACAGTTTGGTTTTTCACTTCTGTAAATTTGGGATTGTTAAATTCCCTGATAGGAATTTTAGATAGGGCGGCAATTTGATAAAGTTTGTCTTCCGCTTCCTGCTTATCCCAAAACCATCCCCTGTACAAGGGCGATCGCCGTCGTTTATCAGCCGTATAAATTTGTGCCCATTGATTGCCAATTTTGATTTCTAGCCCCGCAAAATAGGTAGCCCAAACAGAGGCAGGATCACCCGGATTGGTAATGGCATCTATCGGTTCCGCCAATTGTGTGGTGTGTTTCCAGTTGGGTTGTCCCTCCAAATACCAGTAAAACAGCAAATAACTCCCCTTAGTGTTCCAAACCGCCGACGGATCAGGGAGTAGAACGCTACAGTCTCCCCCAGCCTCAATTTTGCAAATTATTTCTTGGTTAATCTTGGTCTGTTCCGTCAACCAGTTCCCCAACCAATTTAAAGCTTGGTCAATCGCCCATGGTGCAATGACATCTTTGGCAACACCAATGGCCCAGGGGGGAACAAAACCCAGGTTTGTTTCCATATCGCCTAGGCTCATGGCTTGAACTTGAACATCCCCAGTTTCTTCATCTTTCACGCACTCGATCACCTGGGGCAAATCTCTGACAGGGACTTTTGGCTGTACTCCCTGGCAGGCCGTTTCATGTAATTCCTTAATTTGATTCGATAGCAGGGTAAAGGCTTCCTCTAATCCCCCCGCCGGTACTGCGGTGCCAGGGATGTACTGATACCAGTCCCCAGGTTCAGAAGGATCACCACATTCCCCGGCTTGAATGTCTGGAGTAATGGTCACTTTGTCTTGAATGTCTTGTAAATATTCGATTAATTCTGAAAAATCGCATTCCATGGGGATGGTTACGGTAGTGGTTTTTGTAGTGCCATTGATGGTGAGCCTTAGCTCAAGCCTATTGTTATTCGGGTTCCAGAATAACCGGGGAGTAAAGGTCAAGTCTGTTAGCCCATCTTTGCCAGGTAAACCACGCTCCCCGCGATCGCCCTTGTCCCCCTTCTCACCTTTATCCCCCTTCAATCCGGGTAAGCCGCGTTCCCCACGTTCCCCGCGATCGCCTTTGTCCCCCTTCTCACCTTTATCCCCCTTCAATCCGGGTAAGCCGCGTTCCCCACGTTCCCCGCGATCGCCTTTGTCCCCCTTCTCACCTTTATCCCCCTTCAATCCGGGTAAGCCGCGTTCCCCACGTTCCCCGCGATCGCCTTTGTCCCCCTTCTCACCTTTATCCCCCTTCAATCCGGGTAAGCCGCGTTCCCCACGTTCCCCGCGATCGCCTTTGTCCCCCTTCTCACCTTTATCCCCCTTCAATCCGGGTAAGCCGCGTTCCCCACGTTCCCCGCGATCGCCTCTGTCCCCCTTCTCACCCTTGGCACCATCTTGACCAGGTAATCCCTGCAAACCCCGCTCACCGCGATCGCCCTTGTCCCCCTTCTCACCCTTGGCACCATCTGGCCCCCGAAATTTAGGATTGTTGTCGATATAAATTTTGATATTTGGCTCAAGCCGCAGATACAAATTGGCTTCCAGCTTGGCGTAAATTAGCGCCACAAACAAATTGATGTTGTTCTGAAGCCAAACCTCAACACTGGCCTGGAGTCTGACAAATAAATTTGCCTCTAACTTGGCGTAAATGAAATTGGCAATGACACTCAGGTTTGCTTCAAAGTAAGCCTTCACCTGAAGGGCCACTTCCAAAGCAATCTGGGGTTTTAATTCCACCTTCAGGGTGGGGACAATCTTAGTAATGATGATGGGAATTGTTATCCCCCCATTGCCGTCTTTTCCGGCCGGCCCTTGTCTGCCCGCCGGCCCCCTTGCTCCGGGTAATCCCCGTGGCCCACGATCGCCTTTGTCGCCTTTGTCGCCTTTGGGGCCTGTTCTCCCCATCCAACCCCGTGGCCCTTGTATCCCCTGCTTCCCTTCTGGGCCCCGTTGACCTTGATCGCCTTTATCTCCCTTCTCCCCACGGTCGCCTTTTGGCCCCTGTTTTCCCTCTGGGCCACGCTCCCCTTTCTCACCTCTGTCACCCTTTGGGCCACGTTCACCTTGAGGGCCTTCTGGGCCCCGAAAACCTCTTTCACCTCTTTCACCTTGAGGCCCAGCCGGGCCACGGTCGCCTTTCGGCCCTTGGGGGGGACATTTAGCCATTATTTTCTAACCGTTTTTATTACTTTGCCATTTTTGTAGCAGCATACAAAATCTCCACAATCGAGGGAGCAATCTGTATCCGGGGGACACCTTTCTTTGGGGTCACAATCTCCATCAGGACAACAAACAACCCTGACTGGTGGATCGGGGCAACCTTCAATAATTGGAATAGATAAAATTCCACTTTCAAAACCTATATCTTTCCAGCCTATATCAACAATATCCGCTTCTAAATATTTCAAAACATTTAAAACTGGATTACCTAATAAATTATTGGTCTTTTTTGTTTTTATACATTCTTTATATTCTGTAAGAATTGGAATTTTTGCGAAGCCAGGAATAAATCTTAATAACTTTCCATTTATACCTCCCATGTAGGTGTCAACGTATTTTTCCTCCCCCATTACACAGCCCAAATTGTTTACTTCGGGGCATTCTTCTAGCCCTGATATTTCCCGGTAAATTGTTCCCGTTTCTTCTCCTATCACTTTGAAAGTATAAGTCGGTTTAGGGAATTCTTTTGGCGGATCTCCGTTAACTGGGACTAAACTGCCTTGTACCGACACTGAATAATTTTGGTCTATATGAGAAACAAAAGGCAGTCCTATTTCGGAATGAAAATTTCCATTGCTGTATAGTCTCATTACTTGAGTTTTGCGTACTCCATATTGTGTTTGAGTTTCATTAGTCACAGATATTAAGGATACAGGCCCAATCACATTAGATTTTGTTCCATTATACGTACCAGATTCAGGACGAGAGTCACCATACCAGTGCAGCCAATAATTATCAGTTGTTTTCCATGATGCAGTATAGACATAGTTGTAAATAACATTTGGTAATCCTTCTTCGTCTTCTTCAGGAAAAACTAAATTACAGTTGTGAATGAGCGGTTCTTGTGCTGTCACTTCCCCATTTGCTGAACCTGAATATTTGAATTTAAAGCCAATAGGTTCTTTATAATAAATCCGCGCTTTTCCTATACAACAAGTCATTTACAAAATCCTCATCCCCTGCCACATAGTCCCTCCGGTGGACAAAACTCTATTCCCTGTTAATGAATCTAAAACTTGTGCAACATCAGCTTCGCTGGCAACGCCACAAAAAGCAAATTTTACAAGTCCCCGAAAATATAATCTTGAATTGACACTATAACCAGTAGATGCTCCAATGCCTTCCAAATAATAATATTGACTAATAGCGGCTTGATTATTATAGTTTCGCCGCCCCTCTTGCACTCTTAAAAAAGCATTTGCAGAGCTAGTATTAAGATAAGAACCGCCTCCTGTACCCCCCGGCTTGCCATGACACGTTAAGTCAAATGTTGTTATGGGGATAACTTGACTTGCAGTGTTAAAGTCAGTAACTAAACTATAGTCAAGGCCTAATTGCCGCCAATTTACATTATTGTGTTTTGCCTTGGCGGAATATGCAAAATTATGTCCATCAGACCTAATTCTGCCAATCATCCAAGACCATGGGTCAGTTGGATCTATACGTTGCAAAAAGCCAAAATGAGTCCCTGCACTTATCCCCGTGCTATCACTAAAAATACAGATACAACCGCTGTCTTCATCAGCAGTTAGCCATAGCCTATTGGTTCCTTCTGGGGTAAAGGTGTGGGTATGGATAGAATTTGGAGAGCCGTTTGTTTTTGCTTCCTCTAACCATCCTCGAATGGTTAAAGTCCCCCCAGAAATGGCAAATTCTACCCAACAACTATGAGCGTTAACTAGAGTTGTTCCTTTGGCAAATAGGTTGACCCCCACATCGTAGGTAATTGTTGCCCAACCAGCGTCTTCTAATCCTTGTTTTATCAATGCTAATAATTCATTAGCGTTGGTAAAAATTGCCCCTGTGTAATTTGGTGAGCCTCCGTTTACATAAATTGTTGGCATTAAAATCCCCTTCCAATAACGTCATAACTAACAGGTTCTTCATACAGAACATGGGCAAAGGCTGACTGCATCACTAAGCCCATAACAGCGCCGCCACTTCCCCCAGAACTAGGAGGGGAAGGCAAAAAAAAACAAACTTTTCCCCATCCCATTTCAGGGACTTACCTATTTCTGCGTTCTCCCAATCAATGGGCAATTCATCTGGTATGACATCAGTCGGAATCCTTACCAATGCTCTGGGGTCGTTTTCGTCCGTCCCTAGTAAAAAATTGGCCGCGGATGGCTCGGTTACTATGGGCAACTGGTCTGCATATCTACTCATACAGCTTGTCTATCTCATCTAAGCAGAACTCATAAGTGGGGCGAACACCATCGCTAGTGTTCCGGTAGTGGATGCCTACCCTAAATGTACCGGATTTGATCCTGGCTCGGAACCAACTAGGATGGCGATCCAATTTTTGAGCCGCTTCAGTGGTGGATAACCAGAGCCGTTTGTTTAATTTGGTTTTCCCCATGGCTAAAAATCCTCACCCTCACTTGGCAATTTGTCATGGATGGCGATTAGGTGGCGTTTAATTTCGCGGAACTTGGGCAGGGTGAGCCTGGCCAGATGATATTTTTCGCAATGAGTGAGATTAATTGGGTAATCGCAGTAACCAGTGCTTCCCTCCCAAGTGCCTAGCTGTTGCAAGACTTCATCTAGGTAGGTTAAGTAATCGACCAGGCCCTTGATTTCTTTTTTTGTCATGGTAATTGCCTCCTTAGCCAGTAAATTAGGTTTATCAAGTCGGCGGGGGAGCAATCAAAGATTGAGTCTTTCCCCACTAATTCTTGGGCTTTTTTGCATAAGTCTTCAGTAGTTAACCCCAATATCTCTTTATAGCCATTTATTTCTTCTATCTGGCTTTCTCTGTGGGAATCATCCAGTATCCCCAAGGGAGTTTTATTAGTTTTTTCGTTTGCATAGCTCCCGTTCTCTCCGGGGGAAGTTTTTTCTTTTTCTTTTTTTTGCTCAATTTTAGGGGTAGTATAAGACACTTGCCCATTTTTGTTCCTATCATTGGGTTCTAGCCGTCTTATACTACTTTCTGGAGATGTAGACGGGGGGGGAGAATAAGACGGGGGGGTTAAGACACCCTCCTGATTTAGCTCAGAAAGATACAGCCCTTTAATTTCCGCGATACTGGCTTGGGGACTGAGTTTTCCGCTTTCCATTGCCTCCATAACCTCTGGTCTAACCCACCAGTTACCCCGTCTTGATCTCCCTTGGTAAATTTCCCGCCTTTGCCCAATTTTCCCCCAACCTAGGGAAGTAAGAATGTTTGTTATTCGCAGAGATTCTTTTCTTGTAATGGCTTTTTCTTCAAACTCCAAAACCTCAGTTAAAATTTCCATGGCTGTCAATGCGTTACGACCAGAAATATATTCCTCTATAATCCCAGTCCACTCATCAGAAACTTCATAGCGTTTGTTACTATCCGAAACTTTGTTTTCTTCCTCGGCTGTCAAGTGCCAACGTTCCCCAGCGATATAAGCCTGAACCACGGCGGCCCAAAGATTGTCCCTTTCACTTTCCAACAAATCATTGTTAACAAATTTGTTGCCAACATCCAAAATCCAAAATCGTCTAGAGCCAGTGGGATCGGACAAAAATTCAATCCCATTAACTGACCCACCAATCGCAAAGCCCCGGCGGTGGGGGGATGCTTTTCTCGCATAGGGGGGGCGGATCTGGTCGGTATCTGTGGTGATCCAGCCCTTGAGGGCGGCCGCCTGACTTCTGGAAGTAATCTGGTCAAATTCCTGGCATTCAATAATCCAATAGTTATGTTGTTTGAGCAGGTTATCTTTGCCGCGAATATCGTCAACGTCTCCCCCATAAAAGGGGCCGCCTAATTTCTCAAAGAAGGTGGATTTTCCCCGCCCCCCTTTACCGTAAAGAATCAAAGCCCCCTGAAGCTTACATCCGGGCTTATGTATCCGGGCCACCGCCCCAATTAACCATCGCTTCAACAAAATATTGGAGATCGGATCAGTCAGTCCAAAATAGCGTGCGGCCGCGTTATCCAGGTCAACTGGGGGGAGATCTGCAACGGATTCCAAGTAATCCTTGACAGGGTGATATTTATTGGACTGAGCAAAATAATTCACTCCTCCAAAGAATATTTTTTCGCTGACCTCCACAGAATAGCGATCGCAAAACCACATATAAAACCAGTCGGGGTCATCAAACTGTTTTCCATCCAGTTCAATTTCCAGGCTGAGCAGATTGTATTTAAGTTTTTTATCAAGTTCTGTTTCCCTGAGAAAATCCAAAAAATGGGCATTTTGGGTAATTTTTCGGACTTTCCTGATTTTCTTTTCGCCAAATTCCGCTAAACTTAGCCGGTTCTCCACTAGCTGATGGAGTTCTTTTTCCCCATGGGCGGCGATCCAGTCATCAATGCCTTTCCCCTGCGCCGGTTCCCAATCCATTACAGAAACCCGGCCGGTTTGATTTAACAATAATTTCCCGGTTTCCAGAATGGCCCGGTTGACCATCTTTTGGGTTTTAAAGCGGCTATCTTGGTCAAAGCAGAGAATAATTTCCCGCCCTGGCTGGCCCATTTTCGTGATTTCGGGAATGAGATATTTTTCCTCATCTAGCGTTCGATAACCAGAATTCACCCCTGGCAACGCTATAGCTGGGTAACCTGCGCTAAGTAATGCCCCGGCTTTTTTGGCTCCTTCTGTGATGATTAGGGGAATGGTTGGGTTAGCTTGTAACCATTCCCAAAATTTACCCGTCTTTCCCACTTCCCAAAGCTCAGAAATTTTCTGATATTGAGCTTCCCCAATTTCTAGAAAGAATGCCCTGGGGGGTGTATTGGGGGGATGCTCATACTTGATTGTCTTCCCGTCTTTTTCCTTTGGTTCTAAGGGCTTGAAACAGCCCCAGTCAGTACGAGAAAAGTTAGCCAGAGGATCAAGAGTTGAACAAAACCAACCACCAGCAAAAAGGTGATTATAACGCAGTAAATATTTCTGTCGTAATTGACCGGAATTTGTCCTGGCTTCCTCTCCCAGCGAATATAAGAGGGCTTCATAGGCGTTGTTTCCTTCTAGAAAAGTAACATTTTTATCTATAATTTCTGGGGCTACTTTTGATGCTTCCCATTCTAGAAAATAAGCTGGCTTTTCTTGTGACTGTACTTGCGTTTTCCGGCTTGCCATAATATAATGAAGAGTATTAGATGACGTGTTCTTCTGCTACATAAACCCTAAGTTTTTAACTTTTGCAGTCTTGCTAGCCCCCTTCAGCCAAAGGGGGTTTTTTGTCTTTTTGCGGTTTTGGGGTTCATAGGAGAAAATAAGGATATCCGGGGGTGATCCGCCAAGAACAGCCCCCAGAAATAAAAGTCGAGTGTGTAAAATCTACACACCATTATTTAAAATGGATAGTGTTAGAAAAGTCAACAGCGAAGGATGTAAAGATTTGGAAACCATTAGAAAGGAGCTTGGTCTTCCTGTGACTCGATTTTGTGAGCTAATCGGATTGACAAGAAAAAGCTACTACAACGCAAAAAATGGAACAGATACGAGGCTATCACTAGATCAATGGCGGCGA
This sequence comes from Synechocystis sp. PCC 6714, assembly GCF_000478825.2. NCBI lineage: Bacteria > Bacillati > Cyanobacteriota > Cyanophyceae > Synechococcales > Merismopediaceae > Synechocystis > Synechocystis sp. PCC 6714. The sequence goes on along the minus strand of NZ_CP007542.1, from coordinate 466,014 downwards.
CTGATGGAATATTGGTTGCGGTCTGGGAAGTCTGTTGAGCAACTAATAGGATGTTCCTGGCAAGACTCCCACCAAACCCAGGATCCGCGCCAATTGGAACGTATAGCAGTTTAGCCCTTGACTTACATCCTTTGACCGTCCCTATGGGGGCGGTTTTTTTCGCCGGTGATAGTCCTGGGGTGTCTTATACTAGCTTTGAACTAAGACGGAGATGAAGACACCCCATAAGACGGGGTAAAAGCCTTGCTGTGCAAGGAGTTCAGAAAAAATAAAAAAATAATGTCTCATCTAAAAAAAAGAATAAGACAGAGAATAAGACGGGCTCAAAGCTTTACTGTATAAGGGTTTGAGCTAGGGTGTCTTATTCTTTATTTTTCCTCGCTGATCCAAGATTTCCCGCTTGGCCCAGTCAAGATGCTTTTCAAATTTTTCTAACCGGGACTCGATTGTTTCCAGGCGATCGCCAATTTCACCAAGCCCCAAATCTCCTCTGAGAATGCTGGCCAACCGCTCCAGGTCTTTAGGGGACAGACCTTGGGTTTCTTCTACCCGTTCAAGGCGATCCTCAAGCGCCCCTAGGCGATCGCCTAGGTCGGGGGGCAGGGAGGATGATTGGCGATCGCCTTCCAGAAGATTAGAAATTAATCTTTTGGCGGCTTGGTGAATTGATTCGCCTTCCTCCCTTTGCTTGTCCAATATCTCTACATAAGGGCTTGCAATGCTAAACCTCACTAATTCAAAAGCCATAATCAATCTCCATGACAACTAATAGACATATTAGCTTGCCATGTCTAATAATTACTTAATCAGTTAGCCATGTCTAATACTTGACATATCAGTTAGCCATGTCTATTATTAGACATACAGTACCTAACCAACCGAATAACTATGAGTCATTTAACACCGGCTGACGTGCGATCCATCTCCCAGCTGTGCGACGCGGCGATCATGTTCCTAGAGTTCACTGGGAACCGGGAACCTGCCATACGCCTATTGCTTGAGGGAATCCGATTCTTCCTACCCACCCTTGCCGCTGGGATGGAAATTGTTGACCTGGGGAGTTGCTCCGAGCGGTATTACCGTGATGGGCTTCTCACCTTTGAGGAATACACCAAGATCCAGAAAGTCTTGGCCCCCGGCAAATAGACAAAATAAAGCCCCCAAACCAGGGGGCCACTCACTTACTAACCTAATTTTCCCATGATTACCATTTCCATCGCTACCCATTCCGACTGTGCCCTTGACACCTACAACCTGGTCAAGCGCAAACTGCACAAACAAGGGTATGTCAACGTTGAAAAGCACCTAAAAATCGTCCCCTGGCGGTTTTCCTGGCTAGTCCAAGCCGATCAAGACATCATCACTGCCCTAGGCTGGGAAATTTACACCGACCTAGACGCAATGATCGCCAATCAAAAAGACATTTCCGCCGTAATCGTTTAAACCCTATCGCCCCTGGAAAACCAGGGGTTTTTGTCATGTTTATTTATCTTCAACCAGACTCAAACACCGGCAAAAATGGGATCTTCATTAATCTGGACAAGATTGCCTCCGTTGTCGACACAGGGGAAAGGATGCTTGTCCACGACCAAGACGGATCCTTGGCATATAGCTTGAGTGGCAATCAAGCTTCAGAAATTCGACAAATTCTACATAGCTTAAGCAACAACTAAAATTAACCTAGGGGCCAGCTGGCCCCTTTAACCAGGAATAACCCGCCATGACTGAACAAGACCAACTAGCAAAAATCATTACCTTGGTGGAGTCTAATAATCAAAGGCTCGACAGTTTAGAGCACCAAATCAGAGAAAATCAGGAAAAACTCAGGGAAGAAGTTAAACGCTGGGACGATCGCTTCTTTCAACTGGTCAAAGAACAGGGACAAACTTCCCGAACCATCATCATCGCCGCCGCTTCTGTTGTTGTTCTTAGCCCCGTCTTGGGAACTGTGGCAGAATTTGTGGCCAGGCTACTGGCTAACTAACCCTTAAGACTCCCATAGAACCTATCAGAAAAGGATTGTTTCTCGATCCAACGCTGGTAGGTTTTTCTGTGTACTTCCTCCCCATGGCCCATCAGGGCGGCGGCCAAGTCAGTGGCCAAACCTTGTTCAAAAGCCCGCCGCGCCCAACAATGGCGGATATTGTAGGGGGCAACGGTTAACCCCAATCGCTTAAAGGCATGGGTGACGCGACTTCCCAAAGCTTCATTGTCCCCATGGCAATCGGGCAAAGGCAGGGACGGATCTAACCTTTCCGCCCATTGGGGCAACAAAGGAAAAACAAAGCGTTCCCGGTCGGTTTTGCCCCGGTCAACGTACAGGGTTGGGTAATCAATCAGGTCACAACAAAAACATTCATAGTTTCGCAGACCATAGACAATCATCAACCCTGCCACCGTCCCCCAGGGGTCAGCATCCAACCCCGCCCAAAAATCCAATAACAGGGAGTCAGGGGGCAAATTCCTTGGGTTAACCGGGGTCAGCGGTGAATACTTCCCCCGATATTCCGAAACGCAATCGGGCAACCCTGCAAACTTGAGTAATTGGGCATAGGCTCCTACCAACCGCCGCCGGGTGCGAGAATCCGCCGGGGAAGCAATGACGATCGTCCGCAACACTTCCCCATCCAACGGGGCCGACCAATCCACCTTGTTAAAGCATTTCCCCAAATATTCCTTCTCCCAAGTTTTTTGCTTACCCCCCTTGGCTAAGTAATCCGCCCCCAAAGCCTCGATCCAATCCCCAAAGGTAGATTTTTCTGGGGCATAGTCAGGGAGCCAGTCAGCCCAACGGAAGCGATCGCAATCCAGGGCCGCCCTAATTTCCAGGCAAAGGGCAAAGGCCCGGTCAATCCCCGCCGGGGTAGCCGTAATCCCCAAAGGCAATCTTTGTTGGGTTTTTCCTTCCCCGCCATCTTTTCTGGGGAACATTCCCCGAGCTGACAACCAACCACCAAATTCTTGCAGAGTTAAATGTACTTTGCCTGCTTTTAGCTTTTGGTTAGCCGCCTCTAGTTTTTTCATTGCCTAAATATTGCCTAAAATCAGACCAACATTTACTCACATTTACCAACATTTCTGAAGGTTTACTCACATTTACAAAGCGCAACAATCCGAAAAACCAAGCGGGTCAAGGGTTTTGGGCAAAAATTTTGCAACACAAAAATGGCTCGGGGCGGATTTGAACCGCCGACCTTGGGCTTATGAGTCCCCTGCTCTAACCAACTGAGCTACCAAGCCTTGTCTGTTCTTTCAACGGACAGTTAACAATCTTACACTAAATTCACAGCATGGCAAAACAATTTTTAGATGCTGTCAGCCACAGTAGTCAAAACCTCAGGGGTGAGGGGGACTTGGCTAAAGTATTGCTTTTGGAATTGTTCTTCAGCAATTAAAGTCTCAATTTGTCTGATCAAAGTTTTCGGCCAGGGAATACCGGGCGCAAGCGCTGGAGTGTACTGCTTGAGTAGGGTAAGGATTTGGCAAGCCAGGGCATGGCTAAAATCCCACTGTTTTTGCAAGCTGAGGGGAGAAAGCTCTGGATTTTGTTGTTTGTGCCATTGTGCTTTCAATTCTTCCACTATGGTTTCAGGACATTGGGGTTGAAAACGATAATCCAACACCAGAGGTTGCTGGGCGGCGATCGCCTGTTGGTAGGCCCGGCGTAATTCTGACCAACTACTGGGACAAGTGCGGAGAACATGACCTTGGGGAGCAAGACCATGGTCTGGGAAATGGGGGGAACGGCGGTCAATTAAATTAGCACTAGTTTGACTAGGGATAATCCGTTGGGGTTGATGTAAACGGAAATCGATCAGGCGCACTTCATACTGTCGGTCGTAGGTGTTGAAGTCTAATTCCACCACTAAATCCAGTGGCTCATTTTGGGTCAGTTCATCGGGATGGTGACCCCACCAGATCCCTGGACATTGAATGGGCTGACCATTGTCATCGGTTTTGGGCGGATAGTCCGTTATCGAAAAACTGGTTTTAAGGTAGGAAACTTTATTGCCCGTGCGGTCTTTGATGTTGCGAAAACTGGGCCGTTGCACCTGCACATTTTCCAGCAGTAACTTGGGGGCGGGGTTGCCCATACCGTAGGGTTCGAGCAAATTAAATTCTCGAAAAAGTTCTTGCCCTAGATCCGCCACTGTTACCTGGAGATCCACCGGCAAAATGGGATCTAAACTAATTTGGGCTCCATAGCTCTGCCAAAATTGTTGGTTCACCGCTTCGCTGAACAAAGGCAATTTATCCAGGGGTAAACTCAAACCGGCGGCAAAGGGATGGCCGCCAAAACCTAAGAGCAAATGCCGTTGACTTTGTAATAAGGAGTAAAGATCAATATTGGCAATGGAACGGGCTGATCCCTTAGCAATTTCTCCGTCTTGGGTGTTGAGCAAAATGGCAGGGCGGCCACAGGTCTGGGCCACGTGGCTAGCGGCCAACCCCAGTACTCCAGTGGGCCATTGGGGATCAGTGAGAATAATCACCCCGGTAGTGGACAAGTCAATATTTTGAAGTCGTTTGTCAATCTCTGTAGTAACCGATTTTTGCAGGCCCTTACGCCTACTGTTTAAAATTTCTGTTTCAGCGGCCAACTGGTGACAAATTTTGGTATCCCGGCTAGTGAGCAGTTCCACCCCAAAGCGGGCATCCCCCTTAATACGACTGATGGCGTTGATGCGGGGGCCAATGCCAAAACCAATGTCTGTGGGCCGATCGCCGTTGCGCTTACAGAGATTAAGGAGAGCATGAATACCAGGACGGGTGGTGGTGCCAGGATCTTTTTGGCTACGTAGTTGGGCAATCCCCCGTTGGGCCAGGTAACGACAATCCCCTTGGAGGGTAACCAAATCGGCAATTAAACCAATCGCCACTAAATCCAGTAATTGCTCCAAAGGTTGTTGGGGCACCGTAGGGTATTGCTCATATAGGGCTTCCACCAACTTAAACGCTACTGCCACCCCGGAAAGGTTAAACAAAGGATGGTCATCGGCAAAGTAGCGGGGGTTAATGATGGCCACTACTTCCGGGCGATCGTCCGGCAAAGTATGGTGATCGGTGACAATGACATCCATTCCTAACCCGCGGGCATAGAGAATTTCTTCTAAATTCGTACTACCAGTGTCGCAGGTGACAATCAGCTTAGTGCCTTGGGCGGCCAAGCATTCTAAGCCCGGTCGATTGAGGCCATGGGACTCCCGCAAACGATTAGGAATGGTATAGGTCAACTGGGAACCTTGGGCAAGAAACTGCCCCAAACCCTCCCATAAAACAGCGGTGGAAGTAATGCCATCAGCGTCAAAATCGCCCCAAATAGTGACCTTTTCTCCTTTGGCCATAGCTTGGCCTAACCTTTGTACGGCCCATTTCATTTCCTGGCCGAATTCCCAAGCGCTGGTGGGGGTGTAACATTCCGGCGAGAGAAATCCGGCCAACTGAGCCGCCGACTGAATGCCCCTTTGCCATAACAATTGGGCGGCAAATTTACCGCTGGATTGATCACAATAATGACGCACCTGTTCGACAAAAATGGCCGGGGGCGTAACAGGGGGGATCAATTGCCAGCGAAATTGGGCCATGGACTAACTAATTGGGAATAATGTCAACCTAGTCTTGAAGCTTATCAAAGTTATAGTCAATTTAATTGAGAGTAAGACACGTACCAGGGCTAAAAGCGTCATTGGTAAAGACCTTAGTCGTCTCAATCTTACTTTGATTGACTATAACTAATAGAAGAACAATATTTAACTACTTGAATTTTATAGTTGACCCGGATATGGTTGCATCTTTGCTTAGAAACAAGGTTTCAGCTCAGCTTTTTTTGAGCAGACTAACGATAGCTTCGGATGACGATTCCCCCGTGCGGACTGCACCATCAAAAAAACCGGCCCAACGGGGGGCTATTTCTGTTCCTGCCCAGTGAACACGACCCACCGGAGCACTCAAGGCTTGCCCAAAACTTGTCCAGACTCCGGGGGGCATAAAGGCAGCATATCCTCCCCCAACCCATTGTTCGCTAGGCCAATCAACTTCATCGTAGGTGACAGGGGATAAGGCTTCTTCCCCAAAATACAGGGCCAAATCTGACAACACTCCTTGGCGACGTTCCTCTGCACCCATGGCAATCCATTTTGCATAACGATCGCCGACTACAAAGGAAGCAATTACCCCAACCCCCGTGGTGGGGTCAGAACTATCGGCACATAATTCGATCCAGGTGGTGTTGCCCAAGCCAATGCCCGCTAACCCTCTCTCCCGCCAAAAAGGGCGATCGTAGGAAATTAAGAGTTTACAACAGGTTCCCATGGGTACTCTTTGGGTGAGTTGCTGACGGAGAGGAGGCATGGGGGGACTATAGGTAATTCTTCCGGCCAAATGGGGTGGGGTTGCCACAATGGCAAATTTTCCTTGGTATTTTCCTTTCGTAGTAGTTATCTCTATCCCCCGGTTGTCTTGGCTAATATGTATAACCGGCTCTCCCAACAGAATAGAATCACCCAATTCAGCGGCAATTTTTTGAGGGATTTGCCCTGCCCCACCGTGTAACAGTTCAGCTTCAGGATTTTCCCCTTGGGAGGCAGATTTATGGCCCCACAAAACGTGCAACAAGGATACCTGGGACGGCTCGGCAGGGCCCAAAAATCCCACAGCACGGCACATATAGGCAAAATACCAATGACCAAATTCCGTCTGGGTGTTTTCTTTAATCCAATCGGCAAAGGTTTGACTATCTAATTTTTTATTTTCCGCCGTAGCCTTGGGATGTTGCTCGTCCAAACCCTGGGCAAGGGTGTCGAATTTTTCCCAGGCCGCCATGGCATCATTCCATTCATCAGAACTTATTTTCGGGACTTCCCCTTGGAACACCCCTTGAAAAAAACCATCAAACTCGTAACGCTTCCCATTAAATAACAGTACCTTCAAGCCGTCGGAGGGACTGGGAAAACGTCCCACATTATATTCATCAAGCAACGCCAGAAAACGATCCTGGGTGGGGCCTACCCATTGGCCTCCCCGGTCAATCCATTGTCCCGATGGCAAATATTCTCCATACATTCTCCCCCCCAATCTCTCCTGGGCTTCAATAACCAAGACAGAATGGTTAGCCCGAGATAAATTACGGGCAGCTATCAACCCCGACAATCCTGAACCGACAATTATGCAATCCCAAGATAATGAAGACATTACAGCGCCGATTTAAATTTCCCTCGCATGATCGTAACACCGTAAATCATATATTCGTATACTCGTAAATATTTTTAGTTTTACGCGAAATATCCAGCCTGTATGGAACATTGGTTGGGGGAATGCAGTTTAATAGTCTTGTGAGCGCCCCGAGCAAAATTTTCTGAATTACCCCAATGACAGCAGGACGAAACCAGCGCCTATCGCCCGTATTGTTACAGAGTAGTATCGGCCTGTTGATCCTGACTGCTCTGATCCTTTTGGCATTCAGCACCCTGTGGCTAAAAAATATCCGTTTTGGTTCCCGTTCCTACCGAGCCACAGTGCTTTTTAGTGATGCGGCGGGCATGTTAGTGGGCACCAGGGTTGACTATCGCGGGGTTAGGGTTGGTCAGGTGGTCAGCGTCACCCCCCAACCGGAAGGGGTAGCAGTGGAAGTGGAAATTAGTCCCACCGATCGCCTAATTTCTAGTCGTGCGGGAATCCAAGCACGCCAGTCGGGGTTAATTGGGGAAACTTCCATTAACATCATTCCCAGTGAAGTGGTTTTACCCCAGGAAGTGGACTATAAACCCTTGGATAAGGACTGTAATCCTGAAGTGATTATTTGCAACGGTTCGATTTTAATGGGGCAGGATGCACTGGATGTTAATGCCCTAATTCGAGCCATGATGCGTATTTCTGACTTTTTCAGTGAACCGCAAATCAATGAAGCCATTCGGGCCCTGGCGACCCAAACTCCGGAAGCGTTGAAGGATATTAGCCAGTTTAGTAATGAAGCGGCTACCCTATTGCGGGAAATTAACCAGGATGGGGGAGTAAAAAATATTCGTCGCACCCTGGCTTCTGTGGATCAAACTGCCCAGGACTTATCGGTTTTGAGCCGGGAAGCCACTGGCACCGTCCGTGCCCTCAACCAAGGGGGAACTATTCCGGAAATTAACCGCAGCTTGCGGTCTGTGGGATCAGCGGCGGAGCAAATCCAAGCTTTTTTAGAAATTAATAATCAACGGTTGGGGGCCACCCTCACCAGTCTCCAGGGCACCAGCGACCAGTTACAGATCAGTGTTAAAAATCTGGAGCCGCCTTTGGTGCAATTGTTGACCCAGGTCAACGACCAGAATACCGTGGCTAATCTCAACCAGGCATTGGCCGATCTCAAAGCGGTGGCGGACAATGCTAATCAATTGACCGGGAATCTGAATCAATTTGCCGATCGCCTCAATGATCCCCAGACGATCATTTTGTTACAGCAGTTGTTGGAGTCCGCCCGGGCCGCTACCCAAAACTTGGAAAAAATCACTTCCGACGTGGACCAAATCACCGGCAATCCAGCTTTACGGGAGCAGTTAATTCGCCTCATTCAGGGGCTGAGCAATCTCGTTTCCACTACGGAGCATATCCAAAAACAGGTGCAATATGCCCAGCACCTCGACCAACTTTCCGAAGATTTGGCCCTGGTGGCCCGGGCTCAAGAGTTGCAAACCCCCACTGTGATTTCCCCCGGACGGAAAAAAGCTGTTCCAAAGCCCTAGGGAACTCCTAAAATTAGCCATCGAGTCTTCCCCATTGCCCAAATAGTTAATTTCAAATCATTTAAAATTCAACTACCTTTGCCCATGACTGCTGTACCCCCATCCTGCCAAATTCTTGACGGTAAAGCCCTAGCCCAGAAAATGCAAGGGGAATTACAACGGGACATTGCCCAACTGGTGGCCCAGGGGCATCGATCGCCGGGGTTGGCAGTGTTGATGGTGGGGGACAATCCGGCCAGCGCAGTGTACGTCCGCAATAAGGAAAGAGCCTGTGAAAAATTGAGCATGGTTTCCTTTGGTAAACATTTCCCCGCTGATACGGACCAGGAAACATTGACAGCGGCGATCGCTAGCTTGAATGAAGACGAACGGGTGGACGGCATTTTGGTACAGTTGCCCCTACCGGATCACCTTGATGCAGTCAAACTATTGCACACCATTGATCCCGGTAAAGATGCAGACGGGTTACACCCCGTTAATTTGGGACATTTGGTGCGGGGCGAAACAGGCTTGAGGAGTTGTACCCCAGCGGGGGTGATGGCTTTGTTGGCGGAATATAACCTTGATTTGACCGGCAAAAATGCAGTGGTGTTGGGGCGGAGTATTTTGGTGGGTAAACCCCTGGCCCTGATGTTGCTAGAGAAAAATTGCACCGTCACCATTGCCCATTCTCGCACCCAAAACTTGGCCGACATTACCCGCCAAGCAGACATTCTCGTAGCGGCGATCGGTAAGCCGGAATTTGTCACCGCCGACATGGTCAAACCGGGGGCGATCGTGGTGGATGTGGGCATTAACCGTCTGGATTTAGGGGAAGGAAAATCGAAACTGGTGGGGGACGTGGATTTTGCCGGGGTTGCCCCCATAGCCAGTTACCTCACCCCCGTGCCCGGCGGCATTGGCCCCATGACAGTGACCCTATTGTTAGCTAACACTGTGGCTAGTTATCGACAACGGTTGGGCCTTTGAAGGTAGGTCTATTGCTACACTGGGGGCGGACTTAGAAAATCCCCATCGTTGGGGTAATCAAGTCTGTTAACTCCGACTGTTGCATTCCATTACACCGATAACCATGGGTGATTTTTTAGCCAACGTTTCCCGCTACCCCCGGTATTTAATCACTTTTACCCTGGGGATATTTTTCTCCGTTTTTACCTGGCTCCAACCCCTGTTGAAAAATCGCGTGGGGGCGATCGCCCTGATTGGTCTTTTAGTGAGCGGATTCATTTTTCTCTATTTCACCCTGCGGGCCATGTTAGGATTGACCGTGTAGAGGGAGTTTGGGTAGATTTGCCCAAGTCCAGACTTTGTTGTTGCCGAGGAGCAGGGCTATGGCCACCAGTCGTCGAGTTTCCCGGGTGTCATCCCTAATTAAGCGGGAAGTTAGTCAAATGCTTCTCCACGAAATTAAAGATGACCGGGTGGGCACAGGCATGGTTAGCGTGACGGAAGTGGAGGTTTCCGGCGATTTACAGCACGCCAAAATTTTCGTCAGTATTTACGGCTCCCCCGAAGCAAAAGCTGCCACCATGGCCGGCTTACATTCCGCGGCCCCGTTTGTCCGTCGGGAATTGGGGCAACGGATGCGTTTACGGCGCACCCCCGAAGTTTCCTTTTTGGAAGACCGATCTCTGGAACGGGGCGATAAAATTCTCAATCTGCTTAATAATTTGCCCCCGGCGATCGCCACGGAAGATAAAGACTGGGCAGATCAAGATGCCGGTGTGGCCCTGGATTAGTTTAATGAATTCCTCCAACAGGTTTGACAGGCAGGGGAGTTGCGACAATCAGCGAGAACTCAAAGTATCCCAGCCTTGTCGGTAGACCAATCAATTCACCATTTACTCGAACTATTAAATCAAGTGGACAGCAATGACAGAGGTATTAAGGGTAGGACAGCCAGCACCGGATTTCACCGCCACGGCGATCGTTGATCAAAGCTTCCAGACCGTTAAACTCAGCAGCTACCGGGGTAAATATCTGGTGCTATTCTTTTACCCCCTGGACTTTACCTTTGTTTGTCCCACGGAAATCATTGCCTTTAGCGATCGCCACAGCGAATTCACCGCCCTGGATGCGGAAATTTTAGGCATCTCTGTGGACAGCGAATTTTCCCACCTGGCCTGGATCCAAACGGAACGGAAACTGGGGGGCATCGGCGACATTAACTATCCCCTAGTATCAGATCTAAAAAAAGAAATTAGCCAAGCCTATAACGTGCTCGAACCCGATGTCGGCATTGCCCTGCGGGGACTCTTTATCATTGACCGGGAAGGCATTTTGCAATATGTCACTGTCAATAATCTTTCCTTTGGCCGCAGTGTGGACGAAACCCTCCGGGTGCTGAAGGCCATTCGCCATGTGCAGTCCCATCCCAATGAAGTTTGCCCAGTGGATTGGCAAGAGGGAGACAAAACCATGATTCCCGATCCGGAAAAGGCTAAAACCTATTTTGATGCGGTGGCGGAAGCGGAAGTTCAGGCCTAGATTAGCTGACCCAAACCCTAAACCCCAAAGAACAGTGAACTCATTCGTTGTGTCCCTGGGCATTTAACCCTGTCTGTTCATCAAATAAAATTAGTGTTTCCGCGGCCTGTCGGGGAGAGTCACAGCGCTGCCTCGGTATAGCTGGGGTGATAATATTCACTTCTTCTATTTCCGTGCCCGGTAATGGCTCCCCGTGATAGCTCTCATAATAGGTTTCCTTATCCTGGGCTTCGATGGACCTTGGCGATCGCCTGGGGAGAACGTTGAGCTGGGGAACAGGCAGCACCAAAGCCGTCGGGGGAGGGGGATCTTTGGCCGTGCTAGCAATGTTTTTGACAAAAAAGTTAATGGTTTCTTCCTTCAACCAGCCCTTGAGTACCGCCACCGAGCCAAAGCGTATGCCCAATCGCTGTTGTTCTTGTAGAATACGTTCGATTTGGTCTTCATCCAGCAGATGGGCCATTTTCAGATAATAGCCAATGGGTCCCTGTAAGGGTTGCCCCACCATTGTGGGCCATAAATCAACGAAAAAATCCGCCGTTTCCTGGGAAATCCAGCCATGGTGGGAAAGAATCTCCCCCAATAACATCTCAAATTGTTTCTGTTCATATAAGGCCACTTCCAATTGCCCAGGAGTAATTAATTTAGCTTCCTGAAGAATAATACCGATGGGCTTTTGGTTGGTTGCCATGGTGACGGATAAGGAGAAACGGTTCAGAGTCAGCGAAAAAGACCCTGAAGGCGAGAAAAAAGACTTAACAAAGCATAATTTAACTTTACTACCTTAACCGCCACTAATTTTAGCCCTGTAGCCCTGTTTTAACAAATAAGCGAGAATTTTTTCCCGTTGATCGCCCTGAATTTCCAGGCAATCGTCCTTGAGTGTTCCCCCACTGCCGCAGATGTTCTTTAGGGCCTTAAGTAGAGTTTGCCGTCCCTGGGTTGATAACTGTAAACCTGTCAGCACCGTTACCGTTTTTCCTTTGCGGCCGGAGCGGGTGGCCTGGATGCGGACATTTTGCTGTTGGGGAGGCAAATCAACAACTTCCTCCGATGCTGGCTCTGCTAGGGGGCCAAATTCTTGGTAGACAATGCGGGCTGGGGGTTGGGAACGGGCCATGGAACTGGAAAAAATTGTGGCTTAGGAGAAGGGGGACTGGGATGTTAAGTTTTTAGTTTGCACCCCTTTGATCATACTCTTCCACCTTGGCACATCGTCCAAGATTAACAAGATTAATTCTTGCTCCTTGCTTGCTTTGTAAAGTTTTTCTCAATTCCTTGCCTCTGTGGAAGTTCACAGCCCCTTCTGCCCCATGGGCATCCTAAATTGACTTGGGCAAAGGATTTTTAGCAATTCTAGAGGCACAGTTAAATTCATAAAACTTATTGAAATTATTTGTTAATGAATTTATAGCTTGAATACAAAAGGTTAACAATCACCTGGAGCAGATATGTGATTTTTGCCAAAAAATATTTTCAGCAAAGCCCTACCCAATAAGGAACACAGATTATCATATCCACCTTAAGGCATAGATTATTTTATTCTTAATAAACAATTAAGAATTGTGTCAGCTCAGCTAAAAAGTGTAGCCAAATAGATTGTTTTAGGTAAAATCCATTACAGACGCAAGGATTTTTCTGGGGAAATATCTAGTAAACGTCGCTGTTGTGCTTCCACTGATCAGGATTGCCACCGCCCAAACGCGCTGGACAAAGAGGGGCAACAGTTACCATTCTCGACATGGAGCTTCCTTGTCTATGAACATTAATCCTCTCCTGCGGGCCTATGAGCACGGTGTGCGCCACTTCCCCCGGGAAAATTTGCAAAATGCCGATCTATCGGGGTTTACTTTGATCTCGGTCGATTTCGAGCGAGCTAACCTGATTGGCTGTAATTTGCAGCGCACTTTTCTGACTAAAGCCCGTTTGGACCATTGCCAAATGAACTGGGCGGATTTGACTTACGCTAAATTGAACCAAGCAGATTTAACTTGCGCCGACTTGACTAAAGCCAGCCTCTACGGAGCTTTCGCCGTCAAAACCAATTTCCAGGGGGCTAAGCTGACCGGGGCAACCTTAGGCCATGCCAATCTCCGGGGAGCAAATCTAGCGGGAGCCAATCTAGCCGGGGCTAATGTTTTTGCCGTTAATTTGCGGGAGGCCAATTTGCAAGGTGCAGATTTGTCCTGGGCTAATTTGCAGGAGTCCCGCCTTAGTTTGGCCAATCTCAATGGAGCTAAGTTATGGGAAGCAGATTTACGCCGGGCTTTTATGAAAGAAATGGATCTGAGTAATATTTGCCTCCAAGGTCTGGCCATGGACGGCGCTAAGTTAACAGGCAGTTGTCTACGGGGAGCTGACTGTCGTCGCTCTAGTTTGCGGGGAGCTAACTTACGGGGGACTGACCTAACGGGAGCTAATTTTACCGGCGCAGACCTCACTGGAGCGGACCTAACGGGAGCCAATCTTTCCCAGGTGATTTGGAATAGTACCGTGGCGCAAAGGGATCATTGGCAGGAGGCGATCGCCGATCCGGCAATGTTACGGGAAGGGGTGGTGGGACTTGGATATCTTCAGGATAACCATAACAGCCATCAGGGACGCCAGGGAATAAACATTAACTGTTTCGGGGGGCTAAAGGCGGCCTATGCCGGCTGAAAATTGCAGTCCTAATTCAGCTCAAGGATAATCTGTGCCACTAGATAAACCTAGAAAATTAGTGTTTCTAGCAAGGCAGCACAACCAAAGGACGCTAGGGCAACTTTGACCAGACGAAGTCCTTGTTGCTGTAGCCAATCCCGTTGATGGCGAAAAAAGATGTAAACATTCATGGCTCCCATGAGGAAAAACAGGAGGGAGAGCCAGTTGGTTTGTTTCGTGACTACGCCTGTGGAGGACATCGCCCAGGTCTGTGAGGATTGCATGTTTGATTTCTCCAAGTAAACCAACTTCGATAAGCCTAGATTAACAAAACCTAGGGAGATTGTAAACCTTTGTTAAGTGTTGTTGACTAACGTGGTCTTTTCTGAGTCAGTCCAAAGCATCAAAAGGGGAGTCCCCACATTTTCCATTGTTGCCGGAGCCAACCGGAAGCACGCAACTCCAATAGGGTTTGGTTAACTTCCCGTTGCAAAGCTTGGTGTTGTAGTCCTTTGGCCATGGCGATCGCCAACGGGTTGACTGTTAATTGCAATGGCCAATGGTAATAATCAGGTTGGGATTGCACCCAGCCGCTCAGCACAGAGTTGTCCCCGGCAAAGGCCATAGCTTGCCCCTGTTCTAATGCTCTATAAGCTTGATCGTAGGAATCGACCCCTACGAGGGTAGCCTGGGGAAACGCCTGTTTAATAACGGGGATGGTGCCACTATTATTAAGCACCGCAATGGTATGGGGCTGTTGCCGCTCCAAGTTGGTCAATTGCTGATTTTTGCTAATTAAACCCACCCCATCGAGGTAATAGGGAGGGGAAAAGTCCACCAGGCGATCTCGGGCGGGATTTTGGCCCATTTGGGCGATGATGAAATCCACGTCACCATTGAGTAGTAAGGGTAACCGGTCTTGATTTTGCACCGGAATTAACTCCACTGCTTTTTCATCCCCCAGTAAAGCTAGAGCTAGACGATGGGCCAGGGCAATTTCTAAGCCAACTAATTGTCCTTGCCCATCCCGAAAACCCAATGGCCGCAAATTATCCTTAATCCCCACCCTTAATTTCCCCCGTTGCCGAATGGTTTCTAAGCTGGCTTCTCGACTGGCCATTGCCATTCCATTTATCTCAACCGCCATGGTTTGGGCTGTCACATTGGCGCTAAAACCAAGAGTTAAGGATAGTACGCAACTAGCTAAAATGGTGCCACGCATGGAATGAGTAGTATAGATAAAAAAGCAGAAAAATTTCCCAGATAGGGAAAGAACTAAATGTTTTATTGAACGCTTAAAGAAGGTAGCCAGTTGACCAAGGCAGGGAAAACAATAATCAACAATAACACTAAAATTTGTAAGCCAATAAATGGTACGGCTCCTCGGTAAATCTGCCCAGTGGTCAAGCTAGCCGGTGCCACTCCCCGCAGATAAAATAGCGCAAAACCAAAGGGCGGCGTGAGGAAAGAAGTTTGCAAATTAGCCCCCACAATGACGCCGTACCAAACTAAATCGAGGTTTAGTGCTTCCGCCACAGGCTTGAATAAGGGTAAAACAATAAAGGCAATTTCAAAAAAGTCAATGAAGAATCCCAATATAAAAATGGTCAACATGCTAATGGCTAAAAATCCGATTTGGCCACCGGGTACATTAGCCAAAAGATCAAACATAAATCGATCGCCTTCTAGTCCCCGGAATACTAAGCTAAACGCGGTGGATCCCAAGAGAATTAGCATGACCATGCTAGTGATGCGGAGGGTGGCGTCACACACCTGCCAGAGGGATTTCCAGTTCAGACGTTGATTAAAATAAGCCAGGGCGATCGCCCCGATGGAGCCCACAGCTCCCGCTTCCGTGGGGCTAGCAATGCCGAAGAAAATACTCCCCAATACCAGCAGAATTAAAATTAGGGGGGGGAGCATAACCGTAACAATGCGCCTGCGTAATTCCTGGCCGCCGATATTTCTCACCTCCATTGGCAAAGCTGGGGCTAAGGTTGGTTTGAGCCAGGCAATGATGAGGACGTAGAGGGCAAAACTACCAGCCATCATCAACCCCGGCAGGAGGGAACCAATGAATAAATCCCCCACTGAAACCCCCAATTGGTCAGCTAGAACGATCAAAACCACGCTAGGGGGAATAATTTGTCCTAGGGTGCCGGAAGCAACAATTACCCCAGAAGCTAGCTCTTTGCTGTACCCATAGCGCAACATGATAGGCAAGGAAATTAACCCCATGGCCACCACAGTGGCTGCCACAACCCCGGTAGTCGCCGCGAGCATAGTACCCACCAGAATTACTGCCAGGGCTAGGCCTCCCCGCAAATGCCCCAGGATAATACCCATGGTTTCTAACAATTGCTCGGCAATGCCAGACCGCTCCAGCATTGATCCTAAGAAAATAAAGAAGGGAATGGCTAGGAGAGTGCCATTGGCCATGATGCCAAAAATTCTTTGGGGCATGGCAGATAAAAAAATGGGGTCAAAAGAACCTAACGCAGCTCCGATGATGGCAAATAAGATCGCGACTCCCCCCAGGGAAAAAGCAACGGGATAACCAAAGCCAAGGAATACCAAGGCTCCCACAAACATCATTGGCCCCAACCAATCATAGTTTTCCATTAATCCCTCACCTCTGTTTCTGCGTAGCCAATGGCGATCGCCAGATTTTTAATTACTTCCGCAATACCTTGGAAAATGAGTAGAACAAAGCCAACAATAATCATTGTTTTGATTGGGTAACGGGGCAAACCGCCCGGATCAGGAGAAGTTTCCCAAATGTGCCAGGAATTAAGCACCGATTCCCAGGAGTAAAAAATCACCAGTCCACAAAAGGGAAATAAAAATAAACAAGTGCCCAGTAAATTAACCCAGGCCCGCTGGCGATCGCCGAGGGATTTGTAGAAAATATCTACCCGCACATGGTCATTGGTTTGGAGGGTGTAGGCGGCACCGAGGAGAAAAACCAAATCAAACAAATACCATTGGGCCTCCAGCAGACCATTGGACGCTAAATTTTGTCCCACCAATCGTCCCAGATAACGCCCCACCACATTCCAACCGCCAATTAGTACCATTGCCAGTACTAGCCAGGCGGTAAATTTACCAATTCCAGCTAAACATCGATCAATGAGCTGGGCAATTTTCAATAATTTGTCCACTGAGCAACGGCCTCCCTGAGCCAAAGCAAATTGCCATAAAAATAGAGCAAATTCTAGCTAGATGTTCAGACTACAACCCAGGACAGCAAGTTTCTTGCTTAATGGTCAGGCCTCTTACTCCTGAAATGTCTTGGCTCAGTTTGAGGTTGCCAAAGTGCGAACCGATTCATTTTTTTTGTACTGGTCCATGGGGTCATTGATTATCCTAGATGGTGCTGAAACTTCCGGGGCTGGCATTGGCGAAAAAGTTGCTATAGTGAATCTGATTAAAACGCCCTTTGCTGCTGTTCCAGGTTTTGAATAATGCGCGTCCTAGCCCTTGTCCCCGGTGGAATCTCTGAGCAAATCCTTTTTTTTCCAACCCTTGCCACCCTCAAGGCGCAATATCCCCAAGCAACGATTGACGTCATTGTGGAGCCCAGGGCAAAGTCAGCCTACAGAATTTGTGCCCAGGTGAATGAGGTGCTGGCCTTCGACTATCGCGACCGCAACGGCTTGGCGGACTTTCTCAATCTGCTGGGGGTCATTCGTGACCGGGAATACGAGGCGGTGATGACAGTGGCTCGCCAATGGACCCTTGAGTTGCTGCTCTGGCTCAATGGCATTCCCCTGCGGGTGGGTTACCAGGGAAAAGGTAGTCTCTTTTTGTCGGCGACGGTGCCCTTTAAACCAGATCAGTATGTGCCTTTTTTATTCCATGATCTAACCAAAGGCTTTGGCATTGATAAACCCTGTCCTCCATTGCAAGTTACCCTACCCAGGGCGGATATTGAATGGATGGAAGCAACCCAAAAGAAGTTAGATCTGGGGGGTAATGGTTATGTTGTGCTCAATGGCGGAGCTGTGCGTCAACTAGACACGGGGGATTTTCCCTATCCCATTGCCCAGTGGCATGAAATTATGGAAGATATTCGTCAAAAACAGCCAGGCTTGAAAATTGTGTTGATTCCTCCGGCGGAGGATACGGGCTGGGTGCAGGCTATGCAGAGCCGACATCCCGGGGTAACAGTAGTAAGACCTGGGGATGTGGGGAAAATGGCCGCCCTACTGGCTGGGGCCAATTTAGTGGTTTGTACGGAAGGAATTCCCATGCATTTGGCGATCGCCGTGGGTACCTACACCGTTGCCATTTTGGGTAAAACCCCCGCCGCCCGCATTATTCCTCCGGATCAAGAAAAATTTATTGGTTTACAGGTGCCCAGTGGCAGGGAAGCGGATGTGAAACCAGCCCTAGTATTGAAAAAAATTTGGCGCTAAACAACCAATTTCCGAACAATTTAGGAAAACTTTAAAGAATCGTTAAAGGCTACCATTGTCTCTTTCACTGATAGGATAGGTGAAAAACTTGGTAGCCTAATTGCTTGGGCCAGAGCCAATTTTCTTTAACCTTTTCTTAACTTTGGAAGAAATTTGTTATGACTAGCATTATGATGAATACCGTGCAAGCGTATGGTAAGACGGTGGAAAAAAACTACAAAGCCGGGGAAGTGATTTTCCATGAAGGAGCAGTGGAGTTGTGTATGTTTGGGGTGTTGGAAGGCGAAGTGGAGATGACTTTGCAAGGCAAGTTCATTGAAACCATTGGGGCCGGAGGGATTTTCGGCATAGGAGCCATTGTCCACAGCGATCACCAAAGGGCTTCCACGGCGATCGCCAAAACCGATTGCACGTTGGTGGCCATGGACCGGGAACATTTTCTCTTTGTGGTACACGAAACCCCCATGTTTGCCCTGGAAGTGATCCAGAACTATTCAGACCGCTACCGGAGTCTCAAAGCAGTTTACGAAAAGGCGATCACTGAATAGAACCAAAGCCCACTTGGGTTTAAGCGGTCATGGGGGCAGGGCGGAAGGAAGGAACTTGCCCAACTTCCTGCAGGAATACGGCCAGTGATAGGCTAGAGAGAGAAATGTCAAGCCGTTCTGCGGGGCGGAATTCCCCACTATTCCTTTGATGAGCCACTCTGATTTGCCTTTGGGCAATGCTGTCCCCCTCGACAAAATCCGCTATAACGACCAGGGATTGGTGCCGGCGATCGCCCAGGATTATTTGGACGGCACGGTGTTGATGTTGGCCTGGATGAACCAAGAAGCCCTGACTAAAACCCTGGCTACGGGGCAAGTCTGGTACTGGAGTCGTTCCCGTCAAGCACTGTGGCATAAGGGAGCAACTTCTGGTCATTTCCAGAAACTCTTAGCCATCCGCTACGACTGTGACAGCGATGCGTTGTTGCTGACCATTGAGCAAAAAGGGGATATTGCTTGCCACACCGGGGAACGGAGTTGTTTCCATCAATTGGACGGCCATAAATCTCCTCCCCCAGCGGATATGTTAACGGAATTAGCCAGGGTCATTGGCGATCGCCGGGATCATCCCACCCCCGAATCCTATACCTGCAAACTGTTGGCGGGGGGAGACAATAAAATTCTTAAAAAAATTGGGGAAGAAAGCGCCGAAGTGGTTATGGCTTGTAAAGACAATGACCCGGAAGCCATCGCTGGAGAGGTAGCCGATTTGTTTTACCACACCCTCGTGGCCCTAGCCCACCATAACGTTGATCTTCGGGCCGTTTACCGCAAACTTGGCGATCGTCGTCGTTAACAGAGGCGCAACCAAGTTAGCTAAAAGGGCCGTGGTACCATTGAAAAACTGGTTGGGAAAGTCCCCATTTTCCTCGCCTTTACCTTGCTCCAACATTCCTCCGTTTGCAGAACTAATATGTCCACCGTTGACAATGTCCCCCAAGTCCTAGAAGCAATGGCCGTTCCCAAACAGGGATTGCCGGTAACCATCATCACTGGCTTTTTGGGCAGTGGCAAAACCACGCTTTTAAACTATATTCTCAGCAATCAACAGGGGCTGAAAACCGCTGTTTTAGTCAATGAGTTCGGGGAAATTGGCATTGATAATGAATTAGTCATTGCTAGTGATGACAACATGGTGGAATTGAGCAACGGTTGTGTCTGTTGCACCATTAACGAAGACCTAATTGAAGCAGTTTATAAAGTTTTAGAGCGGGAACAAAAAGTTGATTATTTAGTGGTGGAAACCACTGGCTTGGCGGATCCATTACCCGTTGCTCTAACCTTTCTGGGTACGGAACTGCGGGACATGACCAGGCTGGATTCCATTGTCACTATGGTGGACTGTGAAAATTTCAGCTTGGATCTGTTCAATAGCCAGGCGGCCCAAAGCCAAATTACCTATGGGGACATTATTGTTCTCAATAAAACCGATTTAGTGGACGAAGCGAATGTGGATGCACTGGAAGTCCGTTTGCGGGATTTAAAAACAGGGGCAAGGATTCTACGGAGCAAAAAAGCCGAAGTTCCTTTGCCTCTGATTCTCAGTGTGGGACTGTTTGAATCCGATAAATACATTGCCACCCCAGAACACGGCCATAGCCATGATCATGATCATCACCATGACCACGATTGTGCCCCCGATTGCCAAGATCCCACCCATAACCACAGTCACGATGGCCACCACTATAACCACGATCATCACCATAGCCACGGGAAAAAATACAGCAGTGACCATCTGGAAATGGATGGCTTCACATCCCTTTCTTTCCGTAGCGATCAGCCTTTTTCCATCCGTAAGTTCCAGTATTTTCTTGATAACCAGTTAACTCCCAATATCTTCCGGGCCAAAGGAATTCTTTGGTTTAACGAAAGTCCAAAGCGACATATTTTTCATCTCAGCGGTAAGCGTTTTAGCTTGGAAGATGACCAATGGACAGGGGAAAAGTCCAATCAGTTAGTGGTGATTGGCCAAGGCCTAGACCACGATAAAATTCGTGAACAACTCAACCATTGCTTGAGCTTGCCAGCGGAAAATAAAGGCAAAGGTTTCGGCAAAGGTTAACTAGACAAACTATAAAGCTCCAGCAATACTGGGGAATTTTTATTATCTAGTTTTCACCTCAAGCTTGGGGATCAGGGCGGTATTTAAAACACCCTCTGACAAAAAACAATTGAACTGATTAACTTGACCCTTGACTAATTTTTCCACCTACCGCCGGGTTTTAGGATTGTTTTGGCAAACGGCGATCGCCGCAGAATTAGAGTATCGTCTTAATTTTGTTATCGCCAGCGTGGGCAGTGTCGTTAATTTAGGGGGAAGTTTATTTAGTTTATTTTTGTTTTACCGCACTGGGTATAGTTTTGCGGGGTGGAACTGGCAGTCAGCCCTGGTGGTGCTGGGCATGTTCACCATTCTCCAGGGTTTGGCCGCCACCCTATTTATTCCCAACTTGAACCGCATTGTCCGTTATGTAGAACAGGGAACCCTAGATTTTGTACTTTTGAAACCCATCAGCAGTCAATTTTGGCTTTCCCTGCGGCAACTTTCGCCCTGGGGCGTACCGGATATTTGTTTTGGCCTGGGGTTAATCATTTATGCGGGATTGAGCTTAAATCTCAAGGGATGGGATTTACTGCTGGGCATTGTTTTGTTGGGGTTGGGTTGCGTAATCCTTTACAGTCTTTGGTTTATGTTGGGAGCTACCAGCATTTGGTTTGTCAAAATCTATAACGTCACCGAAGTGCTGAAGGGGTTTCTCGAAGCAGGGCGTTATCCCATGGTGGCCTATCCCGCCATTTACCGTATTTTTTTCACTTTCATTATCCCCATCGCTTTTTTAACCACAGTGCCCGCAGAAGCCATGTTGGGCCGCCTTGACCCCATTTGGTTACTGGCAACGGCCGGGTTAGCGATTGCCCTATTGACCCTTTCCCATTACTTTTGGCAGTTCGCCCTCAGATTTTACACCAGTGCCTCTAGTTGAGTGGGGCAAAAATTAGGTTTAGACAGACAAAGATCAGCATCGGCAGAGCAATGTTCACATCTACAAAAAACGGAAACGAAAACCATTGCCCTGGCCATTAACAACTAACTTTTACCCCGTTAACTTTAAATTTGATGGGCAAATCTAACTAGGGCTGTAACTTATTTGTTTGCTGATCAATGACATATTTAAGGAGTAACAAACCCCCATAAATTGTCAGAATATACACCGATGCTATCAACAATATCTTCAAAACCATAATGTCCCCCAAAAACATTAACTACTGTGATTAATTTAGCTGTGGTGATCTGCCCTACCGTCCCAGACCCACTCCCAGGGAAGTAAAACCCCTTGCTTCCAGACCCAGGGGCAATACTCCGGGGACTCCGTAATCCCTTTGTCTTGCTCCATACCCTGGAATCAGTATTATTTTTTCCTAGAATCTCCCACCGCCCCGATCGCCGTAGCTCCAGACATAGTACAATTCAGTACAATGGTGCACAGAAGAACCGGGGATCAGACAAAGCCTAGACCCTGGAGAGCTATCCGTAATTGATTGCAAATCCTTATCCCTAGCCTAACACAGCTAGCCGGAGTCCGGGGATTTTTTTCGCTCTGGCAGCAACCCAAAAGTAGAACAAACTCGAGTTAAGGGCGGCGATCGCCCCAAAAATCCAGAATCGACATTTTTCGTTCACAAGGGGTTATCTTAAAATAAGCGTCAAGATATGTAAACTTTCGTAAACACATCTGCCAAGTCTGGCCAGCCGATGATCTCCACTACTTCCCTGTTTGCCCCCGTTGACCAAGACCTCCGTTTGTTAACGGATAACCTCAAGCGGCTTGTGGGTGCTCGGCATCCTATCCTTGGGGCGGCAGCGGAACATTTATTTGAGGCCGGGGGAAAGCGAGTGCGGCCGGCCATTGTGCTTCTGGTATCCAGGGCAACCCTGTTGGATCAGGAGTTAACAGCTCGCCATCGACGTTTGGCGGAAATCACTGAAATGATCCACACCGCTAGCTTGGTCCACGACGACGTGGTGGATGAGGCGGATCTGCGGCGGAATGTGCCCACGGTAAATAGTTTATTTGATAATCGAGTGGCGGTTTTGGCGGGGGATTTTCTTTTTGCCCAATCCTCTTGGTATTTGGCCAACTTGGATAATTTGGAAGTGGTGAAATTGTTATCGGAGGTAATTCGGGACTTTGCGGAGGGAGAAATTCTACAAAGTATTAATCGCTTTGACATCGATACCAATTTGGAAACCTATCTGGAGAAAAGTTATTTTAAAACCGCTTCTCTGATTGCCAACAGTGCTAAGGCGGCGGGGGTACTCAGTGACGCCCCCCGGGATGTGTGCGACCATCTTTATCATTATGGTAGGCACTTAGGACTAGCGTTCCAAATTGTCGACGATATTTTGGATTTTACTTCCCCCACCGAGGTTTTAGGCAAGCCGGCGGGGTCGGATTTGGTCAGTGGTAATATCACTGCTCCGGCCCTCTTTGCCATGGAAAAACATCCTTTACTAGGGAAATTGATTGAACGAGAATTTTCCCAAGCAGGGGATTTAGAACAAGCTTTGGAATTGGTGGAACGGGGAGACGGTATCCGGCGATCAAGGGAGTTGGCCGCTAGCCAAGCTCAACTGGCCCGACAACATCTCAATGCGCTGGAAATATCCGCCCCGAGGGAATCCCTTTTGGAATTGGTGGATTATGTCCTTGGTCGTCTGCATTAAGTTTTCCCATGGACTTTTCCCCAGCGACCTTTAGCGCTACGTTGAATAAAACTCCCCAAACCATTGTTTTTTACAAACCCTACGGAGTTCTCTGCCAATTTACGGATAATTCTGCTAATCCCCGGCGGACTTTAAAGGATTATATTAATTTGCCAGGACTATATCCTGTGGGACGTTTGGATCAAGACAGCGAAGGTTTATTATTGCTCACCAGCAACGGGAAATTGCAAAATCGTTTGGCTCACCGGGAGTTTGCCCACCAACGTACCTATTTTGTCCAAGTAGAAGGAGCACCAACGGACGCAGATCTAGAACCCCTGCGACGGGGCATAACCCTGGGGGATTATCACACCAGACCGGCGAGCGCCAACATCATTGCCGAACCAAATTTTCCGCCCAGGAATCCCCCCATTCGTTATCGGGCCAGCATTCCCACCACTTGGTTGAGCTTAACTTTGACAGAAGGGCGTAATCGCCAGGTACGACGGATGACAGCGGCGGTGGGTTTTCCCACATTGCGATTGGTACGGGTGGAACTCACGGTGACTGGCCGCTCCCCCCAACTCCGTAAATCCGGGGCAACTTGGCGCTTGGACCTAGAAAATTTACAGCCAGGACAATGGCGGCCCCTGACCCCCTGGGAAGAAAACTTTTGCCAGCAACTTTTAGCGGGAAGCTCCAACGCTCCTTGGCAGAGAAAATTTGGCGATCGCCGTTGAGCAGAGATCTCTCGACCCAGGGCATTAAAATGGAGAGAATAGCCAAGTTACCCATCAAGCCGAACCATTAAATTATTCCGTTTATGTCCTATCTGATCGCCGTTGTGGCCAACCGTATCGCCGCCGAAGAAGCCTATACAACCCTGGAACAGGCAGGATTTGCCCAAAAGAATTTGACCATCATTGGCACCGGCTATAAAACCGCTGACGAATTTGGCCTAGTGGACCCCAAAAAGCAAGCTATCAAAAGGGCAAAACTAATGGCCATTTGGCTAGTTCCCTTTGGTTTTGCTGCGGGTTATTGTTTTAACCTCATCACTGGTTTAGATACATTAGATTGGGCTGGAAACCCCGGCAACCATATTGTTGGGGGCCTGCTAGGGGCGATCGGTGGGGCCATGGGCAGTTTCTTTGTTGGTGGTGGTGTTGGCCTAAGCTTTGGCAGTGGGGATAGCCTACCCTATCGCAATCTACTCCAGGCGGGCAAATATTTGGTAGTGGTGGCCGGTGGTGAGCTACAAAAACAACGGGCAACCGATTTGCTCCGTCCCCTTAATCCTGAATATCTGCAAGGTTACACTGCACCGGATGAAGCGTTGGTGTAAGAGGACTCCATCTAAATAGCTAAGCTCTCCATGGGTGAATCGAACAGTAAAGAAAATCTATTGCAGATTAGATTAGACAGACTGATCAACTTACCAACCGTACTGGGACCAAACGGGATGATTGTAAAGGGATTCTGCTACCCTAACCCCCCGCAATTGATTTAACAATGGCAAATGACCCTGGGGGGCCGACAAGTCCCAGGTGAATCCCTTGGGCCAACGGGTCCAAACGTTACCGCTTTTCCAGCCAATTTTCGGCCAAAGCTTAGTAAATTCTTTCCCGGAGGCTAACCAAAGTCGCCGTTGCACCGAAAAGCCGAAATTACCGTTGGAGTGGAGCCACCAGAGGGCATTAATGGTGTGTAAATCTAGGGCAGGAAATTTTTCTACCTCGGTGAAATAGAGCCATTGTCTTTGGCTGGCGCCAGGCCCGGCCAATTCACACAATTTGTCCCGGGTAATTTCGTCAGCGGTTTCAAAATCCTGTTGCGCCAGAGCTGATTGTAGGGGCTGATAGTCAATGCCCTGGGTCGAATCCAAAGGGAAAATTCCCTTGGGGTAACGTTGTTGCAACTGCTGAGTCACACTTTCTCGTTCCAAATTCCTCAGGGTTTGATAGGCGTTACCCACCGCCAACAATGGTTTTTCCAGCGGGACGTTTTTGGCCAAATAATCGAGCAATGTCTGCTGGCCTGCTTCCCCCATTTCTGCCAAAGCGGCGATCGCCGTTAACTGTTTTTTTTCTGAAGCATCATGGAGTTGTTGGGAAAGTTCAGTCAAAGTATCAGACATAGAAACAGCGGGATTAATCAGCCTTCAAACCCCATTATCTGCCATGAGCGCGGCGAACACACCGTCAAAATTTTTCTATTGGATAGAAGATCCCATAACTGCGGAGCCCCGACCAAGGTTTAAACATAAGATCAACCAGTCACTTTTTGCCGTTAACTCTAATGCCTTAAAATCTCCCTGCTTACCTTTTCAACACAAAATTCCTGCCATGAACAGACCGGCCACCGCTACGGGTTTGGAATTGTGGCAATGAATGGACTGTACCCATTTGGGCTAAAGTTTAGTGCTAGGCAGAGGGGCGAAAAGTAGAAATGGTATTATGCCCTGTAAGGTTTTTGGTGATTTTGCGTACAAAGAAACCAAGCAGTCTAGCCAGGGGATTTGGGTTTATCATGGAAAGGCGAACTGTAAAGAAACTTTAAGCAGTTGTCCTCCGCCACCTTTCCTTCCAGCTAATTTTCCGTGAGTTCTTTCCAGACCCTCCGCCAATTATCTCCTTCCACTCAGAAGACCTTTGCTCTGTTGTTCGCCTCAGTGCTGATGTTTTGGCTCAGCCTGACATCTCTCCTACCGACCCTTCCCATGTATGCCCAGGACGTGGGGGCTACCAAACAACAAGTGGGTTGGATTATGGGGAGTTTTGCCCTGGGCTTGTTGGGTTCCCGTCTTTGGATTGGCCAGTTGGTCGATCGCCGGGGGAGAAAAATTGCCATTCTTATTGGTGCGTTGGTGGTGGCCGTTGCTCCTTTAGGCTATCTATTCACCGCTAGCGTCGGTGCTTTGATGGTGATTCGGGCCTTCCATGGTATTTGCCTAGCGGCCTACACCACTGGCTATAACGCTCTAGTAGTGGATTTATCTCCGCCTCAACAACGGGGGGAAATCATTGGTTATATGAGCTTGGCGGTGCCCATTGGCATGGGTTTTGGCCCAGCGATGGGAGCATACGTTTCCCAAGAGATCGGCTATGAACTTTTATTCATCATCTCTTCCCTTTTAGGTTTTCTCTCCCTTATTCTGGCTCTCCAGGTAAAAGAAAATCGGGTTCTAGCTAAAACCGCGGAAGGACAAATTTTTGAGCAAAATTCCACTCCCCGGTCCATCGGCAAACTACTCACCAGTCGTTCCATGGCCGTGCCAACTCTGGTATTGCTACTGATCGGACTTTTATTTGGTAACTTGGCCACGTTTCTACCCCTGTTTGTGAGGGAAATTGACTTGGCCACCTATGCCGGAGTTTTCTACAGTGTAGCGGCGATCGCCAGTTTCGTGCCCCGGGTATTTCTGGGCCCGTTGGCCGATAGCTACGGCCGGGGGCTGTTCATTGCCAGTAGCCTGATTTGCTATTTGTTATCCATGGTCTGCTTGGCCGAAACTGATAATTCCTGGGAATTGTTAACCGCTGCTGCCTTGGAAGGGGCCGGTAGCGGCATTTTACTGCCCACTACCATTGCTCTCATTTCAGATCGCTCTTCTCTTCAGGAAAGGGGTAGGGTTTTTGCCCTCTGCATGAGTGGTTTTGACGGAGGCATTGCCATTGCCGCACCGATTATGGGGATATTAAATGAGATGTTTGGTTATCGCCACGTCTTTTGGCTTAGCGGTGGCCTGGCCCTAGCGGCGGTGATCGTTTTTGCTACCTTTTCTAACCCCACCATCGGCCGTTCCCTCAAGTTTTGCCTTGGTCGCAGTCGGGACCTCTACGCCATGCCCCAGTAGTGGAAAGATCAGGACGGCATAATTCCTGTCAACGGCGAAAAATCTTGTTAAGCTAGAGGGGGACTTAGGCGGTCTATCCTAAACTTTTTCCTGCCCGGTTCCATGCCAAAAGGGAATTTCCACCATGGCGCTCAGCAGGATAGCCATCGCAAAATTGGGGAAAATTTCAGTGTTGCATCTCATCTACATTTTGGCCTTTACAGTGATTGCCTTTCTTGCCGTCAGCAACCTGATTCGGAGTCTGATTTCCGTCAGCATGGGTAGTCAACGTACTGCCCCCAACAGCTTTTCCCGTCGCTTTGGCCAGAGTAGCCATCCGGAATTGTTCGATGACCAGGGGATGCCCATTAGTGAACCTCTGTTAGTAATGCGCTCCGTTAATGTAGATGATGCCAGAGAAAAATTAAACGCTATTTTTGACGCTTCCCCCAGTGTTACCCTCCAGGAAGAGGAGGAAGAAAAATAACCGTGGGATAGGGTCTGGTTTCCAAGGCAATGATTAAAGTTGTCTTCCTATTATTCCCGTGGCTGTGGTTAACGGTACACTGTAGCCTAAACCTTTCGCTGCAAAGACGTTGGACTATTGCCTTATGGATTTAAAAGCTTTGATTCGCAATATACCGGACTTCCCCAAACCAGGCGTTATGTTCCGGGATATTACCACCTTGCTCAATAGCCCAGAGGGACTGCGCTATACCATAGACTCTCTAGTGGAAAGGTGCCAAGCCCAAGGTCTTGCGCCGGACTATGTGGTGGGGATAGAATCTCGGGGCTTTCTTTTTGGGATGCCCCTCTCCTATCAAATGAATGCAGGCTTTGTCCCAGTGCGGAAACCGGGTAAATTGCCGGCCCCCGTACATAGGGTGGAGTATGAATTGGAATATGGCAAAGATTCGCTGGAAATTCACCAAGATGCCCTAGCCTCTCATCATCGGGTATTAATTGTGGATGATTTAATGGCCACAGGGGGTACTGCCAAGGCCACCGCAGAATTGTTGAATCAGATTGGCTGCGAGGTGTTAGGCTTCGCTTTTATCATCGAGCTTTTGGCCTTGAATGGCCGTCAATGCTTACCCGATTTACCAATTATCTCCCTAGTAGAATATTAGCTCTTTCAGTACAGGTCAGGGCCTGGTCAAGACTAACCACATTTCACCTTGCCGATGGTGAGAGGTTGGGGGGGGGTAAACAAACCACAAAAATCTTAGGTATAGCTAGTTAAATTAAATATAGGACACTATGCTACACAGTAGTTACGAATAATTTCATCTATGCTTACACCTGGAGAGGCGTATGTTCTTGCTCTTTTCAATGCACTAAAATCATGCTCTATGTCATTAAGATCTGGCGAGTAGGTAGGTATAGTCAATTCAAATAAGATTGAGATGACAAAAGTCTTTACCAAAGACGCTTTTAGCTCCGGTCAGTGTCTTACTTTCAATTAAATCAACTATAAAAACAAAACTGTATGTCCTGCCTCTTCCACTATTTTTCTAATCCTACTCTTTCTATGAATAGGCGCATTACCCATAATTAATACCGATGGAATTGTTAATGCAGGTATCAGGTATAATTCAAGCCATCCTTCAAAACCTTCGGCGTTTAAACTTCCACTAAATAGCATCGGTGCTATCAGCTCTTTTTTGTTTTTTCTTCTACCTGCCACAAGGTTTTCTTTCTTTCCTCTTTTTCCTTGCCTTTCCCCATATACTCTCTCTCCTCTTTTTGACCATCCGTACACTGAAGAGGCAAACTCCTCAAAACCAGCCTCATCTATGAATACAAGGCTTGCAACCCCATAAATTAGAATTAGCTCTTTCAGGATTTTTTGATATTCTGCTCTTTTTTCTTCATCTCTTTCTTTATATAGTAACTGTTTTTTTTTCTCGTAATTCCCATTTCTTTAAATCTATATGACAGTGCACTAGGAGTTACACCGAATTTCTTTGCTCTCTCTTTCATCGGCATATCCGGATTTTCCATCACATCTTTCTCCAGCTCTTTTATATCTATCTTCCGACGCCGGTTCTTTACCTTCGTTGGTTCCAGATTTTCCCGGCTTAACCATCTATAAATTGTCTCTCTACCTACCTTAAATATTTTTGATGCCTTCGTTACACCATTCCCTTCTTCTAGAAAACTTATTACTCTTAGTCGTAAATCTAGATCGTATGCCATAAATTGCTTATTAGTTTAGTCATTATTTATAATATAGCATTATACACACCGTCCGCCCCACTCTTATTTCAGTTAGCTATAAAAAACCCCCACCAACAAGGCGGGGGTCCGAAGTTTGGAAGTTATGTTCTGGTGTGAGTTTTCGTTTTTACCCTTACAAAGTTTCTAGAACTTGAAGGTGGTGCGAAGAACCCCAACCCAGATGGCACTATTGTTGCTGTTGGCTTCAGGGTTGAGAATTACGTAGGCACCAGGGGTAATTTGGATATTTTTGTTCACAGGGAACTGATACTGGGCCTCGATGATATAAGGGGAGTTACGGTCATTGCTGATGCGATCGCCGTTCAGACTACCAACGTAGGGAGCATAGGGCATCAAACCACCACTCAAGGACAATACCGCACCCTCTTTGAACACATCAATGACAGAAAGGGCAGCATTCCAGGTCCAGAGGTCAGCGCCTAAACCATCACGATTTTGGGGATTATTGCCGGTGTTGAAACCTTGGGCTGTGGCATTGGCGTAACCAAACCAACCGGAAAGATTAAACTTGTCGGTGATCTGCCAGGTAGCTTGGAGGTTATAGGTATCCATGGTAGTGGCCGCCTGGTAGAAGGGATTACTGGCAATGCGGCTACCGGTGCTACCGGTCAAGTTAACATCACCTTGGCTGTAGTACTTGTGCAAGTAAGAAATACCAAAGCTGAAGTTATCAACTGGTTTGATATCAAACTGAACCCCTGTGCTATAGCTACCATTCAAGAAGCCATTACCACTTTTGAAAGTGTTTCTTCCATTGGGGCTCTCAAAAACATCATCGGAGGGGTTGCTGGATTGGGCGGTGTCAGCCAAGTAAGCGGCACTGACGGTGAAAATGTCATTGAATTTATAGCGCAACGCCCCACCAGTTCCCTCAGGACCCCGGTTTACGAAGGGATTATAGCGGCTAAAGCGGCTCAATGCACCGCTGTCTCCACTTTCCAGATAGGGATTGTAGGTTTTAAATACGTCATCCAACGCTAATCCCACACCCCCAATCCAGGTGGTCAGGTTGCCCATGGGAAAGCGATAGAACAATTTGTTGATGTCAACGTTATTGTCCGGGCTGGAACCGTCAAAGGCAAGACGGGCCATGTTGGTACCGGTGGGACCAGACAAGTTGGGTACACTGCCAGCCTGCAAACGGGTACGCAGTAAGTCTTTACCGGTAAAGCTGGTGTCGAAGTTTAAACGAACCCGACTGGAGAGGGTCGCATTTTCTTCCACGGGAGCGGGGGCCGCCGCCCCAAAGTTGTCAATATTGTCCTGTTGCCGCCAATCCACAGCTTTGTCCCCACCCCACTGGTCAACCAAAGCAAAAACGGCGACCCCATTCAGCTTGGTGGTGGTGGAAAATTGGTGATCTTCTAGGAAGGAAGTACGAGTTTCCAGGTTATCAATGCGGGCGCCGAGGGCGGCCAATTCAGCTTCAAACTCTTGCATTAAGCGCTTGAGTTTATCAATGTCTTCCCGTAAAACCGCCACGTTCTCCTGGATTAAACGCTCCATTACGTTCATACAGGCGTTTAAACCAGCGGCAAATTCCCAACGGGATAGAGCCCGATCACCCCGGAAAGTCCGGTCGGGGTAACCGACAATACAACCGTAGCGTTCTACCAAACTTTTCAATGCTTCATAGGCCCAGGCGGTGGGTTGCACATCCCGCAACTCGGACACACTGGTCACCTGGGACATATCGGTGATATCTGGGGTAGCCGCATTGAAGGTGCCGGCATTCTGACGACGACGCATCAGTTCCAGACTGTCACCCTGATAATTAATTTTGGGGAAATCTCCAGGGGTAGCCAACTCACCTGTGGACTGGGCCATGGCGCCAGGAACAACGGCCAAGGAGCTACCTAGGGCCAACGGAAACAGCTTCAGTAAATGACTGGTTAACTTATTCATAACAAGGGGATCCTCACACCGATGACAGTAATCAAGCTAGTCACAACTGACAAATTGATAAATTCAATCGTAGTTGAAACTTAGTTTATTAACCTTTTTCTTGATCAAGTAAAGACCAAAAAATTCCTCACCCGGGATTTTAGCATCTATCCCAAACAATTCCAAGGGTGCTGTGTATAGAGCGATGCAAAAAACGTATAATCCTTGTGGGAAAAGCTTTTTGCCTAGCAATTTCGCCACCAATTGCTTGCTGTCCCCTAGAGTTTTCACCCAAATCCACTCCGGACTTATGCGCCAATAGCTTATTCATAAAACATGTTTATAAGTGTCATCTGCCCCTTAAGCTTTGCTTAACAGAACCTTAACCTCCAATTAACTTCAGGTTATTGAAGCAAAATTATTCGGCTGAAAACTATATTTTCTCCCCGGAAAAATTACTGGTTCGATCACATTTACAGTCCAAAAGATCCACTAAAACCCCTCAAATTCGGAGGTAGAGCGCGGCTCTATGGCACCATTGATGATAACAATAATTATTTTCATTGCCATGTTTGTCAGTGGCTAAAGTTGCCCCTTGACCTGCGCCTAAAAAACTGTGGCATTGGGACGAGCGCCCCTTACCGTAGAAGGAAGAACCCCCACTAGGGAAGCCACGGCGGAATCCGGTAGAAAAGCAACGGTGCGGTCATCGAACCAATTTTCTAACTGATTGAGAATTACTTGGGCCCTTTCCATGGGAATGGGATTATCGACAATTTGTTTGAGTAGTACAGTCCATTGTCGACGGATTAGATAGGCCTTAATTTGTTCGGTGGGGGAAGCAGAGGGCAACCAAGAGAGATTGCCTACCGGATAACAGAGGGTTACATCCTCGTCTAAATCTCCCCCGACAAAAGCGCCAGGGCCGGCAAATTCAGCGTGGTAGGGCTTGATCAAAATGACCCCATTGCGGCGACGGGGATTGATCACCAGGCATTGCTTATTTTGCAGATGCCCCAACAGTGCCTCGGCGGGAGTCATCAGGGGCTTTGGTGAATGGGGGTGGGACAAAGAACTTCCGTAGTGAGAATTTTTTCCCATAGTAAACGCCGGGGTTTTTGCCATAGCCAGGCCCGCCAACTCCATTCCGCCTCTTGGTAGATAAATCCCAGGGTTTGATAGAGATTTTGGGCCCCTAGGTTATTTTCCATCACATGGAGACTAAGGCGGCCGCATTGCCATTGATCGGCGATGGCTTCACATTTTTGAATTAACTGCTTAGCGATGCCCAGGCGACGGTGTTGGGGACTAACGGCCAGGTTGGAGATGTAGGCGGTGGTTTTGGGCCGGGTAAACCAGTGCTTGAGGGAAACTTCCGCAGTGCCGATGATTTCTCCATTGTCGGAGTTGACTGCGATCAAACAGTGGTAAGCACTGTCCCCATTCCGCATCCGTAGTCGCAAATCTTCACTGATGCCCAACCGCAAGAAGGGATAGCTCCACATTAGCCAATTTTGGGGTGGATGGAAACTTTTGAGCAATAGATTAGCCAGGGGCGGGATGTCTTCCACTGTGGCCGCACGAATTGCAATGGATAGGAGAGGAGTAGATGCGGACTTAACCATTCAGGCGGGGTAAGGAAATAATACCGTTCCCGGAATTATACAAAAATTTTTTACTCCGAGGAGACTGTGCTCCATTTCCAGGTTGCCGAAGGGCTGGGATCAAATATTCCGGCGGTAAAATATCTAAATGGGGCAAAATTAATTGCCCTCATCAGCTCTTCCATGTTCCTTGCTGGGAATTTATTCTCGATACCCTATGGCCTTACTTCCAACCATATTTATTTCCCATGGTGCGCCAAGTTTGATTTTAGAAAAGGATGAGACTACGGAATTTTTCATGGCATTGGGCCAACAAATTCCTCAACCCAAGGGCATTATTTGCATTTCTGCCCACTGGGAAACCCCGGAACCATTGGTGACATTTAATCCCCAACGTCAAACGATTTATGATTTCTTTGGCTTTCCTGAAGCACTTTATCAATTAAATTATCCCGCCACTGGTTCTGAGATTTTTACGAATCAGGCGATCGCCGCTTTGACAAATGCTGGTTTTCCGGCCCAGTTGCATCCCAGCCGGGGCTTTGATCACGGAGTTTGGGTTCCCCTAAAGTTAATGTATCCAGAAGCTAATATTCCGGTGATTCAGCTATCGCTTCAACCAAGTCAAAATGCAGAGTATCACTGGAAAATTGGCCAGGCTTTGCAAAAATTGAGGCAAAAAGGTGTTCTTATCCTGGGCAGCGGCAGTGCGACCCATGACTTGTATGGATTTCGCCGTTATGGCAAAGATTCCGCCCCCTTGGACTATACGCTCAGTTTTGACCAATGGTTAGTGGACGCCATTGAAAACGGCGATCGCCAAACCCTGCTTAATTATGAACAAACTGCCCCCGAAGCCCAGCGGAACCATCCGACTCCGGAACATTTTTTGCCCCTATTTGTAGCGATGGGAGCCGCTTCTCAACCTCAAGGTCAAAGAATTCACCGGGGATTTACCTATGGCACATTATCCATGGCGGCTTTTCAGTGGGAATAAGAAAGAATAGACTAATCGGAATGATTTTAGCCTGGCCCATCTCATGGAAGTCTTTGCCAGTTTTAATCCAGTGCTTCTCATCGACCCGGAGCATAATGCCCGCCTGGTCGTATAGATCCTGGTAGCTGCCACGAATTTTAACCTCCACAACAAAGTCGGTGCTCACAGTATCGAAATAAAAGTGGCCATTGTCACGGATAAATCCATAGTGGGTAATACACCAGAAATCTTTTTTGGGAGCGGTTTTAACGATTAAGCGATCGCCTAATTGTTTCCAGTTGGAGGGGACATTCAGCCATTGCATCAGAGTCATCTTCCTATTGGTATCAACTCCATTCGCTCAAGTGGTGGTGAAATTTATAGTTGACTTAATTGAAAGTAAGACACTGACCAGAGCTAAAAGCGTCTTTGGTAAAGACTTTAGTCGTCTCAATGTTATTTTGATTGACTATATTTGAACTAAATGATTTAGATTCACCATGCTAAAAGGGATTTTTCATCAACAAAACGATGCTATTTTGGTAGCGATTTGAAAGTGGTGGTGGACTAAGCAATCCAAACAGTTTTGGCGTTGACAAACTCTAAAATGCCCATGCGTCCCAGTTCCCGCCCAAAGCCGGAACGTTTAATGCCGCCAAAGGGAATGCGGGGATCGGATTTGGTCATACCGTTAATAAATACAGCCCCGGCTTCTATGCCCCGGATTAGTTTTTGTTGATTTTCCGGGTTACTTGTCCACGCACTGGCCCCTAAACCAAAGGGAATGTCATTGGCTAGGGCGATCGCCTCCTCTAAATTATTGACGGTAAATCCTAGAGCGACGGGACCAAAAAACTCTTGGCGATAGGTGGGGGCATGGAGGGGAATATTGGTGAGCAAAGTGGGGGGGTAAAAGTTTCCAGGCTGGTCTAAGGGCTTACCTCCACACCAGCATCGGGCCCCAGCGGTAATGGTCTGGTCTACTTGCTCAACTATGTCGGCCAGAATGTCCGGGGTGGCTAGGGGACCAATATCAGTGGTTGTTAGGTTCGGATCGCCCACTTGGAGAGCTTGAAATTTCTCCGTTAAACGCTGAAAAAATTCCTGGGCAATACTGGCTTGGACAATGAATCTTTTGGCGGCAATGCAGGATTGACCATTATTTTGCATCCGGGCTGGCACCGCTGTTTTGATGGCTTCCTCCAGGTTGGCATCTTCGAGGACGATGAAGGGGTCGGAACCGCCCAATTCCAACACAGTTTTTTTAATTTGCCCTGCGGCGGCGCTGGCGAAACTAGCTCCGGCCGGTTCACTGCCCGTTAAGGTTCCTGCTTGGATGCGGTCGTCGGCCATTAACTCGCTGGCCGCCTTTCCTCCAATTAATAAAGTCTGAAAAGCTCCCTCGGGAAAGCCTGCGGTTTGGAAAATTTCGGCGATCGCCAGAGCACATTGGGGAACGTTGGAAGCGTGTTTGAGCAGGGCCACATTACCGGCCATCAGAGCGGGGGCCGCAAAACGAAACACTTGCCAAAAAGGAAAATTCCAGGGCATCACCGCCAAAATCACCCCCAGGGGTTGGTAGGCAATAAAACTCTGACTGGCATCGGTGGGTACCATTTCATCGGCCAGGAATTCCTCGGCCTGATCGGCATAAAAACGACAGACCAGCGCACATTTCTTCACCTCGGCGATCGCCTGTTGGATTGGTTTACCCATTTCCAACGTCATTAGGGCAGCCCATTGTTCCTGCCGTTGTTCGAGGATATCCGCCGCCTGCCGTAACCATTGACCCCGTTGGGCAAAGGATAAATGACGAAAACTTTGGAATGTTTCCTGGGCCAAATCCAGTTTGGCATTTACTTCTGCCGGACCATGGGCGCTGAAAGTCTGCACCGTTTGGCCCGTGGCCGGATTAATAGTGGCGATCGCCATAGGTTAATGCCTCCCCCTCAAGCTAGAAAATTCCATAATTTAAGTTGCCCCAAAGCCATTGGCTTTACTTTCTAGTCTAGGTTGCTGGCCCCTGATCTTGCTAGCTGGGGTTAGTGACAGGCTCCCCATTATCTTCCCCGGAGGAAGGAGGCGGATTAGAACCATCTTCCCCCTTTTCCCCCTTCAAAAAGCGAGCTTCAGCCTCTTTAACAAGGGTATAGAGCACAGGCACTAGGAACAAACTCAGCACTGTGGAAATTAAGAACCCTCCAAAAATAGCTGTGCCCAAAGACCAACGACTCATGGCCCCAGCCCCAGAAGCAATCACCAACGGCCAAAAACCCACTAACCCGGAAATGGCCGTCATCAAAATAGGTCGCATCCTTTCTTTCGCAGCAAAGGCCGCCGCCTGGGGAATCTTCATGCCCAAGTCCATGGCTTGGTTGGCAAATTCCACAATCAAAATGGCATTTTTACTGGCTAGACCAATCAACATCACCAATGCCACCTGGGCATAGACGTTATTGTTCACCGCTGGCCACACCATCTTAGTAGCCACCATGAAATTGGCCCGCAGGAGAATGGCCCCCATGGCCCCCAAGATGGCAAGGGGCACCGTCATCATAATAATGGCCGGATCCACATAGCTCTCGTACTGAGCAGATAGTACCAGAAACACCATAATGAAAGCTAGACCGAAAATAATCGGTGCCGCCCCAGCCGATTGCAGTTCTTCGTAGCCTGTGCCATACCAAGCATAACCAATGGATTCCGGGAATAATTCCCGGGATAAACGTTCCATGGCCTCCATCGCTTGGCCCGTACTGTAACCGGCGGCGGGGGATGCCTGCACATCCACAGCGGGGTAAATATTGAAGTGGGTCAGAATGGGTGGGTGGGTGGTTTGCTTAACATCGATCAGATTACTCAATTGCACCAAAGCACCAGTGCGGGAACGGACATAAAGGCGGCCAATGTCCCGGGGATTGGAACGGAACTGCCCATCGGCCATGGCATAGACTTGGTAGAGTCGTCCTTCCAAAACAAACTGGTTAATATAGTTCGACCCCATATAAGTGCCAATGGTGCTGAAAACTTCGGAAATATCGACATTTTGGGCGTTGGCTTTCTCCCGGTCCACCCCAATTTCCAACAGGGGAGCATTAAACGTAAATTGAGTGAAAACCGTCCGGGGATCTAGGGCTGGCTCCTGGCGCAATTTCTCCATATATTGCTGGACGTAATCCAAGAAGTTGCCCAGGGGAATACCACCCCGATTTTGAATATAAAAATCAAGGCCTCCGGTGCTACTTAAGCCATCCACCGGGGGAGCGTTAACCGCAAATACCTGGGCATCGGGGATTTTTTGGGCTAATTCCCGATTAATTTGGGCTAAAAGACCGAAGACAGAACCCTTTTGCCCCGGACGCTCATCCCAATTTTTTAGCTTGACGAAAAAGAGGGATTTGCTGCTGTCATTACCCAGAAAACTGAACCCCCCCATACCCAGCACGTGTTCCACTTCCTCCCGGGCAGCCACAATCTCGGTGGCTTGGGAAATCACATCCTTGGTGTATTCAATGGAAACCCCCGCCGGAGAATTGCCTAGCATGAAGAAGTAGCCTTGGTCTTCTTCTGGGATAAATCCAGTGGGGGTCATGTTGTAAACAAAGGCAGTGAGGGCAATGCTGGCGATGTAGATGGGAATGGCTAACAGTCTCACCTTCAATACCATGGCGATGACGTCCCCGTACCGCTCTTTCATCCAGTCGAACCCTCGGTTAAACAAATTGAAAAACCAAGCAAGGGGCCCATGGGACGCCTGTTTACGACGCATGAGAATGGCGGACATACTGGGGGAAAAGCTAATGGCATTAAAGGTGGAAACGGCCACAGCTGAAGCCATAATGACGGCAAATTGCTTATAGACAATGCCGGTGGTGCCGGGGAAAAAGGTGACGGGAATGAACACCGCCATCAACACCAAGGAAGTGGAAATTACTGCCCCCGTCAGTTCCCCCATGGCATCCAGGGCTGCTTGAAACGGTTTCATGCCCTGGTCTAATTTAACTTCGATCGCCTCCACCACCAGAATGCCGTCATCCACCACTAGCCCTGTGGCCAGGATGACCCCAAAGAGGGTTAATTGGTTCAAGCTAAAACCGAAAGCCAAAGCAAAGGCCATGGCCCCAATGAGGGAAACGGGGATGGCTAGGGCAGGAATCAAAGTGGTGCGCCAGTTTTGCAGAAAGATAAAAATTACCAGAATTACCAGCAAAATGGCTTCCACTAGGGTCATCACCGCCTCCTCTAGGGAAGCAGTTACAAACAAAGTGTTATCCAAAGCCACATCCGCGTTTAACCCCGGCGGAAACATGGGTTGCAACTCGGCCATTTTTTCCTTGACCATGTTGGCGGTGTCTAGGGCGTTAGTGCCGGGTAATTGGTAGATAACAAAAGCCACTGCTGGGGCATTGTTAAATAGGGCGGTCTGAATATAGTTTTGGGTACCGATGGTGGCCCTTCCCACATCTTTAATGCGGATGAGACCACCGTCCTCCCCTACTTTGACCACAATTTGTTCCGCCTCTTCGGGGGTGGTAAAACGGCTTAGGGCCCGGGCATTAATCTGGAAACGTTGTTGGTCCGTCACCGGTGGTAGGTTAACCCCCCCTACCCCCACTTGGACGTTTTGGTTACGGATGGCATCAAGGACGTCTGAGGCGGTTAAATCCCTAGCGGCTAGGGCGTCGGGGTCTAACCAAAACCGCATCGCATATTCGGACGCTCCAATGATGGCGGCGGAGCCTACCCCCTCAATCCGTTTAATTTCGTCCAGTAGCACCCGGTCCACAAAGTTGCTGACAAAAACATCGTCGTAGATGGGTTTTCCTTGGTCATCATTTTCGGAATAAACCCCATAGGCAATGGTGACGGAGGGGGACTGGGTCTGGGTTGTTACCCCCTGGCGGTTAACAACTTCCGGCAAGCTGGACGCGGCAATGGAGACGTTGTTTTGCACCAAGACCTGGGCAATGTTGCGGTCCATTTCCACCGGAAAATAGACGTTGATGGTGCTGGTGCCGGTGTTGTCGGTGTAGGAGTTCATGTAGATGACCTGCTCCGTACCGTTAATCTGTCGTTCTAGTACCGTGGTGACGTTATCCACCGCGGTTTGGGCATCGGAACCCACATAGTTGGTGGTCACCTGCACCTGTTTGGGGGCCATGTCCGGTAATTTGGCCAGGGGCAACAGAGGTAAGGCGATCGCCCCGATGAGGATGATAACGATGGTGCACACCGTGGTCAGCACGGGGTTTTTGATGAAAACGTTGGAGATACTCAGCAACATAAACCTGGGGGGCTACGGAAAGGCAAACCGGACTTACGAACTCACTGACGGTAAAATCCCAAAAAGCTTCCCCAATGGCGATCGCCGGGGATGGGAATACCCAAAACGTCAAAGATCCCAATCATCTTAAGGTTTTTTTTGGAGAATGGAGCCAATCCCCATAGTTTCTTCAAATTTGCCAAAATCAGCCTAGCCCCGGATCCGCCTAAGCAGAAAATCCAGGGCTAATCTTTCCTTTGTCTACTGACTAATGACTATTGGACGTTAATTCGGAACTGGAGGTCATTGAAGTCCATATCCCCTCCCCCAAAAGTATCTTCAAACTGGAAGGTATTGTCCAAGAAGCGGATATGGTCAGCTTGATCCGGGTTAGCCCCCAGGAAGGAGAAGTAATTAAACACATTGCCGTCGGACTGACTGACGGTGAAGTAAGGAGCAAATAAGCTTCCTCCGACCAGTTGTAATAGCTGGGTGGTGGTGCCGGCGGTGACGGTGAATTGAGCGGCGCTGTTTTGCAGTGCTACGCTTTGATAGTTGCTATCAGTGGGATTAAGAATTTGTCCCGTTAGGGGATCGGTGATGGCACCAAACTGATTTTCCACCCGGTAAAAACCAATGGAGAGACCAAATGAAGCATCGCTGGTGATTTCTGTCAGCCCAATACTTACCGGGCCATTCTGGGAACGGAGATCCAGTAATTCTTGGTTAAACGGTGTTTGATTGATTTTGATCAACACGTCGTTATAGTCAAAATCGCCGCCGCCCAGGGAATCTTCCACCCCAAAGGTATTGTCTGCTAGTAACCGGAAATGGTCTATTTTGTCGCCATTGGCGTTGATGTAGGGGAAAAATGCCACTGGCAATCCATCAATGGCAACATTATTGGGATTAGCGGTCAGAAACTGATTTTCCGTAGCATTGGCGATCAGGAACGGAGCAATGATTTGCCCTGGACTTAGTTCCAATCCGATGGGTTGGCCGTTGGAAGCGAGGGCTAGCCGTTGTTGCACTGCCACCTGGGCATAGTCGGCATCCCCAGGGTTGAGACGTTGACCAGTGCTGTAATCCAGAATGCTGCCCTGGGCATTTTCAACCACATAGAAGCCAACGGTATTTTGGAAGGCACTATTTGCCTGAATCTCCATACCCATTTGAATACTTTGGTTGTTCCCATTGAAAAAGATTTCAGCTTGGGAACCGCCTTGGTAGGTTGCGCCTAAGGGCAATGGTTGATCGGTTAGTTCCACCTTAAAAACAAAGTCGTTGAAGTCACCGTCTCCCCCCTGGCCCATGTCTTCCCAGGCAACAATTATCCCCTGCCCATCACTACTCAAGATTTGTTGGATTTGATTGCCATTGGCGATCGCCTGACTGAAGAAAATCGGCGTGGATATGGCACCGGTGGTTTGCTCCCTGAGCACCATATCAAGGGAATTATTCTGGATTAACAGGAAGCCAAAATTATCGCC
The DNA here is from genome assembly GCF_000478825.2 of Synechocystis sp. PCC 6714. Taxonomy (NCBI): domain Bacteria; kingdom Bacillati; phylum Cyanobacteriota; class Cyanophyceae; order Synechococcales; family Merismopediaceae; genus Synechocystis; species Synechocystis sp. PCC 6714. Next base: position 425,197 of record NZ_CP007542.1, on the reverse strand, counting down.
GACTTCAGATTCATCCATAATGCGGGTCAAAGGTTGGTCAAAAAGCTGGGTCCGATTACTCACGCCGGTGAATATTACCTGGCCATTTTGCAATGCGGCTTCTAAATAACCTGATTCTCCGGGGGCAATGCCGTTGATAATTCCCTGGGCATCATCCACCTTGAAAATAACCACCTCATTTTTGAAATCTCCATCCACTTCCATCATGGTGAATTTGAGATTTTCTCGATGGTCAATGGCAACGTTGGCCGTCTGCCTTGCCCCATTAACGTCCGTAATGGTGTAGGAAAACTGATCTAGGAGTCCTCCGGGAGAGAAAACACCTCCGTTACTACCGATGCCAAGGTTTGGAGAGCTAAAATTGTCTTGGGGAGCAATGTTAATGTCAAATCGCAGATCATTGAAATCCCGATCGCCAAAGGAACTGTCTTCAAAGCTATAGGTGCCATTGGCAAAACGAACATAGTCAACCTGACCGACATTAGCGTCAATGAGGGAGAAGAAGTGATTCACTTGGCCGTTGCCTTGGTCAGAAGTCAGGAACGGAGCATAAATAGCGCCTCCGGGTAGTTCGATGGACTGAACGGGGTTGTTCTTACTGATTTGTAGTCCAGGAACAGCACTAGCCAGGGCTACATTTCTGTATTCCGGATCCGCCGGGGTTAGAAGTCGCCCAGAAGTTGGATCAAGAATGGTGCCGTAATGATCCAAAACTTGGTAAAAACCGACAGAATTGTTATAGCTGGCACTGCTGAAGATATCGCTGATATCTACGCGTACAGGGCCTGTGGCCGAGCGTAAATCTAGCAATTCCTCATGGATGTGATAGACAACAAAGTCGTCACTGCCATTGTTAGGAGTGCCATTATCCCGCAGCACCGCTGTGCCCTTAAGGGGTTGGGTGAGATCAGTAATGCGGATGCCAGTTCCTCGGTCATTGGTTAAGACGTTGATATTGACAGAGCCAAAGCCCAGATCGCCAATGACTACGGTTGCTTGGTCATTAACCGCCAAAAGTTCGGCGCCACCAACAACGGGAGAACTAGGGGCATTAGTGTCAATCTCAAATTGACCCACTTCGGACGTGTTACCCGCAGTATCCGTTGCCGTAATGGTGTAAATGCCATCACCGGTATTTGCCCCATTGCCTGTTGTAGCGCCGTTGAAAAAGTCCCCAAACGGATCACTATCTGGGTCAGACGGGTCAGCGTCAATCAATTTAACGGTGTAGGTGGAAGGATCACCGGGATTGGCACCGGGGTTTTCTACTACTTCGTAAGCATCTGGGTTAACGGGGTTACCGTCAGGACCCCTGAGAATAATCTCTAATCCCGGCTCGCCGGTGAAAGTCAGTTCTGGGTTGCCATTATTGGTTAATAGGTCATCGGCTCCACTATCTGTCGGGGCACCGATGTCTAATGAGCCATTGCCACCACCACCGGGAGAACTAGGAGCATTAGTGTCAATCTCAAATTGACCCACATCAGAACTGTTGCCCGCGCTATCCGTTGCTGTGATGGTGTAAATGCCATCACCGGTATTTGCCCCATTGCCTGTTGTAGCGCCGTTGAAAAAGTCCCCAAACGGATCACTATCTGGGTCAGACGGGTCAGCGTCAATCAATTTAACGGTGTAGGTGGAAGGATCACCGGGATTCGCGCCGGGGGTTTCCACTACTTCGTAAGCATCTGGGTCAACGGGGTTACCGTCAGGACCCCTGAGAATAATCTCTAATCCCGGCTCACCGGTGAAAGTCAGTTCCGGGTTGCCATTATTAGTTAATAGGTCATCGGCTCCACTATCTGTCGGGGCACCGATGTCTAATGAGCCATTGCCACCACCACCGGGAGAACTAGGAGCATTAGTGTCAATCTCAAATTGATCCACATCAGAACTGTTGCCCGCAGTATCCGTTGCCGTAATGGTGTAAATGCCATCACCGGTATTTGCCCCATTACCTGTTGTAGCGCCATTGAAAAAGTCCCCAAACGGATCACTATCTGGGTCAGACGGGTCAGCGTCAATCAATTTAACGGTGTAGGTAGAAGGATCACCGGGATTCGCGCCGGGGGTTTCCACTACTTCGTAAGCATCTGGGTCAACGGGGTTACCGTCAGGACCCCTGAGAATAATCTCTAATCCCGGCTCACCGGTGAAAGTCAGTTCCGGGTTGCCATTATTGGTTAATAGGTCATCGGCTCCACTATCTGTCGGGGCACCGATGTCTAATGAGCCATTGTCACCACCACCGGGAGAACTAGGAGCATTAGTGTCAATCTCAAATTGACCCACATCAGAACTGTTGCCCGCGCTATCCGTTGCTGTGATGGTGTAAATGCCATCACCGGTATTTGCCCCATTACCTGTTGTAGCGCCATTGAAAAAGTCCCCAAACGGATCACTATCTGGGTCAGACGGGTCAGCGTCAATCAATTCAACGGTGTAGGTGGAAGGATCACCGGGATTGGCGCCGGGGGTTTCCACTACTTCATAAGCATCTGGGTCAACGGGGTTACCGTCAGGACCCCTGAGAATAATCTCTAATCCCGGCTCACCGGTGAAAGTCAGTTCCGGGTTGCCATTATTAGTTAATAGGTCATCGGCTCCACTATCTGTCGGGGCACCGATGTCTAATGAGCCATTGCCACCACCACCGGGAGAACTAGGAGCATTAGTGTCAATCTCAAATTGACCCACATCAGAACTGTTGCCCGCGCTATCCGTTGCTGTGATGGTGTAAATGCCATCACCGGTATTTGCCCCATTACCTGTTGTAGCGCCATTGAAAAAGTCCCCAAACGGATCACTATCTGGGTCAGACGGGTCAGCGTCAATCAATTTAACGGTGTAGGTGGAAGGATCACCGGGATTGGCACCGGGGTTTTCTACTACTTCGTAAGCATCTGGGTTAACGGGGTTACCGTCAGGACCCCTGAGAATAATCTCTAATCCCGGCTCGCCGGTGAAAGTCAGTTCTGGGTTGCCATTATTGGTTAATAGGTCATCGGCTCCACTATCTGTCGGGGCACCGATGTCTAATGAGCCATTGCCACCACCACCGGGAGAACTAGGAGCATTAGTGTCAATCTCAAATTGACCCACATCAGAACTGTTGCCCGCGCTATCCGTTGCTGTGATGGTGTAAATGCCATCACCGGTATTTGCCCCATTGCCTGTTGTAGCGCCATTGAAAAAGTCCCCAAACGGATCACTATCTGGGTCAGACGGGTCAGCGTCAATCAATTTAACGGTGTAGGTAGAAGGATCACCGGGATTCGCGCCGGGGGTTTCTACTACTTCGTAAGCATCTGGGTTAACGGGGTTACCGTCAGGACCCCTGAGAATAATCTCTAATCCCGGCTCACCGGTGAAAGTCAGTTCCGGGTTGCCATTATTAGTTAATAGGTCATCGGCCCCGGTGTCAGTTTCATTGGTGATGTCCAGGGGCACAACATCGGTGGGCGTGGTATCTAGTACGGCACTATCACTACCATTGGCTCCTTGGTTGCCGGCAATATCCGTCACAAAGGCGCTCACCGTCAGGGTGGCACCTTCGGCGGGTACTGCTACCTGGGTGGTTACTACCCCAGCACTGATTTGGGCGGCGGTTAAGACTATGGTCTGGGGGGTGGTGCCATCGGTGATGGTCAGGCTATCCCCGGCTACGGCATTTCCTGGTAGCGCCACCGATACATCTACTAGCCCATTCAATTCCCCACCATTGATGAACCCATCATTGTTGGCATCTTCCGTAATCGTTACAACTGGGGCACTCGGTGCGGTGGTATCTAGTACGGCACTATCGCTACCATTGGCTCCTTGGTTGCCGGCAATATTCGTCACAAAGGCGCTCACCGTCAGGGTGGCACCTTCGGCGGGTACTGCTACCTGGGTGGTTACTACCCCAGCACTGATTTGGGCGGCGGTTAAGACTATGGTCTGGGGGGTGGTGCCATCGGTGATGGTCAGGCTATCCCCGGCTACGGCATTTCCTGGTAGCGCCACCGATACATCTACTAGCCCATTCAATTCCCCACCATTGATGAACCCATCATTGTTGGCATCTTCCGTAATCGTTACAACTGGGGCACTCGGTGCGGTGGTATCTAGTACGGCACTATCGCTACCATTGGCTCCTTGGTTGCCGGCAATATTCGTCACAAAGGCGCTCACCGTCAGGGTGGCACCTTCGGCGGGTACTGCTACCTGGGTGGTTACTACCCCAGCACTGATTTGGGCGGCGGTTAAGACTATGGTCTGGGGGGTGGTGCCATCGGTGATGGTCAGGCTATCCCCGGCTACGGCATTTCCTGGTAGCGCCACCGATACATCTACTAGCCCATTCAATTCCCCACCATTGATGAACCCATCATTGTTGGCATCTTCCGTAATCGTTACAACTGGGGCACTCGGTGCGGTGGTATCTAGTACGGCACTATCACTACCATTGGCTCCTTGGTTGCCGGCAATATTCGTCACAAAGGCGCTCACCGTCAGGGTGGCACCTTCGGCGGGTACTGCTACCTGGGTGGTTACTACCCCAGCACTGATTTGGGCGGCGGTTAAGACTATGGTCTGGGGGGTGGTGCCATCGGTGATGGTTAGGCTATCCCCGGCTACGGCATTTCCTGGTAGCGCCACCGATACATCTACTAGCCCATTCAATTCCCCACCATTGATGAACCCATCATTGTTGGCATCTTCCGTAATCGTTACAACTGGGGCACTCGGTGCGGTGGTATCTAGTACGGCACTATCACTACCATTGGCTCCTTGGTTGCCGGCAATATTCGTCACAAAGGCGCTCACCGTCAGGGTGGCACCTTCGGCGGGTACTGCTACCTGGGTGGTTACTACCCCAGCACTGATTTGGGCGGCGGTTAAGACTATGGTCTGGGGGGTGGTGCCATCGGTGATGGTTAGGCTATCCCCGGCTACGGCATTTCCTGGTAGCGCCACCGATACATCTACTAGCCCATTCAATTCCCCACCACTGATGAACCCATCATTGTTGGCATCTTCCGTAATCGTTACAACTGGGGCACTCGGTGCGGTGGTATCTAGTACGGCACTATCACTACCATTGGCTCCTTGGTTGCCGGCAATATTCGTCACAAAGGCGCTCACCGTCAGGGTGGCACCTTCGGCGGGTACTGCTACCTGGGTGGTTACTACCCCAGCACTGATTTGGGCGGCGGTTAAGACTATGGTCTGGGGGGTGGTGCCATCGGTGATGGTTAGGCTATCCCCGGCTACGGCATTTCCTGGTAGCGCCACCGATACATCTACTAGCCCATTCAATTCCCCACCATTGATGAACCCATCATTGTTGGCATCTTCCGTAATCGTTACAACTGGGGCACTCGGTGCGGTGGTATCTAGTACGGCACTATCACTACCATTGGCTCCTTGGTTGCCGGCAATATCCGTCACAAAGGCGCTCACCGTCAGGGTGGCACCTTCGGCGGGTACTGCTACCTGGGTGGTTACTACCCCAGCACTGATTTGGGCGGCGGTTAAGACTATGGTCTGGGGGGTGGTGCCATCGGTGATGGTCAGGCTATCCCCGGCTACGGCATTTCCTGGTAGCGCCACCGATACATCTACTAGCCCATTCAATTCCCCACCACTGATGAACCCATCATTGTTGGCATCTTCCGTAATCGTTACAACTGGGGCACTCGGTGCGGTGGTATCTAGTACGGCACTATCGCTACCATTGGCTCCTTGGTTGCCGGCAATATTCGTCACAAAGGCGCTCACCGTCAGGGTGGCACCTTCGGCGGGTACTGCTACCTGGGTGGTTACTACCCCAGCACTGATTTGGGCGGCGGTTAAGACTATGGTCTGGGGGGTGGTGCCATCGGTGATGGTCAGGCTATCCCCGGCTACGGCATTTCCTGGTAGCGCCACCGATACATCTACTAGCCCATTCAATTCCCCACCATTGATGAACCCATCATTGTTGGCATCTTCCGTAATCGTTACAACTGGGGCACTCGGTGCGGTGGTATCTAGTACGGCACTATCACTACCATTGGCTCCTTGGTTGCCGGCAATATTCGTCACAAAGGCGCTCACCGTCAGGGTGGCACCTTCGGCGGGTACTGCTACCTGGGTGGTTACTACCCCAGCACTGATTTGGGCGGCGGTTAAGACTATGGTCTGGGGGGTGGTGCCATCGGTGATGGTTAGGCTATCCCCGGCTACGGCATTTCCTGGTAGCGCCACCGATACATCTACTAGCCCATTCAATTCCCCACCATTGATGAACCCATCATTGTTGGCATCTTCCGTAATCGTTACAACTGGGGCACTCGGTGCGGTGGTATCTAGTACGGCACTATCACTACCATTGGCTCCTTGGTTGCCGGCAATATTCGTCACAAAGGCGCTCACCGTCAGGGTGGCACCTTCGGCGGGTACTGCTACCTGGGTGGTTACTACCCCAGCACTGATTTGGGCGGCGGTTAAGACTATGGTCTGGGGGGTGGTGCCATCGGTGATGGTTAGGCTATCCCCGGCTACGGCATTTCCTGGTAGCGCCACCGATACATCTACTAGCCCATTCAATTCCCCACCACTGATGAACCCATCATTGTTGGCATCTTCCGTAATCGTTACAACTGGGGCACTCGGTGCGGTGGTATCTAGTACGGCACTATCACTACCATTGGCTCCTTGGTTGCCGGCAATATTCGTCACAAAGGCGCTCACCGTCAGGGTGGCACCTTCGGCGGGTACTGCTACCTGGGTGGTTACTACCCCAGCACTGATTTGGGCGGCGGTTAAGACTATGGTCTGGGGGGTGGTGCCATCGGTGATGGTTAGGCTATCCCCGGCTACGGCATTTCCTGGTAGCGCCACCGATACATCTACTAGCCCATTCAATTCCCCACCATTGATGAACCCATCATTGTTGGCATCTTCCGTAATCGTTACAACTGGGGCACTCGGTGCGGTGGTATCTAGTACGGCACTATCACTACCATTGGCTCCTTGGTTGCCGGCAATATCCGTCACAAAGGCGCTCACCGTCAGGGTGGCACCTTCGGCGGGTACTGCTACCTGGGTGGTTACTACCCCAGCACTGATTTGGGCGGCGGTTAAGACTATGGTCTGGGGGGTGGTGCCATCGGTGATGGTCAGGCTATCCCCGGCTACGGCATTTCCTGGTAGCGCCACCGATACATCTACTAGCCCATTCAATTCCCCACCATTGATGAACCCATCATTGTTGGCATCTTCCGTAATCGTTACAACTGGGGCACTCGGTGCGGTGGTATCTAGTACGGCACTATCACTACCATTGGCTCCTTGGTTGCCGGCAATATCCGTCACAAAGGCGCTCACCGTCAGGGTGGCACCTTCGGCGGGTACTGCTACCTGGGTGGTTACTACCCCAGCACTGATTTGGGCGGCGGTTAAGACTATGGTCTGGGGGGTGGTGCCATCGGTGATGGTTAGGCTATCCCCGGCTACGGCATTTCCTGGTAGCGCCACCGATACATCTACTAGCCCATTCAATTCCCCACCATTGATGAACCCATCATTGTTGGCATCTTCCGTAATCGTTACAACTGGGGCACTCGGTGCGGTGGTATCTAGTACGGCACTATCACTACCATTGGCTCCTTGGTTGCCGGCAATATCCGTCACAAAGGCGCTCACCGTCAGGGTGGCACCTTCGGCGGGTACTGCTACCTGGGTGGTTACTACCCCAGCACTGATTTGGGCGGCGGTTAAGACTATGGTCTGGGGGGTGGTGCCATCGGTGATGGTCAGGCTATCCCCGGCTACGGCATTTCCTGGTAGCGCCACCGATACATCTACTAGCCCATTCAATTCCCCACCATTGATGAACCCATCATTGTTGGCATCTTCCGTAATCGTTACAACTGGGGCACTCGGTGCGGTGGTATCTAGTACGGCACTATCACTACCATTGGCTCCTTGGTTGCCGGCAATATCCGTCACAAAGGCGCTCACCGTCAGGGTGGCACCTTCGGCGGGTACTGCTACCTGGGTGGTTACTACCCCAGCACTGATTTGGGCGGCGGTTAAGACTATGGTCTGGGGGGTGGTGCCATCGGTGATGGTCAGGCTATCCCCGGCTACGGCATTTCCTGGTAGCGCCACCGATACATCTACTAGCCCATTCAATTCCCCACCATTGATGAACCCATCATTGTTGGCATCTTCCGTAATCGTTACAACTGGGGCACTCGGTGCGGTGGTATCTAGTACGGCACTATCACTACCATTGGCTCCTTGGTTGCCGGCAATATCCGTCACAAAGGCGCTCACCGTCAGGGTGGCACCTTCGGCGGGTACTGCTACCTGGGTGGTTACTACCCCAGCACTGATTTGGGCGGCGGTTAAGACTATGGTCTGGGGGGTGGTGCCATCGGTGATGGTCAGGCTATCCCCGGCTACGGCATTTCCTGGTAGCGCCACCGATACATCTACTAGCCCATTCAATTCCCCACCATTGATGAACCCATCATTGTTGGCATCTTCCGTAATCGTTACAACTGGGGCACTCGGTGCGGTGGTATCTAGTACGGCACTATCGCTACCATTGGCTCCTTGGTTGCCGGCAATATTCGTCACAAAGGCGCTCACCGTCAGGGTGGCACCTTCGGCGGGTACTGCTACCTGGGTGGTTACTACCCCAGCACTGATTTGGGCGGCGGTTAAGACTATGGTCTGGGGGGTGGTGCCATCGGTGATGGTTAGGCTATCCCCGGCTACGGCATTTCCTGGTAGCGCCACCGATACATCTACTAGCCCATTCAATTCCCCACCATTGATGAACCCATCATTGTTGGCATCTTCCGTAATCGTTACAACTGGGGCACTCGGTGCGGTGGTATCTAGTACGGCACTATCACTACCATTGGCTCCTTGGTTGCCGGCAATATCCGTCACAAAGGCGCTCACCGTCAGGGTGGCACCTTCGGCGGGTACTGCTACCTGGGTGGTTACTACCCCAGCACTGATTTGGGCGGCGGTTAAGACTATGGTCTGGGGGGTGGTGCCATCGGTGATGGTTAGGCTATCCCCGGCTACGGCATTTCCTGGTAGCGCCACCGATACATCTACTAGCCCATTCAATTCCCCACCATTGATGAACCCATCATTGTTGGCATCTTCCGTAATCGTTACAACTGGGGCACTCGGTGCGGTGGTATCTAGTACGGCACTATCGCTACCATTGGCTCCTTGGTTGCCGGCAATATTCGTCACAAAGGCGCTCACCGTCAGGGTGGCACCTTCGGCGGGTACTGCTACCTGGGTGGTTACTACCCCAGCACTGATTTGGGCGGCGGTTAAGACTATGGTCTGGGGGGTGGTGCCATCGGTGATGGTCAGGCTATCCCCGGCTACGGCATTTCCTGGTAGCGCCACCGATACATCTACTAGCCCATTCAATTCCCCACCATTGATGAACCCATCATTGTTGGCATCTTCCGTAATCGTTACAACTGGGGCACTCGGTGCGGTGGTATCTAGTACGGCACTATCGCTACCATTGGCTCCTTGGTTGCCGGCAATATCCGTCACAAAGGCGCTCACCGTCAGGGTGGCACCTTCGGCGGGTACTGCTACCTGGGTGGTTACTACCCCAGCACTGATTTGGGCGGCGGTTAAGACTATGGTCTGGGGGGTGGTGCCATCGGTGATGGTTAGGCTATCCCCGGCTACGGCATTTCCTGGTAGCGCCACCGATACATCTACTAGCCCATTCAATTCCCCACCATTGATGAACCCATCATTGTTGGCATCTTCCGTAATCGTTACAACTGGGGCACTCGGTGCGGTGGTATCTAGTACGGCACTATCACTACCATTGGCTCCTTGGTTGCCGGCAATATTCGTCACAAAGGCGCTCGCCGTCAGGGTGGCACCTTCGGCGGGTACTGCTACCTGGGTGGTTACTACCCCAGCACTGATTTGGGCGGCGGTTAAGACTATGGTCTGGGGGGTGGTGCCATCGGTGATGGTTAGGCTATCCCCGGCTACGGCATTTCCTGGTAGCGCCACCGATACATCTACTAGCCCATTCAATTCCCCACCATTGATGAACCCATCATTGTTGGCATCTTCCGTAATCGTTACAACTGGGGCACTCGGTGCGGTGGTATCTAGTACGGCACTATCACTACCATTGGCTCCTTGGTTGCCGGCAATATCCGTCACAAAGGCGCTCACCGTCAGGGTGGCACCTTCGGCGGGTACTGCTACCTGGGTGGTTACTACCCCAGCACTGATTTGGGCGGCGGTTAAGACTATGGTCTGGGGGGTGGTGCCATCGGTGATGGTTAGGCTATCCCCGGCTACGGCATTTCCTGGTAGCGCCACCGATACATCTACTAGCCCATTCAATTCCCCACCATTGATGAACCCATCATTGTTGGCATCTTCCGTAATCGTTACAACTGGGGCACTCGGTGCGGTGGTATCTAGTACGGCACTATCGCTACCATTGGCTCCTTGGTTGCCGGCAATATTCGTCACAAAGGCGCTCACCGTCAGGGTGGCACCTTCGGCGGGTACTGCTACCTGGGTGGTTACTACCCCAGCACTGATTTGGGCGGCGGTTAAGACTATGGTCTGGGGGGTGGTGCCATCGGTGATGGTCAGGCTATCCCCGGCTACGGCATTTCCTGGTAGCGCCACCGATACATCTACTAGCCCATTCAATTCCCCACCATTGATGAACCCATCATTGTTGGCATCTTCCGTAATCGTTACAACTGGGGCACTCGGTGCGGTGTTGTCTAAAGTGTATTGCTCATCAGTTGTAGGAACAGTATTGATCAGAGCATTGTTGGCGATGTCTTCTATATTTTGTCCACCGGCAAAGTCAAGATTGACGGTTCCATTATTATTGGCAATATCTGTGACGGTTACGGTGTAAACACTTCCACTACCAGAAACATTGCTAATGGTGGCGCCAGTTATACCGGTTCCACTAAGGGTAAAGTCACTTGCATCAACATTTTGAACATTTTCAGAGAACGTAACTTGAAAGGTTAACGAGTCAGCATTGGTTATCTCTGAGGTTGGGTTGTTACGGAGGATACTGATAACAGTGGGAAGGGTTGTGTCAGAACTCGCCACACTTATTGTCATAGTGTTAGGACTTTGATCGGTATTCTGTCCACCATTAGAGATACCGCCGTCGTCTTTGACTTGGAAGAAGAACAATGGCGTTGAAACAGTATTGGATGTGAACTTTAATTTTCCGCCTGTTATATCAGCAAAGTTAATTTCTTGTGCTTCTGTTACGGCAATGTCATTTGTTCCATTATTCCAAGTTAAACCTTGGGGAACATTTGTGATAATTACGGATTGGAAGTTATTGGCAGGATTATCATTAGAATCACTAAATCCAAAATCTGCAACCGTAAATGTGTAGGTGTTACCTATTGTGGTGTTGACCGTCTTGTCAGCACCAGAGGGAGCATCATTGACGGCATTGACAGTGATAGTTGAGGTATCAGTATCGGATTGTGAGCCCCCTGAGCCGGTATTACCTTGATCACTGGTGACCATGGTGAGGGTAACAGCACCGTTGAAGTTAGCGCTGGGAGCAAAAACAGGGGCAGAGCCAGTAAGGAATGTATTGATATTGGCAACTGTGCCAGTTAAGACAATAGAGCTGTTTCCAGAACCAGTTACTGTGACATTTCCTGATGATGATGCAGATAAAGTCCCTGAATTGACCGACAGTGTTACGGTTACATCGCCCGTTCCAGCATCTACATCGCTGATGGACAAACCGGTCAAGGTTAGGTTAGTGTCTTCATTTACACTGAACGTGCCTGGCAGGGTATTGATTGGCGCATCGTTGACGGAATTGACGGTAATAGTTGAGGTGTCAGTATCAGATAGTGCTGCACCTCCTGTATTACCGCCATCATTGGTGACCATGGTGAGGGTAACAGCACCGTTGAAGTTAGCGCTGGGAGCAAAAACAGGGGCAGAGCCAGTAAGGAATGTATTAATATTGGCAACTGTGCCAGTTAAGACAATAGAGCTAGTCCCAGAGTTATTTACTGTGACATTTCCTGATGATGATGCAGATAAAGTCCCTGAATTGACCGACAGTGTTACGATTACATCGCCTGTTCCAGCATCTACATCGCTGATGGACAAACCGGTCAAGGTTAGGTTAGTGTCTTCATTTACACTGAACGTGCCTGGCAGGGTATTGATTGGCGCATCGTTGACGGAATTGACGGTAATAGTTGAGGTGTCAGTATCAGATAGTGCTGCACCTCCTGTATTACCGCCATCATTGGTGACCATGGTGAGGGTAACAGCACCGTTGAAGTTAGCGCTGGGAGCAAAAACAGGGGCAGAGCCAGTAAGGAATGTATTAATATTGGCAACTGTGCCAGTTAAGACAATAGAGCTAGTCCCAGAGTTATTTACTGTGACATTTCCTGATGATGATGCAGATAAAGTCCCTGAATTGACCGACAGTGTTACGATTACATCGCCTGTTCCAGCATCTACATCGCTGATGGACAAACCGGTCAAGGTTAGGTTAGTGTCTTCATTTACACTGAACGTGCCTGGCAGGGTATTGATTGGCGCATCGTTGACGGAATTGACGGTAATAGTTGAGGTGTCAGTATCAGATAGTGCTGCACCTCCTGTATTACCGCCATCATTGGTGACCATGGTGAGGGTAACAGCACCGTTGAAGTTAGCGCTGGGAGCAAAAACAGGGGCAAAGCCAGTAAGGAATGTATTGATATTGGCAACTGTACCAGTGAGGACAATAGAACTAGTCCCAGAGTTATTTACTGTGACATTTCCTGATGACGATGCAGATAAAGTCCCTGAATTGACCGACAGTGTTACGGTTACATCGCCCGTTCCAGCATCTACATCGCTGATGGACAAACCGGTCAAGGTTAAGTTTGTGTCCTCATTTACGCTGAACGTTGCCGGCAGGGTATTGACCGGCGCATCATTAACGGCTGTTACATTGACCGTACTGGTGATTATGTTGCTGAGATTGTTATTATTTTGGCCGTCATTAATCTGATAAGAGATGGTTCTCGCAGAAGTACTGGGTGCTTCACTATTGTTGCTGTAGGTTACTGCTCGAAGGGCTGATTGCCATTGAGCTAGAGTCGCAGTGGAGCCAGCAGATGTTAGGGTTAGAACCCCAGTTGAAGAATCATAAATGGCAGAAATATTACCAAAAGTGGTGGAATTATTGTTGGTAAAGGCTAGGGTGTCTTGTCCTGATTGGAAATTGCTGGTAATAGATACCGTGGCACTGCTTAAAGTTGTGTTATTCGAGTCAGCAACAGTGATGCTCGTGTTTATTGCTGTTCCAGTCTGGTTTTCTGTATAGTTGAGGGTACTGGGTATTGAAAGGACGGGGCCACTATTTATACCAAAAATATCTGTCCACAGAGTGTTTTGAGTGAAAGCGCCACCACCGACATCTCCATTGATGGAATTTAAACTGTTGGAGGCAGTTAACGCCGCTGCATTCCATTGAGAAGGGTTGAGAATTGTCGGTTTTTTATACGCTGTGGATAGGCCATTAATGAAAGTGTTAAGATCAGCAAGACTAAATTTAAAAACGTAGTAGTTTTCATTAGTAGAGTCATTGTCTACATCAACCGGTATACCGGCGGCGGCACCAGAACCAAACACTCCAGCAACAACATTGCTTGTATTTAAGGCAAAGTAAGTATTTGTATTGGCTGCAGGAATAACTGTAGTACTAGGACTGGTATTAGCAGTAGGACCTGTGCCGACGGTGATGGGAATAAAATTAAAAGCGCCAACTGTGTATCCGGAAGGAGCTTGATTAGAGTTATCAACATTTAACTCAACGGTAAAATCAGGGGAGCCGTCACCATCTATGTCAATAAAAACACCTATCAGGGCTTTGAATGAGCCGGACTGGGGTTCCGCTCTGATCTTAAAGGCTACCTCGTCAGCATCGTATTTAATTTGAATATAGGGTTCTGCAGCTGAACCGACAAGATCGGCGGAATTAGCAGTCCAACTTCCATCAGAAGCTTTATTTGGGTCATTTCCTGCTTTGAGGTTTTGCCAAGTATTTGCCGCAAGACCTATAGAGCCAACGGCAGGAAGGGCAGTTTCTACCACTACCGATCGCCCATCAATAGTAAGAACCTTGCGATCGCCCTCTTGCTGAAGTCCCCCCAAATCAAACTCATTACCCAACACTAAATTGGAAAATATTTCCCCTTCATCGCCTCGGCTATCAGCTCCATTATTTAAAATTTGGTCGAAATCATGGCCAATTTCTTCGAGCAAAACAGCAACAATTTGCTCTTGGTTGGCAGTGGCAAACCAATCGCTATTCAAATAAATGGTCGGGGTACCAGTGGTTCCAGCCGCGCTGTAGGCTCCCAATGCCCCCTGTAATTCAGCGCCCGATCGCACTTCCAAACGGATCTGGTAATTTCCATCCAAAATGGTAGAACGCAAAGACTCTGCATTACCCATCCAGCCATCACCAGCGGTGGCACTAAAAGGAATGGCTAACTGCGTGAGATAGTCGGATTGGGCAAAAAAGCTGGAAAGTTGTTCTTGTACTAGTAATTGCAGGGCATCGAGTCGCTCGGTGTAAATACCAGAGAAATCTACTAGGTCAAATAAAGACCATTTCCCGTTGCCGTCCAACACCCCAGGATAAGCCGCTAATTCAGAAGCAGAGAAAATATTTTCCATGATAATATCACCCGTTTGAAAATCTAAATACCAATCACCACCTAGAGCCTGGTGCCCGATCGCCGTGGTGGAAGCGGAAACACCAGCCCCAGTTAACCCAGCTAACTTTTCGACAAATTCCGTACCGGCATCACCGGCGGCCACATTGCAGCCATAGAGAAATATTTGGGGACACTCAACCCCAGCAAACCATTCCCTTAGTTCCTCACTGCGGTGGGCCAAATTATCCAAACCTAGATGACCATTACCTAAGTGAAGACAACCAGGGGAACCATGGCAAAGAATATGCAAAGAATTAATACTGCTCTGTTCTCCCAGGGCTTGGCTAATCTGCCGGAGACCATCTTGGTTGAAATCCAGAGTTATGGTCGTAATTTCTGGCTTAACCGCCGCCCGAAGTAGACCCCCATGGAATACACGGGAGTCCAGGACGAACAAAGTCGAGTTATGCATATTGGGAATTGAGAGACTCGAAAAAATTGGGCAATTATTTAGGATTCAAGCGGCGGTGAATACAATGGAAGCTTATTGAGGCAGGAAAACCCCAGGAAAATTTAATTAAGCTATTAAACGTAATTAGGACGACGGGCTCAGAAAATAAGCCAAAATACCCAGGGCTAATCCCTTAAGGGTAATTATCATCTCTCCGTGTTTACCGACACTTCTACCATTCTACCCAAAAAAAATTCAAAGTATTCACTGATATCTGCAAAAATGTCAAATGGTGGAAATTTTTGATTTTCACAAAAACTGCCGTTCTATAAGCATTGGCAATCTATAAAGGGGAAAACTCGTAAGAATATTTAGATCAACCTCTGGGATCTAAACAAAGGAGTCCAATCAGGATAGGATTATTACTTAGATATAAACCCCGCAGTGTCTAACCTAATAACTAAGGGATTGGGCAGAATTGACTTTGTGATGAAGGAAATCAAAATGTTAGATTAAGATGTTCTAGACCTATAGATTAAAAATAGCAATATTTTTAGACTAGTTTTCCAGCCATGAAGCAAGCTAATGGCGCCCATCCTTTTCCGGTCGAGACTGGGAAAGAATTTCCTGCCAGGGTTGCCTAGCGCAGGCACGACAACGTCCCCAACGCTCTACTTCTCCCGGATTAACTGCACTGTGACATTGGGGACATTCCCGCAAAACTTGGGCCCGTTTTTTCAGTGTTGTGAGCCATTGCTCCAGAGCTTGCTCAGCGTTGGTGGGCTTCTGCGGACGATCGCCAATGGCAGGAGGGACAGGACGGCCCATGGGGGCGGAGGCTTCCGGTTGTCGACCCGGATGTTGTTGATGCCAATGGAGGGGGGAAAGCCGCAGATCAGTCAGCGGTTCTGGCAACTCCCGATTCAGTTTGGCCAGAAGATTAGTGCGCTGGAGTTGGAGATTTTGGGCCAGGGCCGGGGAAATGACCGCCACTGTCAGCACCCCCCGTTGAATGCCCAGGGGCTTGGTACATTCCCACAGGCGGGGATCAACTACTTTTTGCCAAGCTTTCTGCACTAATTGATAGCGACGCAGTTTTTCCCACTCGGGCGATCGCCCGAGAAGAGCTAATAAATGATCAAGATTGTTAAAGCCCATGGTTAGCCTCGTCAGTGGCAAAAATTGCCCTGCCATTCTCCCAAAGCCTAGACCGAAATGGGGTAGAGTAGGCAAGGTATAATGATTTTTGCGCCAAAATTTTTTGTCAGTTGAGCTTTGTCACGCCTTTGCATTTAACAAGGAGAATTTATGTTAACCCTTAAAATTGCTGTTTATATCGTTGTCGGCCTGTTTATTTCCCTGTTCATCTTTGGCTTCCTCTCCAGTGACCCCACCCGGAACCCTGGCCGCAAAGATTTTGAATAAACTCTGGTTAAAAAAATTTCCCTTTCTTTCCCTGGACTAATTTTTACCCCAAGGGTAGATTGGAACCTGACTGCTCTCCTCCACCGGAGAGTTTTTTGTCACTGGGGCCACAGACGAAACGATTTCTGGCAATTGATCGTCCCCCTTGTTAACCAAGCCCAGTTAGCTTTAGCTTTATCTCAGTCCACCCAAAGCAAATGTTAGCGTTGGCGTTTAGCTCGTCGATTTAAATGCCCCCTATTGTTTCCCCTCCCCCTCCTCCGGTACCCATTGAAGTGATCAGTCCGAGGGAGACTGAAGAAATGCTGGCAACTGACGGGGCGCCTTCCTCCTCGTCCACCCCTCCCTTGGCAGACCCGGCGATCGCCCAGGCATCGGCTAAGGATCTTTACCCCAACCCCAATTCCAGTTTTATCCTGGGAAGTCCCCCCATTGCCACAAGCACCACAGTTGGAGGCCAATCAGTGGGGGTTCCCATTGGTACGGCAAAAAAAATTATCAGCCAGTCTCGGGACGGAGAAATTCGTGAATACACCATCACCGCCCCCAGTGAATCAGAATTAGAGGTGATCACAGGGCCCACCAGCACAGAGGAAATTGACATTGAAGCTGGGCAAGAGGCGATCGGTGAAATTCTCGAAATTGAGCCAGAACCATCTCCTGCCCCGGCAGTCACGGAGAATAATCCAGAGCAAAATCAATTCCTGGATAGCTCCCCCATTCCAGCCACCGAGCAAGATGAAGTAAGTATTGCTCCAGAAGTAATCGAGTTAATTTCCGATCACCAGGAATTTGATAGCAACCGGGAAGTGGTCACCGCCACCGGCAACGTCACCATGCGTTTTGCCAATGGACTACTCCTAGCCGATCGCCTGCGGGTTAATTTGCCTGATCGGTTTGCGGTAGCTGAGGGGAATGTCACCTTGAAACGGGGGGAACAAATTCTCCAGGGGCAAAGATTTGAATACTTCTTTGTCCTTAACCAAGGGGTGATTTACGATGCCAACGGCGAAATCTACCAGCCCAGCACCGGCCGGGATTTTGCCCAAACCGTCCCCGTCGACTTTGGCAACCCCATTGTCTCCAACCAAAGCTTGAACGATCGCCTAGCCATCAACCAACCAGTCACCAATGTGGTGGGACAAGAAGGCTTTCGGGCCGGCATTGGAGCGAGTACCCCGGGGGCCCAGAGTGCCAGTCAAACGGATACCGGTGGCCAAGTCAATCGCCTCCGTTTCCAAGCAGAGCAAGTAGACTTCGACGCCGATGGTTGGCGGGCCAAAAAAGTCCGCATCACCAATGATCCCTTTAATCCCCCTGAATTGGAGGTGCAGGCGGAAACCGCTGATTACTACAATGTGGCCCCGGAAGTAGATGAATTAAAACTGACCGGTTCCCGGGTGCTGCTAGATCAAAAAACATCCTTGCCGTTCCAAGACCGCCTCACCATCGATCGCCGTGACCGCCAACCGGGATTGATCAGCATTGGTTATGACGGGGAAGACCGGGGTGGCTTATACGTCCAGGGGAATTTCACCCCCATCGACACGGAAAATGTCACTTTTCAGGTCAAACCCCAATACCTGGTGCAAAAAGTCTTTTTCCCCGACGCTTTTCCCCTAGCTAACCAGAGTGATGCGGAGGTTTGTGCCCTATGTCCCGCCGCCTTTGGTTTAATCACGGAGCTGAATGTCAACTTTAACGAACGGGTTAATTTACTTAATACCCTCAACTTCTCCAACCTTAATTTAGACGCCATTGACGATTCCCTGCGAGCTAAATTGGCGGTGCAAAATAAGCTGGGGGATTTAGCTAATCCTTACGATCTAAGGTTTGAATATAACTACCGTGAGCGTTTATACAATGGCTCCCTCGGCTTCCAAACAGTGCAAAGTAGTGTGGGGGCCATTATGGTTTCGCCCACCATCTATCCCTTTGAAGACCCTAGCTTCGCCCTCAACTACCAAGCCTCGATCCAAAGTGTGGAAGCCAGCACCGATCGCCAGGAATTAATTAACCCTGCCAGCGGCAACAACCTAGTTACTCTGATGCGTTTACAGGGAGCGGCTTCCCTGACTAAATACTTCGTGCTTTGGGCCGGAGAAGCTCTCCCCCCCACTGCGGAGGAAGGTCTGCGCTATACCCCCAATGTGGTGGTGCCCTATGTGGTTTTTAACACTGGCATTACCGGCGTAGGCAGTTATTACGGCGATGGCAGTACCCAACCTTCCCTCACCGGCACCGTCGGTTTTTCCGGACAATTTGGCAATTTCTCCAAACCCTATTTTGACTACACCGGCTTTAACATTGCCTATTCCCAGGGTATTCGGGGCGATGCATCACCATTTTTCTTCGACCGTTTTGCTGACACGGAGATAGTTAGCTTTGGGCTAACCCAACAGATTTACGGCCCACTGCGGTTTGGGGTGCAGGGTGCCTATAGTCTGACTGCCAACGAAGAAATCAGCACCGATTACGTATTGGAATATAGCCGCCGTACCTACAACATTCAACTGCGCTACAACCCCCAACTCCAGGTGGGCTCGATCAACCTCCGCATCAGTGACTTCAACTGGAGCGGTAACCCCGGCACCTTCGATGGTAGTGATATTCGCCCCGTCACCCAAGGGATAATCCGCTAGCGTTGACCGTGGATTATGGCTGACAATTGTTCCCCAACTTTATTTGCTTTTCTTGACATTTTTGGGCTGGCCAGTGGAAGAAAATCCAAAGAATAATTCTTCAGCTAAATTGGCGCAATTTTAAAGGGATCAAGCCAAAATGACCTGATCCCCATCGTTTTTATTATGTTAAGGGTCTTTATAAAGGTGACCCCTTGTTATTTCGTTGGATCAATTATGGCTGATCCCCAGGCGATCGCCGCTATATTTAAGATTCTCTTTATAATTCTCATAATTATTTCTGATTAAGTTTTGTAACAAGGTTATAACCGAGGGGGGTTGACGCCAAAAACCACTGGCAATCAGATTTTGTTCCCCTTAGCGGTGGGGCAACTCATTCGAAAATACCCTTTAAAGTAACCCCTAATTTTTGCGACAGCCAAACCTCTATGTTTCTGATCGACCAGGGGTAGAGGGGTTTACCGGGTAACTCCATTGGCTCCACCAAAATGGTGAACATGCCCAAGCGATTCCCCGCTAGCACATCGGTAAAGAGGCGATCGCCCACCATGGCAACGGATTCCACCGGCAACTGCATTTCTGCAATGGCTTGGCGCAGTTTACGGCGAGACGGTTTGGCCGCCCCATAAAGAAAAGGTAAATCCAGGGTTTGGGCCACTCCCCCAATGCGAGACTCGCTCATATTGTTGCTCACTAACCAAATGGGCAGCTTGGCCTTAATGGGATCAATCCAGGCCTGGAGCTCCTCGGAAACCCGATCCCCCCGAAAAGGCACCAGGGTTTCATCCACATCCAACACTAGCCCCCTCAGTCCATGGCGATCGAGAATGGCCGGCGACAGCTCCACAATGGTTTTGCCCAAGACTAGGTCTGGTTGCAATAATTTGGCACGGGTCATAGTGGGGAAAAATAGGGGAACTCAACAACAATAATAATACAATTGTGCGGAGCCTACCGGAGATTAACTTGTTTTTTCAATAGTCGAATTTCCGCGGGGCTAAGAAAACGAAATTGTCCACTGCCCAACACTTTTCCCCTGGTATTTAACTGTAGGGGACCGATGGTGCGACGATGGAGCTTTAACACGGTGAGCCCCAACTCTTCGGCCAGGCGACGAATTTGGCGGTTGCGTCCCTCCGTTAGGGTAACTAATAGGTGAATCCGGTCTTTGGTCTCGGAAATTACTTCCAAGGTGGCCGGTAAAGTTTTTTTGCCATCCAGCACCATGCCCGATCGCCATTGTTCTAAATCTTCGTCACTGGGATTGCCCTCTAACCACACGTCATAGGTTTTGGGCAAATGGTAGCGGGGATGGGTCAGCCGTAGGGTTAACTCTCCATCGTTGGTAAGGAGGAGAGCGCCGGTGGAATTGCGGTCTAACCGACCGACGGGATGCAAACCTTTGCCCCGCTGTAAATCCTGGGGAAGTAGATCTAGCACCGTTTTCCGGCCCTGGGGATCATCACAGGTGGACAGCACATCTCTCGGTTTGTTGATCAGTAAGTAAATGTCCCGGGGGCGATTATCAGCCTTAATTTGTTTTCCATCTACAGCTAGAAAATCCCGTTGGGGATCGGCTTTATCCCCCAGCTTTGCCACTTTGCCATTGACACTGACCCGCCCCGCCAGAATCATTTCCTCCGCATGGCGACGGGAGGCAATGCCCCACTGGGAGAGTAATTTTTGAATACGTTCAGCCATAATTTATTGGATTTGATGGCCCCGAGGGCCTGTGTTACGGCCAGAAACATTGGTTGCCCTAAGCACCGGCTAAAAGTTGCGAAACCAGAGCTTAGGAATTTTCCAGCCAGTTTTCCACGCTTTGGACCTTTTCTTCCATGGTCTGGGGGCGATCGGTACGGGTGCCGAAACGCATACTGGATGTGATGCGGGGGGCTCCCAGGGCGTGTACTGCTTCATGGCAGGCTTTAACGGCCGCAAAAACTTCGTCCCAATCCCCCTCGATGTTGGTGCCGTAGGCGTGCATGGTATGTTTCAGTCCCGCTTCAATTAATACTTTTTGGCAGGCGGCCACATACTGACCGACGGAAACCCCTACACCTAAGGGTACTACGCATAAATCTACGATGACGTTCATGGTTTTAAGTGGTCGGAAACGGCTGGCGACAATCTTGAATTGTCCTCGATTATAGTGGCCCCCGTTGGCATTACGTTGGCGATCGCCTTGAAATCAAAGTCTGCCAAGGCTGAGAAAGTCCGCAACAAGTCGTTAAATTTCTCCGCTTGCATTGGCCTTATTCTGAAGGGATAAGGCTTAACCGAGGAGAGCTTACCATTACCATTTTCCACGGCACGGTGGGGCTCTCCCTGAACCGATTCAAGGAACTCAATTATCATGCTTAGAAAAATTTTATACGCAGACTCCGGCACCAGCCAAACCCAAGAAATGCTCAAGGCCATGATGGATTTTCCAGCGGTGCAAAAGGCATCCATCACAATTTTGCACGTGGTGCCGCCCCAAATAACCACAGAGGCGTTCACGGAAAAATGGGCTGAGGGGGGCAAAATTCTGGCGGATCTGATGCAGGAGGTGGCCATTGACCCCAGTAAAGTTTCCACCATGTTGCGCCAGGGGGATCCCAAGGGAGTGGTGTGTGACGTGGCCAATGAAATCGATGCGGATTTGATCATTATGGGTTCCCGGGGCCTGAAACGATTGGAAGCCATTTTGGAAAATTCCGTTAGTCAGTATGTGTTTCAACTGACCAATCACCCCATGCTGTTGGTGAAGGATGATGTTTACGTTAAACGGATTAAACGGGTCATGGTGGCTCTGGATAAATCGGCGGCGGCGGAATATGCGCTGGATCTAGCCCTGGCTCTTTTGCGGGACTACCCCGAAGGAGAATTAATCCTTGCCCGGGTAAACCCTGATCTCAAACCGGATTTATTGCCCCTTTCCCGCCAGGAAATTGAAGAAAATCCCGTACTGGCCCCGGCGATCGCCAAGGCGAAACGTTTGGGCATTGCCTATCGTTCTACGGTAACGGGGGGTAAACCAGGGGAAAAGCTGTGTGAATTGGCGGAGGATTACAACGTTGATCTGATGCTGTTGGGTTCGCCCGATCGCCGACCTTCCATTGCCAAGAGCTTGCCGGATTTAGACCGACTGTTGGGCACTTCCCTGTCGGATTACATTCGGGTTAATGCTCCCTGTCCAGTGCTCCTGGCCCGCAAAGAGGGAATTTAAGTCCGACTTTAAAGTGAGTATTTGCCGAAATTCAGAGGAAAATTGGCACAGAAAAAAGGGGCTGGATCAATTCCGCCCCAGACTCTGTTCCGTTTGGCAATGGTTAACTGGGCCCTAGCTTTCGCTTTGCTTACCAGTTTGAATAAACAGGATCAACAGGAAAACCGTTGGCACCAACACGAATAAAATACTTGCTATAAAGCCGAGATTATTAACTTGCATAGCCTAAACTGCCTCGATCTTAAATTTGGCTCAATACTCTACCTAGAATAGCATTGGTGGGTTATGGCCCTGGGGCAATGGCTGAGGGGTTTACCAAACTTTTTGCCCTGCTTTCTCCGCTCCATTTCACCCTCCTCCCACCATGGTTGCCATTATTTACAGCGCAGAGTTTTTACACCACGACACCGGCCCCACTCACCCGGAGTGTCCTGCCCGGCTGACGGCGATCGCCAGTGCGTTGCGTCAAATGCCAGGGGCCAATTATCTCCATTGGCAAAGACCTTCCCTCGACCAGCCGGGGTTAGACCAGTACATTCTCCAATGCCATAGCCAGGGGTATTTAAGCGAGTTGGCAAAATTAGCCCAGAGTGGTGGTGGTTCCCTTGATGCTGATACTCCTGTTTCTCCCCAGAGCTATGATGTGGCTCGCTTGGCAGTGCAGGCTTGGCTAGATGGGGTTGACCATTGCTTAAATCAGCGGGAATCGGCCTTTGTGCTGGCCCGTCCCCCAGGGCACCATGCGGAAAGGGACCGGGGCATGGGCTTTTGTCTGCTCAACAATGCGGCGATCGCCGCCCATTACGCTTTGACTAAGCCAGGAATAAACCGGGTGGCGATTTTGGATTGGGACGTACACCACGGCAATGGCACTGAAGCATTAGTGGAAAATAACCCCCAAATTTTCTATTGTTCCCTACACCAGTTTCCCTGTTACCCCGGTACGGGTCAGGCCGGCGATCGGGGCAAATATAATAATGTGCTCAATCTTCCCCTCGCCCCCGGCGGTGGCGGCAAAGTTTACCAACGGGCCTTTGCAGACCAGGTGTTACCTTTTTTACGGCAGGTTAAACCAGATTTATTGCTGGTTAGTGCGGGTTATGATGCCAATCAGGCTGATCCCCTGGCCTACATGAATTTGACCCCTAAAGACTACGCCATGATGAGCCGCCATCTGCTGGAAATCTGTCCCTATCTGCTGTTGGGTCTAGAGGGAGGCTACCATTTGCCAAGCTTGGCCCAATCGGTGACGGAAACCATTAAGCCCCTGTTGTCCTGATTTATGTATTGAGTACAGACTTAAGACTTTCTTCGTTGGGATTCTCCCCAATACCCCATTAATTTATAGGCCAATTTAGCAGTGGAAAATTCTGATACAACCGAGCCTTGCACCGGGGCCAGTTCCATCAAGTCACAACCAATCACCTGCTTAGTTTGAAAAAGACGACGGAAAAATTTCAACCCATCATACCAACCCAGCCCCCCGGGTTCTGGGGTACCTACCCCCGGCAGGAAACCTGGATCAAAACCGTCCATATCAATGGTGAGGAAAACCTTATCCGTGGCAATGCTGGCGATCGCCTGGTCAATCCAGTGGGGATTATCGGCCATTTCCCTAGCCCAAAACACAGGAATATTTTTTTCCTTAATTAACTCCGCCTCTTCCTGGCAAATGGCCCGGATGGCGATCGGCAGAGTAGGCAAACCCAACTCCAGTACCCGGCGCATCACGCAAGCATGGTTATGACGGGACCCCTCAAACTCATAGCGCATATCCCCATGGGCATCAATCTGCACCACCGTAAACGGATCTGAATTAACCTTTTGCATCGCTTGCACTACCCCAGTGGTGATAGCGTGTTCCCCACCGATCGCCACAACAAATTTACCATCCCGCAAAAAAGGCACAATGCCATCACAAACTTCGCTCAACATGGCTTCCCCTTCCAGGGCAGGATGTTTATTGCTATCCGCCAAAGGCACACAGGTGTAAATGCCCAAATCATGGCAAGGGGAAGTGGCCAACTCTTCATCGTAGGCTTCCAACTGGTCTGAGGCTTCCAGCACCGCCCCTGGGCCATACTGACAGCCCTTACGGTAGGACGTGGTGGCCTCGTAGGGAATGGGCACCACCACCACAGCGGCATCAGCGTAGGGGGTAGTGGCCTCGGACTCTAGAAATTGTTTGGGCCCAGAGGAAAATGCGGTGAAACTATCCATCTATCTCTGTAAATTATTTTGTCCTTCAATCACTTTGGCCGATTGGATTTTATCGCCCTGTTTAATATTTAGTACCACGTCCATGCCCTGGGTGACGTAACCAAATACGGCATAGTCGCCATCTAGGAAGCTCGTTTCGTCAGAGAGGGTGAAATAAAACTGGGAAGAAGCAGAATCAGGCATTTGGGAACGGGCCATGGCCACTGCGCCGGTTTTATGGGGAAGCACCACCGGGGGACTGCTATAACCGCCCTGCTGCCCCACCGGCTGACCGTACAGCGGTTCTTCCGGAGCATTTTCCACTGACGGGTCAATTTTAATTTCCAAAGGAATATTGCGGGGACGTTGGGTATTTTTATCCACATAACCCCCCGTGCCGTCACCTTTGGGGTCTCCCCCCTGGGCCACAAAGCCATCCACCACCCGATGGAAAACTAAACCGTTGTAGAAACCCTGTTCCACCAAATCAACAAAATTGCCAGCAGTCACGGGAGCATTTTCCCCATCCACTTCAACGATGATCGGCTTGCCGTTAACCATCATTTCCACGGTAGCTTTGCCATTCAGGCGGGGTTTGTAGTCCTTGTAATTATCCATGGCCAATTGGGCCGCTGGACTACCGGTTTCCGTAGGGGAAGGTTGGGCCGAAGAATTGGCAGAAGGTTGGTTACAGGCAGTGAGTAGAATATTGACTACAAAAAAAACACCCACAAACCAAGTGGCTCGGTTAATATTGGCTAAAATCCGCATAAAAGTCTAATCTCCCGATAATCTCCGTGATCGCTGGTGGGGGCTTTATCCCAAAGTTACCTACAAACCTTCCAGGGGAACTTCCAGAAAGCGAGCTAGCTCGGCCCCCTGATTTTCCAACTGGGAAAGGGAAATGGGTTGTCCGGCCCTGGTGAGGGGAATGTCCCGCCGCTGTTTAACTTTGAGATATAAGGACCGTTTAGGGTTGACTCCCTCTTTGATTTCCGCTTTGACTGCCTGGACATCGGCAATTTCATTGACCAATTCGATGCGGCGATTTTTGCCGGGGAAGCCCCAACGAAAAATCGTTACCTTACCAGACTGTTTGTTGAATTCATTGTAGCCACTGCCCACGTTCAGGGCCATGGTCAACCAGAGATAACCTGCGACGATGCTACCCGCTACGCCATAGAAGAGCAGAGCGACTCCCTGGGGAATGAACTGTATCCCACTGGTGTCACTAACAATCAAAAGATTCTGACCAAGGTAGCTCGAAAGACCGGCCAGAAGAAAGCCCACACCACCAATGCTGGAAATTCCAGCCCAGAAAACGTTGCTGAAGCGACGGGCTCCCAATACCTCTTGGCGCAAAATTTGGGAAGATTCTGCGAGCGTCTGTCCACCCATGTATTTCTCTAATTGATGATTACAGCGAAACTAACCTCTGAATTCTACCAAGATTCGCCGCAGTGCTCCAAAACCTGGCTCTAGGTTACCCGTCGATTAGATCCTTCGAGTGCCTATGGTGCTGTAATTGAGGAACTCTACATCAATAACATAGACACTAATTGACATCCTCACTCTGGCTTTAACCAGAGAATTCCTAAACCTCACGATTTAGGTTTCTGCTCCATAGCACCTGCCTCCGCAGATCTACTCTGTTTGGGTCTTAAGGTTGCTCCGCAGACTGACACCGCTAGGCCAGCGGCAAAGATAGTCAAAGCGTTGGCTGACTGTGATTTGCAGTCCTCAGCTATTGAGGGATTTCTGTTGTTTATTTAACAAGCTTAAGGGGATGATAATTGCCTGAGGAGACCAAGTTTTTTGTCGTAATTATCTTCGTTTTACCACCTAGACTGATGAAAGGGCGGTAACACTATCGACAAAGAGTTTATGAATGTTAAGAATTTAACTGAATCTTCAGATAGAAATAAATATCCCATGGCGAAATTAACGTTCCCGGGGAAGAAAATTGCGCCAGTAGGGAGGCAGTAGGTCGTCAAAATATGCTTCCACAGAGCGGTAGTGTTTTTGATAAAGCACACCAACGGCAATAATGGCTAAACCAAGGGCAGACAGGGCAAAGGGGAACAAGATGGAATCGGCAAAAACTTGGAAAGCTAAATAACTGATGTAACCGAATACCCCCATTACGCCAAACACCATAAACAGCCGTCGTTTGAGCAAAATTGACAAAGCCATTAAGCCCAGATTAATTAAGCAAAAGAGTAGTCGGTACCATTCCGTGTCTTCCCCTGTGGCCAAAAGGCTAAACCAAAAACTGATCAGTCCAAAAAGATAAAGCCAAAAGCTGTAATCTCCTTGACTCCGTCGCCAGCGCAAATCCACCCCATAGGCGATCGCCAAACAGACAATGCCAAAGCCAAGGGTGATGCGGGCCGCAGTGATAAAACTAACGGCATCGCCATAAATTAGGGGAGGAATATCGATGGAGAGAAACCAGAGACAGAAGGCAAGGGGAAAGGTGAGGAAGGGAAAGTGAATGAATCGTAAAGCTAATAAACTGACAATAATGGTACCCATGGCCAGGGGAAAACGACCGCTCATTAACCAAGTGGGTAAATTGCGGTAAACAGAGGGGTCTTCGAGGGAAATTAAGCCAAAGCCCTGTTGCAACCCATAAATGGCGAGGGGAGTCATCCAGACAGCAATGGTAATTAATAAACCACCGGGGACGGTTAATTTTTGCCGGAAATAAAGCCAGTGACCCACTACAGTCAAAACCCCGGCATATAACACCGCCACAGTGAACAGACCAAATCCCCCGAGGGCGTCCCAGACTAAGGTGCCGAGAAAAACCATGGCCACAATGACAATCAGGGCGCCAAAGTAGAAAGCCACGTTGGCAAAGTCGAATTGTAAGGGTGGAGAGTCATTAACCGTACTTTCCCCTTCTGTGGCAGGCAGACCCTTGTACTTTGTCCAGGCCTGCCACAATTGCTGTGCCTGCTCGGCGGATAAATATTCTTGTTCCACAGCCCACATTAGGTCTGCTTCGGTGATATCCATCTTTAAAAATTCCCCTCAATTTCTCACCATTGAACTTTCTACCGTAACAGGCGATCGCCAGGGTCAGGGGGGCAACAGGGCAATTCTGGAATTGGAGAAAATTGACGACGGGGAGATAAGGGGCAATTAATTCCAGAAAAATTAACCCAACCAACTTGGTCAATCTGGTCAATTTATTGGTTAAGTTGTTTTTTTGCCCTCTGCCAGAGCAGTTCCAACTCCCCTAGATCGTATTCATCCAAGGGGCGATCGGCAAATTGCTCCATCAATTGTAACCGTTGAATAAATCTTTGATTAGTGCCGTGGAGAGCTAGGGAAGCGTCCAAGTTGTACCAACGGGCCAGGTTAATTAGGGTGAACAGTAAGTCCCCCAATTCTGCTTGTTGATGCTCCTTATCTTCCGTGATCAAAGCCTGTTTAAACTCATCCAACTCCTCGCTAAATTTAGCCCATACTCCATCTATGTCGGGCCATTCAAAACCCACTGCTGCTGCTTGACGCGAAATTTTAGCACTGGCCATCAGGGGGGGATAGGTACTGTTATAGCGTTCCAGTTTTGTACTTAAAAGTTCCGATTGGTTAGCATTTAGCCCTTTTTCTTCAGCTTTAATCACTTGCCAATTGGCCCTGACTTCCTCCGCATTGGCCACTGTCACCCCAGCAAAAACATGGGGATGGCGACGGATTAATTTTTCGGTGATGCCTTCTGCCACCCGTTGCAAATCGAAATGGCCCAAATCCCGGGCCACCTGGGCTTGTAGTACCACCTGGAGCAGTAAATCCCCCAATTCTTCGGCGATCGCCGTTTGGTCCTGGCTTTGCAGAGCATGGACCACTTCGTAGGCCTCTTCCACCACGTAGGGAATCAAACTTTGCTGGGTTTGGGCCAAATCCCAAGGGCATCCCCCCTCCGGCGATCTAAGTTGGGCCACCACGGCAATTAATTTTTCTAGGGCTTGAAGAATGGGGGCAGTGGCGGTCATAGAATTAGGAATTAGTAGGAACTAGTAACACTTAACCCAGTCAAACAGAAGGACATTAAACCTTTGACCCGGAGCTTCTAAAAAGGATTACCAATGAGGGAAAAACTGGCCCAATAGTAGGGATGGGAAAGTTCGGGATTTCTCAAAGTTAATAATTCGTCCTCCACGGCGATCGCCCCCCGGGAAGTGTGCAATTCTCCAGCATCGAGGTTAATTTCCCCATTGATCATCCTGATTTGGGCCTGTTGCAGAGCTTGGGCCTTGAAGGATTTAGCTTTTAATTGCCAATAAAATTCACTCATCAAGGCCATGGTGCCCAGGTCGCTCACCCGCCATAAACTGCCCAGGGCTGATTTGACTCCCGATTGTAGGGCCAAGCCGACAAAACCCAATTCCGCCTGGGGATTACCCAAGGCCGTGGTGCAAGCACTGAGCACCAAAAGATCAACGGGGGGATCTTGCCATTGCAAGCTCCTAATTTCCTTGAGATTTAAACGACTGTTGATAAATTGAATGTAGGAATCAGCGGGGGAACCGGCATTGAATTCCGCATGGGTGGCCAGATGCACCAAGGGAAACCCTTGCCGTTGGCGGGCCGATTGGAGATTTTGCACTGTAAATTCCTGGTTAAGCATGGTAACCCCGGGCCAAGGTTGGGGGGTGATGTTAGCAATTTCCAGCGCTACCCCTGGTAATGGTTCCGCATCAATAAATTCTGAAGAACCCATGGCCAGAATTTTTGCTTCGCTGAGGTCGGTGGACTCCCACTCCGTCAGATTAAAACCAGGAATGCGGCTGATGGCATATTTCTCTGCTAAAAACTTTTCCCCGTCGTACAGGGCCGCAAAGGGCAGGGAACGCAGTCGAGGGCCCACACAAAAAATTATGGTGTCAATGTTGTTGGCTACGAGTTGCTCTGCTACCGGGGCAATCAGCCAATCGTATAGTTTTTTGCCCGTTTGCCGATAATCCTGGTTGCGGGGATCACTCACCTGTAGGGAAAACATTTCCACAGTGGCCATCAGGCTTTGGTCGTCCGTATCTAGCACTTTTACCCCCACCGTGGGGCGATCGCCGGTCAACAGACAAATGGAAACGCCGTCTTCTTCGGGATTAATCCAGAAAATTGCCGCTTTTTTCCCTGTTTCTTGTTGAAGGGAGGCTAATTTTTGGCCAATTTGCTCCGTGGTCAAGCCTAAACTGGAAAAATCTTCTTGGAAATAGTTTTCGTAAATTCCCGCCCATTTACTTTCAAGGTCGGTGGTTAGCTCATTTACCTGTTGGACATTGAGGGCACTACGGGGCTGTAAACTCACCAGAGTTGGTCGGGGAAATTTTATTTGAGCTTGCACCCAGGGGGCCAATGCGATGAAAAGCAGTAGGCCGAGGATTATTCCTGACACTAGCCGTCCCCACCGTGAAAATGATGGGCTAAAGGTAAACCGGAACCTAGGGCGAAATCTACTCACAGCATTTCCTCAACTTTGGTGATAATGGCTTGGTGTAGTTGCTCCACTGACAGGCTGGCATCCAGACGACAAAGTTGGCCCTGGTAATGGTCAAAAATTCTGCCGTAATTGCGGTGGACATTGATTAATTTTTCCCGTTGTTCGTAACACTCTCTGGGAGCTTGGTTGCTCAATTGTTGGCGATCGCCAAGGCGTTGTAGGGCCAAATCCACGGGGAGGTCTAGATAGATTACACAGTCCGGCTGGGGAAAGGATTCATTTAACCTTTGGACAAATTGCCAATCCGCTTCTGTGTGGCAATTATAGGCGAGGGAAGAAAAATAGTAACGGGTAGTGATCACGTGGCATTGCTGGGCCAATTTTGCTCGTACCCCGTCCACCGGATTGTAGAGATGGTAATGGCGATCGGCGGCGAATAGATAACCCATCTGGGCTTCAAACTGTTGGGGATCATTGTAGGCAAATAAATTTCCCTGTAAAGCTTGGCGAATTAAGCTGCCCACCGGCCCATTGGTGGGTTCTGGGCTAAGCACTGCTGGAATTTCTTTGTTGTGAAAATAGGCCAATAAACGATCGCCTTGGGTAGTTTTTCCTGACCCATCAATGCCTTCTAGGACAATAAATAATGCCGCCATGATTGTTTTTCCCAGTTTTAGAGAATTTCTTCCTTTTCCAGATGGGCCCTGATCTCCTTTGGCGATCGCCACACTGGGCGCAGTTGATTTTTACTGTAAAGCTCTAACTGGTCGCCGTTATGGGGGGAATCGGGCTGGCTGGCATTGCCATAAACCAAAATGCTTTGGGCCCCAGGGCGATCGGCAAATTCCACTAAGCTTAGGTAAGTGTCTCCGGCCACCGCTTGGAATCTTTGGTTGGCAATGGTGCTGAGGGTCAAGACCCGAAAACTGCCCAAGTTACTGGGGGCTCCGTTGGCAGGGGCAGTAAAATTGCCGGCTTGCATTTGCACCACTTCTCCCCAACTGACCGCCAAATCATCGTAGAGAAATTTCACCTGGGCCGCTACCCCTTCCAGCACGGCCATGAACTTGTTAATGTCCGCCATACCGCTGGGGCTATGGAGGGGATCCGCGGGATTCCAAGTTCCCCCCAGCACGTTATCAGCCCCAATGGTGAGAGCCCAAAGCATAAACAGCACCGCTCCTCGACTGTCGGGGTTAGCTTGTTTGTCCCAAGCTTGGAGCACTTCCGCCGCTTCAATGCCGATGGGATTAGCCAGGGCTTTAGCGGCCGACACCAACAGGGGCACAATGCGATCACCTAGTTCCATCTGGCTGTTAAGCACTTTTTGCTTAAATTGCTCAAAAGTTAGGGAAGCGGTATTTTCCAATAATTTAATTGACCTCTGGGTCCGGAGGAGGGAAGGAGCAAAACCCAAATCTGGCGCGGCCAAGCTAGGGGGATAATCCGCCGGATCTAACTCCGGGGGAAAAGTGCTAGTCCAAGGGGGATCGTTGGTATTTTGTAGCCAACCACTGGCGGGGTTAGTTAGCTTCGGCAATTGTTCATAGGGATAATAATCAGTATTTAAATCCTTACTGCCCTTAATAGGCTGCAAACGCTCCCAATCTTGCCAATTACCTTCCCGGACGGGGGTTAAAGCATTGTACAAATAAAAAATATTCCCCTGGCGATCGCCGTAAAGCACGTTAAACATAGGAATTTGTTGCCCTTGCCAAGCGGCCTCGAATTGTTCCAGGGTTTCGGCTTTACCCATTTGCAAAAATTGGCCGATGGTACCACTGCGGTCTAAACCAGGAATTTTTATGGTGTAAGCATTGCCTCCCCGCTGGGCCACCACAATCCCCGCCACACTTTCTAGGGTTTCCCATTGCAAGGTTTGGTAACTGCCATTGCCCTGGAGAATTTTGACCTGATTAATACGGCGATCGAAGGGTTTAATTTCTCCATCCCATTCATAGCCTCCTTCGGCCAAAGTAAGGGCATATTTGCCCACGTTATGGGGATAGTTGACCGTTAAGCTCCAACCCAAATCATTGTTAAAACCCATAGCCGGCACAGGGGTCCCCACAAAAGCTGCTCCGGTTAAATCCAGGCCCGAGGCCACCAATTGCGCTTCGGTGAGACGAAACTGACCACTCCAAGGTAAATGGGGATTGGTCAGCAATAAGGTATGACCCGACTGGGATTTTTTGGGGGCGATCGCCCAGGCATTAGACGCAATGGGTACGTTAGCTTCTGGTATTTGCCGGGCTAGGCTAGCAATGGTTTGGGGACTGGTGACAAATTCAAATAACAATAACCTCTGCACATGGGCCACCACATCCTGGGCGGTGATGGGTAACACTTGGCGCAAACTTCCATTACTGAAGTCGGGATGTTGCTGAAAATAGTTGTTTATACCCTGGGCAAAACTTTCCAGATCACTACGCATGGCCGGCGTTTGGGCATTTAACCACCCCTCCGATCGCCGGGGAATATCCATAGTTTGCACATACTGGTCATTATCAAGGTAATCAATGCCCCAATACTCCGCCGCTTTACCCCTAGCTTCTCCGTATAAAGTGAGCAGTAAATCCCCATGGTTCTGGGCTTGGGCCCAGCCGAACGCCTCCATCAGTTGGGTTTCATTGGGGGCAAAAATATGGGGAATGCCCCAGCTATCCCACAAAATTTCCGTTTTATCATTAGCCCACACCGGATTAGTTAATCCCAACCCCAAAGCTAGGAGGAATAGTAGAATCCCACCAATGCTCCGCCGTAGCTTACGTCCCATTCCCACCAGCATTTGTCCCCAAAATCTCCGTTGGCGGTTTAATTCTAGAGGATTTGGCGATTTGGCGATCGCTGGAATGCCCACTGCTTAACTACGGCCAATACCCAGGTAACGGAATCCGGCCCGTTGTAAGGCCTGTTTATCGAGGAAATTACGACCGTCAATGATTACAGCTTGGTGCATACGGCCGGCCAGGGCAAGAAAATCTAGCTTCAAAAATTCCTGCCATTCCGTCACCAAAATTAACGCATCACACTGATCCGCCAACATGATTGGGGTCGACTCAATTTGCACCCCCGATAAACCGTGGCTCACCCCAGACTGGGAGACAATGGGATCATAAGCCTTAACTTTGGCCCCCAAACGGTTCAGTTGTTGAATGATATTCAAAGCCGGAGCATCCCGCATATCATCGGTATCCGGCTTAAAGGTCAGCCCCAACAGGCCAATCACCTTACCTTTGAGAATTTTTAACTCCTGCTGTAGCTTTTCCACCACAATCAGCCGTTGCACTTGGTTTACTTCCACCACCGCATTCAAAATTGAAGTGGTGTAACCGTAGTCTTTGGCAGTGTGAATTAAGGCAGAGACATCTTTGGGAAAACAGGACCCCCCCCAACCAATGCCCGCACTGAGAAATTTGCTACCGATGCGGGAATCTAAACCAATGCCCTGGGCCACCTGGGTCACATCTGCCCCTACCCGGTCACAGATGTTGGCCACCTCATTAATAAAGCTAATTTTTGTCGCTAGAAAAGCATTGGCCGCATATTTGATCATTTCCGCCGAACTAAGATCCGTCATCACCACCGGTACCGGCGGCAGGTCAGGATTTTCGCCCACTTTGCGTTCGATCAGAGGGGTGTAAAGTTCCCGCATCAACGCCAACGCCTGGGGATTATTGCCCCCTAGCACAATTCTGTCCGGGTTAAACGTATCGTAAACCGCCGACCCTTCTCGCAAAAATTCCGGGTTACTGACCACATCAAAGTTAATGGCGATCGCCTGGCCCGTTTGTTGTTGATGGGTTTCATTGCCTTCAGTAACAATCATACGCACCCAATCCCCAGAACCAATGGGCACCGTGGATTTATTGACAATCACCCGGTACTTGCTGTCTAAATGCTCCCCAATACTGCGGGCCACCGCTTCCACATAACGGGTATCGCTGGAACCGTCCGCCAAGGCGGGGGTACCCACGGCAATGAAAAGAATTTCGCTTTCCCGGACCCCTTTGCCCAAATCTGTGGTGAATATTAAACGGCCATTGCCCATATTGGCCACCATCAACTCCGATAGTCCCGGCTCGTAGATGGGAGACTGGCCGGCCCGCATCAGCTTGACCTTTTCCTCGTTGTTATCAACGCAAATAACTTGATGACCAATGTGGGCCAGGCAAACCCCGGTGACTAAACCCACATACCCCGTTCCGATAACACAAACACGCATTGATTTGTTCTAAATAAATGGATTGTTGATCAATTGCTGAGGCTGACCCGCTTGACCGGAGGCCGGAAAATAAGCATAAGCGTAGGGGATACCCCCCTTACTGTCAATCGATTTTGGAGAGGTTTGCGGCATTTTCCCGCGATATTTCCCAAACAAATTAGAGGTTAATACGGAATCTAATAGGTGAGTTAATGAGTGGAAACACTGAAGGCTCATTTCCGAAGAAAAAGTCTTTAAGCAAGGTTTATCAAAGTATTAAAGTTCTATTAACATTTGATCTCTTGTTGATGTTCCATTGTCGTAAGGTTTTCTCCTGGCCCCTCTGATGGTGGTTCTGGCTCTTTTTCTTTGTCGAAGCTCAATTGATTATCTAGACAATCAATCAGAATTTTATCCCCGGCCACAAATACATTCTCTAAAATTTTGGTGGCAATGGGATTTTCCAGCTGTCGCTGAATGGCTCGTTTTAACGGTCTTGCCCCGTAGGTGGGATCGTAGCCAGCACTGACGATGTGATCCAACGCTGAATCTGATAGGGACAAAGTAATTTTTTGTTCATCCAATAACTTCTCAATGCGTTTAATTTGTAGGACGACAATGCGACGTAGTTCATCCCGTTTTAACGTATGGAAAATGATTAAATCATCGATGCGGTTCAGAAATTCTGGACGGAAATGTTTCCGCAAAGATTGCATCACCTGTTTCTGCATCTTGTCGTAATCGGCATCGTCGGCGGAAAGATTGAGAATATGGTCACTGCCAATATTACTAGTCATCACAATAATGGTGTTGCGGAAATCCACTACCCGCCCTTGGGAATCGGTGATGCGGCCGTCATCCAACACTTGCAAAAGAATATTGAACACATCTAAATGGGCTTTTTCTACTTCATCTAAAAGCACCACAGAATAGGGGCGACGGCGCACAGCTTCCGACAATTGCCCCCCTTCTTCGTACCCCACATAACCAGGAGGAGCACCAATCAAACGGGAAACGGCATGTTTTTCCATATATTCGGACATGTCAATGCGCACCATGGCTTCTTCGCTGTCAAACAAAAATCCGGCCAAGGCCCTGGCTAATTCCGTTTTGCCTACTCCGGTGGGCCCCATAAACAGAAAAGAACCGATGGGACGACTGGGATCTTTCATGCCTGCCCTGGCCCGGCGAATGGCCGCAGATACCGCCGCCACCGCTTCCGTTTGTCCAATCACCCGTTGGTGTAAATGTCCTTCCAATTGCAATAGCTTTTGCCGTTCCGTTTCCATCAGACGATTCATGGGGATGCCCGTCCAACCGGCGACAATTTCGGCAATGTCCGACTCTGTTACCTGTTCCCGCAAAAGGGTATTGCCGGATCCTTGGATTTCCAGCAACTTACTTTCCTTTTCTTCGATGTCATGTTGGAGGACTTCCAATTCTCCATATTTAATTTTGGCCGCCTTTTCCCAATCGGTGGCCCGCTCGGCTTTTTCCACCTGTAGCCTTAGTTCCTGCTCCTTTTCCTTGAGGATATTAATTTCCTCTAACATTTGCTTTTCGGAAAGCCATTGTCCTGATAATTCTTGCTGCTGACCCTCTAATTCAGTAATTTCCTGTTGAATTTTTTCTAGTCTTTCTTTGGATGATTTGTCGGCCCCTAAACCGGGACGTTTTTCTTCCCCTTCCAGGGACAATTTTTCCATTTGTAGTTGCATTAGCCGGCGATCAATATCCTCCAATTCCACAGGCTTAGAAGTAATTTCCATTTTTAAGCGAGCGGCCGCTTCATCGACTAAATCAATGGCTTTATCAGGCAAAAATCTGTCTTGAATATAACGATGGGAAAGGGTAGCCGCCGCCACCAGGGCAGAATCGGTAATTTTTACGCCATGGTGTACTTCATATTTTTCTTTTAATCCCCGCAAAATGGAAATGGTATCTTCAACACTGGGTTGTTTAACATAAACCTGTTGAAATCTTCTTTCTAAAGCAGGATCTTTCTCAATATTTTTGCGGTATTCATCCAACGTAGTGGCGCCAATACAGCGCAGTTCACCCCGGGCCAACATGGGTTTGAGCAAATTGCCTGCATCCATGGAACCGGAACCTTCGCGACCGCCAGCCCCCACTACGGTATGGACTTCATCGATGAAAAGAATGATTTGGCCGTCGGAATTGGTCACTTCCTTCATCACTGACCGCAGTCTTTCTTCAAATTCCCCCCGATATTTCGCCCCGGCAATTAAACTACCCATATCCAGGGAAATTAACTGCCGATTTTTTAATGATTCTGGTACGTCGCCATTGATAATCCTTTGGGCCAGCCCTTCGGCGATCGCCGTTTTGCCCACCCCCGGTTCTCCAATTAACACGGGATTATTTTTGGAACGCCGGGACAGGACTTGAATTACTCGCCGGATTTCCTCATCCCGACCAATAACAGGATCTAATTTACCTTGGCGAGCCTGTTCTGTTAAATCTCGCCCGTATTTGTCCAACGCTTCATATTTTTCTTCCTGGTTGGGCTCCGTCACCTTTTGGGAACCCCGGATCGCTTTGATGGCCAGTTCCAAATCCTGGGGGTCAAGGTTAAATGTACGTAAGGTTTTACGACCCATCCGGTCATCCTCTGCAAAACCCATCAATAGATGTTCAACAGAAATGAATTTATCTTCCCAACTACTGCGGGCGGCATCGGCCCGGTCTAGCATCACATCTAAGCTACGTCCAAGGTAAAGCTGTTCTACATAAGCCTGTTTGGGTTGTCGATTGGTGAAAATTTCCAACTGTTGCCTCAGACCCTCGCCATCCACCCCGGCGCGCTGGAAAATCCTTGCGGCTAAGCCCTTATCCTGCTCCAACAACGCCAGCAGAATATGTTCCACTTCCAAATTTGTGTTCTTATAACGACGGGCCACTTCTTGGGATTTAACAATGGCGTCCCAGGCTTGTTCAGTAAATTTGGTTGGATCAGTAGGTTGCATTCAGACTAGCTTTAGGGATATGGGCAAAACTGCTCATCCATTGTAAGGGGGACTGAATCATTTTCCTAGTTGCCCAGAGATTTGACAATTTTTAAGTGAAATTTCAAATAAGCAATGCCCCTATAATAAAAAGCATGGTAATCTACGAAATTATTCACCTAGTTTATTGAGAAATAAAACCATATTAAATACATTAAAATGGTTACATCAACAATAGCTTGAGGCTTTTTATTATGACAGAACTACTTGAAGGGGTGATTGCAAAAATCAAGAATTTATCCTCAGAACAACAAGAAGTACTAGCTTCACTCATTACGCAAGAACTAGAAGCGAATGAACAGTAGAATCAATTTTCCCTGGAACAATCTATGAGAAACCTGGAAAATGATGATTTACCTAAATACACCGAAGCTGATCTGATTGAGAAATGGCAATAGCAGGGCAAATAGTATTGTTTAAGTTTCCCCAAACGGATCTTGTTGTGGGAAAGTTGCGTCTTGCTCTTTTGATCAAATTTGTATGCAATGGCTATGATGATTGGCTTGTTTGCATGATCTCCACTAAAACGGGTCAATAAATACCTAGTCTGGATGAAATTATTACTCCCAATGATCCTGATTTTAAACAAACAGGTTTAAAGTCAGAAAGTGTTATCAGAGTTTCTCGCTTAGCTGTGGTCTCAAAAAGTATATTACTTGGCAAAGTAGGCGAAATTTCCCCCGACAGATTGGAGAAAGTTACAAAGAATCTATCCACTTGGATTTTCGCTGATTAAGTATTGCTTTTCGACGAGATGGCGATCGCCACTAAATCACCACTAAGTTGCGGGTATTTTTCTGGGGGAGTCAATAGCTTATCCCTTGCCAGGGCAGGACTGGGTATTTTTGAAAATCGTTGCAGGTTCCCCTTGGGTGCTATGGTATGGGGGGAATTTTGCGTTTAACCCTCATTCCTTGTCTTTATATCAATGGTGATGGCGGCATGAGTTACCAGCGAGTTTTGTTGAAATTGAGCGGGGAAGCCCTCATGGGAGACCTGGGCTATGGCATTGATCCCGCTGTGGTGGGGACGATCGCCCAAGAAATTAAGGATGTTCTCCAGGCTGGGGTACAGTTGGCCATTGTGGTGGGAGGAGGCAATATTTTCCGGGGAGTGAAAGCCTCCGCCGCCGGTATGGACCGGGCCACCGCTGACTACATCGGTATGATCGCCACGGTGATGAACGCCATGACTCTCCAGGACGCCCTCGAACAGATGGGCATTCCCACCAGGGTGCTAACGGCGATCGCCATGCAGGAAGTGGCGGAACCCTATATTCGCCGCCGGGCCATCCGTCATTTGGAAAAGGGTCGAGTGGTAATCTTTGGGGCCGGTTCCGGTAATCCTTTTTTCACAACAGATACCACCGCCGCTCTCCGGGCAGCTGAAATTGATGCCGAAGTAGTTTTTAAAGCTACTAAAGTGGATGGGGTCTACGACTCTGACCCCAAAACCAATCCCAACGCCCGTCGCTTTACCACTCTGACCTACAGCCACGTGTTGGCCGAAGATCTCAAAGTCATGGACAGCACGGCGATCGCCTTATGCAAAGATAATAATATTCCCATTATGATCTTCGACCTGGGGGTTCCCGGCAACATTGTACGGGCCATCAAAGGCGAAGCAGTCGGTACGTTAGTTGGAGAAAATTGTGAAGTTAGCTGAACTCAAAGACCACATGCAAAAAAGTGTTGAAGCGACCCAGAGATCCTTCAATACCATCCGCACCGGCCGGGCCAACGCCTCCCTGCTGGACCGGATTACCGTGGAATATTACGGCGCAGAAACTCCCCTAAAATCCTTGGCTACCATTGGCACCCCCGACGCCAGCACCATTGTTATCCAACCCTTTGACATGGGTAGCATTGGTACCATCGAAAAGGCCATTTCCCTTTCCGATCTTGGTTTGACCCCCAACAATGATGGCAAAGTAATTCGTTTGAATATTCCCCCTCTAACGGCGGAGCGGCGTAAAGAATTGGTTAAAGTGGCCGGTAAGTTGGCCGAAGAAGGCAAGGTGGCCATCCGCAATATCCGTCGGGAAGCGGTGGATGAAGTGAGAAAACAAGAAAAAAATTCGGAAATTTCCGAGGATGAAGCCAGGGATCTGCAAGAAGAAATCCAAAAATTAACCGATCAATCCACTAAGCGCATCGATGAATTATTGGCGGCTAAGGAGAAGGACATTACGACGGTTTAGCGACTGAACCTAACCAAAGGAACCAACCGGCCCTCAGTGGTGGTCAAAACCAAACTAGACATCTTGGCCGAAAATCATTGCTCCCTTGAATCCTATGAATTTTGGCTATCTGATTTTTTTGATCACTTCCGCCGCCACCTACGGCATTTTTGCCCTGGGCTTGAATTTGCAATGGGGCTTTGCTGGACTGATTAATTTTGGCCATGTGGCCTTTATGACCCTGGGAGCCTACGCCACCACTTTACTCAGTTTACGGGGTTGGCCCATTCCCCTGGCGGTGTTGGTGGGGATGGGATTAGCCATGGCATTGGGCCTGCTCATTGGCACCTCTACCCTGCGGTTGAGGGAAGATTATCTGGCGATCGTCACCATTGGCGTTTCTGAACTTATTCGCCTTATTGCCAATAATGAAGAATGGTTAACCCAGGGAACTTTTGGGGTGCAAAGTTTCCCCTGGCCGATGGATTTTAACCCCACCCTATTGAGCCGGATTGTTTTTGTTCTTTGGCTAACGATTCTCGCTATCTATGCAGAAGGTATTTTGATTAAAAATCTGTTAAGACAATGGAAAGAAGGCAAAAAAATTCAAGATAAGAGTTATCAGCCCCGCAAGCCTTTAGCTTTGCTCATTTGGGGAGGTATTGCCAGCATTTTGATCTTAATCGCTTATATTCCTGGTGTTATTTCCCTATACAACTACTCTGGTAAAGCAGGCTTAATGCTGTTAGCTTTAACCCTCTTGGCCATTACCTATGCCGCCCTGGAATTTTGGGTGCATTCCCCTTGGGGGCGAATTCTCAAAGCCATCCGGGAAGATGAAGAAATTCCCCGGGCCCTGGGCAAAAATGTTTTTTGGTATAAGTTACAGGCTTTCATGGCCGGTGGGGCGATCGCCGGTTTAGCTGGGGCATTATTTGCCTGGCAATTGACCAGTATCTACCCTAATAATTTCGATACCTTATTGACTTTTAACGCTTGGATTATTGTGGTGCTAGGGGGAGCCGGCAGTAATGCAGGTACCCTGTTGGGAACAATTATTTTTTGGGCCTATGACTCCCTCACTCGTTTTTACCTACCCCAAATTGCGTTTTTAGACCAAAGTCAGACCGGGGCTTTACGGGTTATGATCATCGGTCTAATTTTAATGGTATTGATGGTATGGCGACCCCAAGGTATTTTGGGCAAAAAAGAAGAGCTAACCCTAGGACGTTGATAAAATTAACAGGTTTATTCGATGCGCTTAAAGGACAGACTTTAGCATTTACTCGGCCCACCAATCCTACCCATAAACTATAGTTGATTTATAGTTGATTTAACTGAAAGTAAGACACCGACTAAAGCTAAAAGCGTCTTTGGTAAAGACTTTAGTCGTCTCAATCTTATTTGAATTGAGTATAATTAAAAGTAAGACACTGACCAGAGCTAAAAGCTTCTTTGGTAAAGACTTTGGTTGTCTCAATCTTACTTTGATTGACTATAACTGCAAATTTTTGATAATCGTTATAGAAGACAATATTATTTTGCTTTAAATAGTTGATGTTTAGTAAAAATGGCTATGATTACAATCCTACGAAGAACTACTAAGGTTTTTGCTGGCCACTAGTTCAACTCCTAACCTCAGCAACGATTATTTTTATGTTTGGTTTCCTCAATTTCCATAAACCTTTGCAACTTACTTCCCATGACTGTGTGGCTAAAGTGCGCCGTCTATTGAGGGAAAAACGGGTGGGTCATGGAGGTACCTTAGATCCTTTAGCTGAAGGAGTATTGCCCATGGCGGTGGGACAAGCTACCCGGTTATTGCCCTATTTGCCGAGGGAAAAGCAATATCAGGCCATTATTCGTTTTGGAATACGCACTGACAGTGACGATTTAGCTGGGCAGATATTAGAAAATAACATTGTCCAAGATTTGACCCTAACCGATATAGAACGAGTTTTACCAACTTTTCTGGGTAACATTGAGCAGATACCGCCCCAATACAGTGCGATTCAGATTAATGGAAAACGATTGTACGAATTAGCCCGGGCTGGCATTACCCAAGATGTGCCCAGTCGCATAGTAGAAATCAGTAATTTGCAAGTACTCGATTGGCGATCGGGAGATCAGCCAGAATTGGATTTACAAGTTACCTGTGGAGAAGGCACCTATATCCGTGCTTTAGCTAGAGATCTCGGCGATCGCCTAGGGGTGGGGGCCACGTTGGCAGGTTTAGTGCGGCAACAAAGTGGCGGCCTGAATTTAGCTAATAGTGTGACCCTAGGGGGGCTGGAAGAATTAGTTGCTGAAGGGAGAAATATTCCGCTGCTATCTCCTCAACAGGCA
Source organism: Synechocystis sp. PCC 6714 (assembly GCF_000478825.2). Lineage (NCBI taxonomy): Bacteria > Bacillati > Cyanobacteriota > Cyanophyceae > Synechococcales > Merismopediaceae > Synechocystis > Synechocystis sp. PCC 6714. The sequence continues at coordinate 383,342 of NZ_CP007542.1, read as the reverse complement.
CTAAATCATTTACCCACAGTTCAATTGGATACTGAATTGGCAAAAAGGTGGTTCCATGGCCAAAGACTACCGCTACCGGATTTGCCCATTGGACCAGTGCTGATCACTACGGAGTTACCCCCAGTAAAATGCTTAGGCGTTGCCATTGTTACCCCAGAAGACCATGGCACCGTATTGCGTCCTAAAGTTGTCTTCAATGGTGATTGAAACTATCCCTAGTGAGAATTATTTCTTTGCATAATCTAAGTCCACAAAGTATAGTCGTTTTTAGTAAGACTGAGACATTCAAATTCACCGAAAAGCTTGTCAATAAAGACTTAAGCAGTCTCGCAATTATTTGAAATGACTATATCTAATATTCTTTATTTAATTGATCATTATGGCCAGCACAAAAATCATTGTTTTTGACCTAGATGGAGTGTTGATCGACTCGGAAGAAGCTAACTATCAGGCCTTTGCCTATGGCATTGAACAATTGGGTTTGCCCAAACCCGATCGCCAAACATTAATTTCCCTAGTGGGCCTTAAAGCTTCCCTGATGCTGGAAAAATTGGGCTGTCCAGCGGAAGAAGGGGCACGTATTTTTCGAGATTTTGTCCAACCTTTTTACATTGAAAATTTGCCTAGACTAGCTGCGCCTATGCCCCAGGCAGCAACTGTTTTACAAAGTTTAAAACAACGGGGTTATCGAATTCTAGCTTGTACTTCTGGCGATCGTCGTACCCAAACAGCCGCCCTAAAAGGAGTGGGCTTATGGTCAGCCATTGAAGGAATGCACGCTGCTGATGATTCCCAATTTGCAAAGCCCGATCCCCGTTACTTGCAGGAATTATTGGCTCCCTATGATTATCAAACTCTTCTGCATGTGGAAGATGCAGAGGTGGGCATTCGTATGGGCCAGGCCTGTGGTGCTGTGAGCATTTTTGCCGAGTATGGCTATGGTTCCCTCCCAGCGGATTTGCCAGTGGATTATCGGTTGACTCAATTGGCAGACATTTTGGCGATCGCCACTTAGCCCTGGTTTTAGTTTCTAACTGACTAGGTGAAAATATCGAAAAGTTTTTAACAGGATTGTGGCGGAAAAAAAGGATAACTAGCTTTTTGGGAGCTGGCATAGAGAGTATGAAAAAATTGAGCAATATGGGGTGATATTAAGCAATATTTTACCCAACTGCCAAAACCAAACCCTTAAATTGTTGCATTAGCTCCCCACAGCTAGCAGTAATGCAGGGATAGGGGCGATCGCCATAATCTTGTCCAGGGATTAGGGGAAACAATGGTTCGGGGCGGAGGCAGAGAAATTCCCCCCCAGCGGCCAGCAGAATAGGCCAAGCTCCGGCAATGTCCCAAATTTTCGGTGTTTTTTCCGTTCCCCCCAGGGCCGCCCCCAGGGCCACAAGGGCAATGTTGTAGCTACTAACCCCAATTAATCTCAATTTACAGGGAAAGGGATTGGTCAAAAGGGCGGAGCTCCGGGCACAGAGATTGAACAGATGATTTTGGCTTGGTTCCGCATCACTTACCTGGATGGGTTCCCCGTTGAGAAAAGCTCCGTGGGGGCCCGTTAGTCCAGAATTTTTGAGCCAATAACCCCAAAAGGATTGGTTTAGCAGAGGAAAATGGAGAAAGCCAAACACCGGCGTCCCCCGATACAGTAAACCGAGGGAAATGCCCCAAATGGGAATACCTCGGGTGAAATTGGTCGTGCCATCAATGGGATCGACAATCCAGCACCAATCATTGGCAGGGAAAATATGGGCAGTTTCCTCCGTTAGCACCCCATGGTCTGGAAATTGGGCGGCAATGCGTTGGCGCAACTCCCGGTCTGACCATTGATCGGCGGCGGTGACTAAACTACCATCGGCTTTGCGCTGGGCAGGTATTTTTGCGGATTGGGCCACTAGCTCTGTGGCGATCGCCTTTGTGGCGGACTGACAGAAGCCCAAAACCTCTGGCCAAAAAGTCTCCATGTCGAATCTTGATTGATATAGTAAATAGACTGCCTGACAAGGGCAATATGGCCATCATCACATATCGCAGGAATTTGCTGTGACCCAGGTTTGGTTTCCCCCCAAAAATTCGGCTACGACGGTGAAATCTGCCGGTCAGTTTTTGCTCACAGAAGTTAAAGCCCTGGGCAGGGGAAGATCGTACCAGCGTTTGCTCTATCGTTGGGGCCCCTGGAGTGGCGGTGCCTTTTTACTTACTATGCTGTGGGCAACGGAATGGCGGCTGATTCTCGCCACAGGGTTAGGTATTGGCAGTATGCGCTTGGTTTATTGGTTGTTGACCCATCGCCAGGAAATTCAGGCTAAGCATTGGCGGGAGCTTTTCTCAGGGCCTCAAAGTTCATTGATTTTGGCCGGTGGCAGTGGCGGATTAACCGCTGTGGGCAGCTATATGGCCACCATGGTTTGGTCGGAGGTGGAAAATCCTTGGTTGGCGACGGGGATTATTTTGCAAGGCTTAGGTTCCCTCGCCACGGTGGGGCTTTTACTGTGGCAACGGCAAAAACTTTCCTCCCCTAAGTTATTAACTGTCCCCATCTCCGATTTTGACCATTGTTTACATTACCTGGCCCATGGCGATCGCCTGCAGAAACTCATTGCCCTGCGGCACCTACAGCAATGGCAGGCTCGGCAAGCTTTGACCCCCAATGAGCAGAGGGAATTAGTACTATATCTGCAAGCTTTTCTGGAAGTGAAACAGGAGTCATCTTTACAAAAGTCTGCTTTGTATTTGCTCCAGCAGTGCCATGGCTTCTCGGGCCATAGGGAACCCCTATCCATTCCCCAACAGCAGAGACAACGGCAAAAGATCGCCCAGGAAGATTTTTGAACCCTTGGTCGATTTTTAGATTTTTAGTTTGCCCAGGCTCCAACGAACTGCTTAAACCAGCTCCAATGGTTTTCTAAAGCTGAGTTTTTCAATTTTCTCAATAGTTTTTGATAGCCTTTTGCAAATTGCAGTCCTTGTCAACGACCCAATTGTCCCATCAACTTCTCCACATCCGGGTCATAAATGCGTAAATAATTCCAATAATTACCAAATACGGACTCCACATAACCCTTGGTTTCCGCAAAGGGAATGCGTTCCACAAATAGATCAGGGTCAGCGTTATTGAATTCCTGTAGCCATTTGGCCACATTGCCCGGCCCGGCGTTATAGCTAGCCACCGCCAAGGCAGAATTATTGTTATAGGTTTTATGGGTGTGGTCAAAATACCAAGTGCCCATGTTGACGTTATCGGTGGGATCAGTGAGGGAATATTGCTGCAGACCAATTTGGGGTGCAATCCATGCCGCTGTGGCCGGCATTATCTGCATTAACCCTGTTGCCCCCACAGGGGATTGAATATCCTTTTCAAAGCGGGATTCCTGACGAATTAAGGCTGTGACCAAAAAGGGATTGACCTGACGTTTTTCTGACCACTCAAAAATTAGTTGTTGGTAAGGAAAGGGAAAAAGAGTCTGCCAATATTCTCTGGTGGCACGCAATTCCTCCCATTGTTTCCTCTGCTCCGGGTTCTCAGGATTCCGCAAATTCAAGACTTGGTTAATGCCCTGTAAATACTCCTGTTGGGTCAGTTTGAGCAAAGCTTCCGTAAAACCTTCATTGACCGTTAGCTCCGGTGTGGCTTTCTCTTCCACCCGGGCCCGAATTTCCGCATTGAACAGTTCGATCGCCTCTTGATCCTGGGCTAAACGGTATAGTTCTCGAAAAGTGGGGGAACCGGCCGGGGGTAAAGGCCGTTGATCCGGCACGGTGACCGGGGGATTGAGGAAACGCACCGAGTTAAAGTCCCCCACCTGCCAACCTAGTAAGACTGCCGATCGCCAAGCATAGTAGGACTGGGGATATTTAGCCAACACCGTTTCAAATGCGGCCTTAGAATCAGCCGATCGCCCCAGTTGTTGGGCCCATTTACCGATCCAAAAAATAGCTTTGGGGGTAATGTCACTTTGGGGATTTTGGTTGGCAATTTCCTTGGCCCAACGCCAAGCTTCGCTGTAATTGCCCGCTTTAGCAAACTCCTGGGCCTGGCGCCACCGATAATTGGCCGCTGCATCGGAGTTGGAGTATTTTTGCAGCAGAATTTGGCGGGCCTGTTGGGCTTGGTTGGTGTCAAATTTTGCCAATAGATCTATGCGGGCCGCTAAGGCAGAGGCCCCCTGGTCGGGAAATTGTTGCTCCAACTGTTCCAAATATTGCACCCCTTCGGGGGGGGGAACCAGTTCGGCTAAACGTCGCAGAGCTAACGCTGTTTCTTCGCTGTCGGGATAGGTGGCAATTAATTGACGATAATTTTCCTTCGCTTCATTGTCCAGCTTACTAATCTGTTGGGCCCGGGCTAGGCGATAAAGATTACGGGCATTGGCCGGGGCCTTTTCATAGGGGGCGATCGCCTGATTGTAGATGCGGCGGTGCCAAAAATTATCCCCCACGGCTTGCCAATCTTCCGGGGTCAATTCCCCTGGATGATTAGCCAATAAATTGCTAATGACTGCGGCGGTGCGGCCATCGGTGGGATGGTTTTGCAAAATTTGCCGTTGAATTTCCAAAGCATTGGGGTCAGTTTCCAGTTGCTGGTGGAGAATAGCCAGGGTGCGGGGATGGCCGGGATGGTCGGCGATCGCCTGTTGCCAATAGACTTCATTCAAACTACCCAAATTTTCCAGGGCGTTAACCACCACGGGGGAATCGGGGTATTTATCCAAAATACTTTGCCAGGTGGCCTGGGCTTGGTCATTTTCATTGCTTAGTTGATAACCCCGGCCCCGCATCAGCAAAATGTAGGGCGCTAACACTGGATATTGCACTTCCAATCCTTCCAGCATGCGGATGGCAGGGCCCCCTTCAAATTCCGTTAATAAATCCCCTGCTAACAAAAACCGAGCCCGACTTCTTTCCAGGGATAATTCCTCTTGGTTGGCGATCGCCTCCAGCCTAGCCCGCCGTTCCGTTGGAGATAACAAGGCCAAACGCAACACCTCCGAGTCCTGATGTTGTTCCTGCTCGTAGGCCTTAAGTTGGGCTTCCTGTCGCCAGCTGTTCACCATTTGCAGTGCTTTGGGCAAAGTAATGGCGGTGCCGCCTATCAACAGTATCAATATACCTCCCAACCAGAGCCAGCGTTTACTGCCCAAAAAGCCCCTGGGTTGATCGTCCAATTCCTCTGGGGCAATGTAATCCGAGTTTAGTGGGGCGATGGCTACATTGGTCTGATTACTTCGGCCCAATGGGACCGATAGATAGGTGGATTCCGGTTGCTCCACACCGTCTGAATTTTCCGCTTCTGCTCCCAAGGAAGGACTAGATAAATTGGGCAAGGACAGCCTTTTTCTTGGGGAAGAATTTGTTTCTGCTTCTTCCTCCTTTTTCCCTTGGGGGCCGCCATGGTTGGCCTCCATTGGCTCTGATGAAGCGTCCCCCAGTGCAGTTAAATCTTTGAGATAATCCTGCAATTGGGCTTTTGATTTCTTGTGCATAATATTGGAGTAATGCCAAACCACCACTCTACATTACCTTTGCCAAGGGGTTTAGGGAACATAGAATTCAAACCAAAGGCAGGGAAAAGCTAAACTCACTCCCTTCCCCCAAGGTGCTTGTGACAATCAAACTGCCCCCCTGTAACTCCACCAATCGTTTGGCGATCGCCAGCCCCAGGCCAGTGCCTCCGGAGTAACGGGAACGGGATTTATCCGCCCGCCAAAACCGCTCGAAAATGTAGGGCAAATCCTCCTCGGCGATGCCAATGCCCGTGTCAGCAACGGTCACCCAGAGTAAATTTCCCTTTTCTTTATTCTTCCTATCCTTACCAAGATGAGCATTGATGAGGATGGAGCCGCTGGGGGTATAGCGCACTGCATTACCAATTAAATTAACCAAAATTTGCTCCGTGCGGTCAGGATCCGCTAACGCTGTTGGGAGAGAAGGTTCGGCAATGAGTATTAATTCCGGGCCATCCTCCAATAACTGATCCGCAAACCGTTGCTGTAGTTTTACCAATAGCGGATAAAGATCCAAGGGTTGCCGTTGAATGGATAAATAACCCGCTTCCACTTTGGACAATTCCTGTAAATCCACCGTCAGTCGTTCCAAGCGTCGGGTTTCTCCCACCAACCGTTGATACAATTCCGGGTCCGCTGTAATTCTGCCTTCTGCCAACTCTTCCAGATAACCCCGCACCACCGTTAAAGGTGATCTAAGCTCATGGGTTAAGTCGCTTACCAGTTCCCGCCTTTGTTGTTCCACATTTTCCAAGCTATCCGCCATCCGGTTAAAACTCTGTCCCAACTCATCCAATTCGGGAATATCACTGGGGAGCATCCGGGATTGTAAATCCCCCTCTGCCAAATTTTTCGTAGCTAATTTTAGGCGATCGAGGGGTTGCATAATCCGGTCTGCGGCTAGGAAGCTTAACCCCCCGGCGGCGCTGGCACCAAAAATAATTGCCCAGAGGGAACTGCGGTTCCAGGCCGTTTCAAAGCCCCGAATCAGATAGGTTTTGGCGGAGCGGACAGTGATAAATCCTTGACTTTCCAATTCTTCTAGGCGCAGGATGAACATGCGGGGGGAAGAGATCTTTGCCATGGAAACGAAACTGCCTAGCCCCACTAGCATTACCAGCATGTGGGACAGGAAAAGACGGGAACCGAGACTGAGCTTAGCCATAGGGTTTGGATTGACGGCGGATGGCTAAAAACCGGGGATCATTGAGGGAAAGCAATGGTTTGTAGCCCCTGGCCCTGATTTGTCTGTGGCGCACCCGCAAAGCCGTAATAGAATGGGGAGATTGTTTTGCTCAATTTACCTGGGTCAGGGCATTGGCAGTCAAAGATAGTAGAATCCTTGGGGTGATGGAGCAGGAAAAAATTTCCCCTAACACCACCGGAACCTATTACCCAGCATTACAGACCTGAATAGGTAAGTTGAGAGTCCGCTTAAATTTTTGGTGTCAGGAGTTGATTGCATGAGCCTACGTCGCAATGCCCTTAAGGTTTTGAAAGAAACCAGTCGGACATTCTACATTCCCATTAGCATTTTGCCTGATCAGCTTCTCGATGCAGTGGCCTCTGCCTATCTTTGCATGCGGGCGATCGATGAAGTGGAAGACCACCCTGACCTGGATGCGGAGACTAAGGCAAGAATTCTCAACCAAATTAGCCTCAATCTCCAGAGTGCTACGGAACATTCCCAAAGTGAGGATTTTCTCCGGGGATTAGACTCCTACAAAAATTTATTGCCGGAGGTAACTTTGCGGGTGGGGGAATGGGCTCTGTTAGCCCCCGAAAGCATTGCCCCCAGGGTGTGGGATGCCACCGCGGCCATGTCCGACCGCATGGCTTTTTGGGCCATCCATAACTGGCAAATCAAAACAGAAAATGAGTTAGACCAATACACCTTCAGTGTGGCGGGGGCCGTTGGTCTACTGCTATCGGATTTATGGGCTTGGCACGATGGCACCCAAACGAACCGTTCCCATGCCATTGGTTTTGGTCGGGGACTCCAGGCGGTTAACATTGTCCGTAACTACAAGGAAGATCGCCAACGGGGGGTGAGCTTTTTTCCCCAGGGCTGGGAACTGGCAGATATGCATAAGTATGCCCGATATAACTTAGCTTTAGCGGACCAATATACGAAATCATTGCCCCACGGCCCGGCCCTAAATTTTTGTAAAATCCCCCTAACCTTGGCCTATGGCACATTGGATGTGTTGGCCCTGGGCAAGGAAAAATTGAGCCGCAGCGATGTGATGGCTTTGGTCAATCGGGTCATTGCCAGTTAGTGATTTCAACTATTAGTGCTTATTCGATGTCATCGGTGTGGGTAATTTCCCCCTCTACCACGCCTTGAAAATTGGCATGGGGTAAATCGATTTGACCACTAATTCACGGTGGCGGCGCTCAAAGATGGTTTTCCCTTGACCTGGGGGAGAAATTGGCGGCAAAATTTCACTCCCCCTGGGGAAACAAGTTACGATGGGGGCGACCTTGCTTTGTTTTCGATGCAACTTTATGGACGTTAAATTGATTCTCATTGGTCTAACGGCGGTGTTTACCCTAGCCTGTCTCTTTTTCGGTACCAAAAATGGTTATTACGACACGGATAAGTACGATGGTAACGGTTCCGCCCATTAGTGCCCCATGCGCCAGGGGCCGTTGATTGTGATTGATGTTGCTTTGCCCCCGGGGCCGATCGCCAGGGTTCCATGACTTTTTCCGTGCCGACCCAGGGAAAACCGTTGGCTGATATATCTTTTTTCCCCTATGGAGTAGGTCACCGGGATGGGGGAGTTTGCCTAGAGTTGAATTTGGGACCCTACAGGATCCTGTTGGACTGTGGCTTGGCGGATTTGACCCCCCTACGGAAAAGAGATCCTGGGGCCATAGATCTGGTTGTGTGTAGCCATGCCCATGGGGACCATGCCCTGGGATTGTGGCAGTTACATCAACAATTTCCCCACATTCCCATTTTGACCAGTGGGGTTACCCAAAGGTTATTGCCCCTAAATTGGCTCGGCGTTGACGTGCCTGTATTTTCCCAAGTTCTGCCCTGGCGATCGCCCCAGGAGATTTTGCCCAATTTAAAAGTGGAATTAATGCCCGCAGGTCATCTCCCCGGAGCGGCGTTGGTTTTGCTGGAGTACCACAACGGCGATCGCCTTTACCGAGTGGTCTATACCGGGGATTATTGTCTGTCCCATTTGCAGTTGGTGGATGGCCTAGCCCTAGCCCAATTGCGGGGCTTAAGGCCTGATGTGCTAATCCTCGAAGGACAGTATGGCAGTCGCCGTTTACCCCACCGTCGCCAACAGGAAAAACAATTCATCCAGGCGATCGAAGCGGTACTAGCGAAGGGGAGAAATATTCTCCTGCCGGTGCCCCCCTTGGGCTTAGCCCAGGAAATTCTTAAGCTGCTGCGGACTCATCACCAATTTACAGGCCGTCAGGTCAATCTTTGGGCCGGGAAGGGGGTAGCTGGGGGCTGTGATGCTTACCAAGAAATTTTGGCCTATCTGCCGGACAATGTCCGCAATTTTGCCCAACATCAACCCCTGTTTTGGGACGATAAAGTCTATCCCCATCTCCGTCCCCTTGATGGCCCCCAAGGAAAATTGTCATTATCCTCCCCTTCTTTAGTCGTGACAGAAAGTTGGCCTGGAGCTTGGCCTAGCCCACCGGCCCTGCCAGGATTGTGGACGGTATTTTTGCCCCGGTTGGTGGAATTACCGGATTGTTTAGTCAATTTTGCCTGGGAAAATCTGGGACAGTTTCCCCAATACGAATTGGCAGATTATCTCTTAGCGGACCACAGTGATGGGCGCAATACAACCCAGTTAATCCACAATCTCCGCCCCCAACATTTGGTCTTTGTCCATGGAGAACGCTCGAACATCGAAGACCTCACTAGCCTGGAGGAGTTACAAAGCCGCTACCAACTCCATTCCCCCGCCGCTGGCAACTGGGTAGCCCTACCCATTGGCGATCGATTTGTCCAGCCCACACCACCCCTACCACAAATTTATGAGGGGGAAATCCATGAATTGGAGCCCGACAAAAATGTCCATCACCTGGGGGAAGTAGCTATTCACCTGGACGGACAAATTATGGAAAATTCCCGTTGGGCCAAGTTTGGTGAAACTGGCATTGTACAAGCCCGTTGGCAAGGGGAAGAATTGATTTTAAGGGGCATTAGCCAAAGGGAATTGCTGAGGCAATCCCAAACCATTAGGGGGCTGGCCGACGGTGATTGTTGCACCAATTGCCTATATTTTCAGCATTACCATTGCCGTAATCCCGAGTCCCCCCTCATGGGTCTACAGGTAAGGGGGGATGGCCACTGCCCTGTGTTTAGATCGGCCGACAATGTCCAGTCCTAAAGCCAACTTGACCTAGATGCCCAACAACTCCCGGGCAGTGCTGGCCACCTGCTCCGCCCTGTCTTGGGCTAACTGTTGCAGTAAATTCTGGCGATCGGGATGGTTTAAATGACCCACTGCCAAGGCCAAGCGGTACCGTACTTGCCAGTCTTCGTCCTGGGCCAGGGGCACCAACAGGGGAAATGCTTCAGGGTTACCCAGTTCCCCCAGGGCACTGATAGCCGCGGTTCTAATTAAACTATTTTCGGAACTCAAGGCAATTTTGAGTAAGTCAAAGCCCCGGCTGTCGCCCATTTCCCCCAGGGTGGCCACGATACTCATCTGCAATAACCATTCTGGAGTTTCTTCATAGGCCCTTTGCAAATCAGGGTAGGCCGCTGTCAGTTTTAGGCCGCCGATCACATCCGCCGCCACCGATTGCACATCAATTTCAGGATCGTTGAAGAGGCGATCTCGCAGTAGTTCGAGGGCTTGCTCCAGATCCGCATTGCCCACAGGGTCCAACTGACTGACTGCTGCATAACGAATGCGAGGATTGGCATCTTTGACCAGGGGCTTGAGCAGGGGGAATGCCTCGGCCGGCTCCAGGACTCGCAGTTGATTTAAACCCCGGACTTTATCGCTAAAATCTTCTGAGCTGAGCAATGTTTGGATCTGGCTGAGGAGGTCACTCATAAAAACTTGATCGGGAAGGTCAAAGGCAATGGTAGGGGGTCACGGGGAATAACTTGCAGGCCAACCCGGTGGATGGAAATGCTGGAGGTCAGCCAATTGTAGAACTTTTGTGGGGTAACTGCCAAAAATTTTCAGCACTTCTGTGTATTGTTTTAACTGTCCAAGGGCTTCCCGCAGTCGGGGTTCTGTTTGGCTTGCCTCTAAGTCCATAAAAAAGACATATTCTCCCAATGACCGTTTGGTGGGGCGGGATTCAATGCGACTTAGGTTAATGTTCCTCTGGGCCAACAGTTGTAAAGGGCTAACTAAGGCTCCGGGCACATTGCGGGGGACACTAAAGGCGAGGGTGGTGTGACTGCCATTTAGATGGCCCTCTGAACTGACTGCCCAAAAGCGCGTGCAGTTGTCGGGGTAATCCTGGATATTAGTTTGTAGTACAGGAAGATCAAACAGGGTGGCAGCCCGGGGAGAGGCGATCGCCGCTGAGGTGGGATCGTCACCGATAATTTGAATCGCTTCGGTGGTGGAATTGGCGGGTACTAAACTGACCTGGGGAAGATGGGCGGTCAACCATTTCTGACATTGCCCCAGGGCTTGGGGATGGGACACAACGCGATTTAGATTGGCTAAAGATTGGCCCCGACTGAGCAAAACATGGGTGATGGGGAGCACCAATTCCTGCTGTATTTTGAGATTATCCGCCGACCACAGACAATCCAAGGTAATAGCAATGCCCCCCTCCGTTGAGTTCTCCACCGGCACGATCGCCACGTCCACCAGGCCTTGGGCAGCCGCCTCTAGGGTTTTGCCGATGCTGGGACAGGGCAAGAACTCTACAAATTGTCCAGTGCGCTCCTGGTGCTGTTCCCCATAAACCAAGGCAACGGTTTCCGTATTGGTTCCCCTTGGCCCCAAATGTGCAACAACCAATGGTGGCATAAATTCTCCCCAGGAAAGCTGGTACAGGAAATGTTATCATTTTGCAGTGGAATTAAGTCGTGCCGAAGTAGCTCAGTGGTAGAGTAGCTGATTCGTAATCAGTTGGTCGTGGGTTCAAATCCCATCTTCGGCTTAGGTTTCAGAGTTATGGTTTATCGCTTCCCTAGTTCTTCCCTAGCCCCTTTCCCATTGGTCAAAGACCTAGACAATTAAGCCTATACTTAACTCTAATGTCGGGCGCTATACCGCAAAGCTCTCGACAAATTGCCACAGTAAAGTGTCGGGTAATTGTAAAGTTGAGGGAGAAGGGTAATTATGGCCAGACAAGAGCACTGGGCTCCAATCCATCGCCATGGGTTAGTTCGTTGGCTTGGAGGCAGTAAAACTTCATTTTTTTTGCAAAGTCCCCTCCTGCATAATATTCTTTTAAACCTTTTGGTAGCTCTGTTTTATGTCGTAGGAATTAAACTCAGCGACCAATTAGTTAGCACACTACTACCGGGGAGAATTGCCCCCGTTTGGTTTCCCTCCGCCCTAACCTTTGGCGTGTTTTTCCACTTTGGTCATTGGGTCACCCCAGGTATCATTCTCGGCTCGGTGTTGGGCTTAATTTCAGTACTTTCTACGTTTGATCCGCCCCCTAGTATTACCCAATTTCTTGTCCTAGAAACTGCCTTTGCCTTTGCCAATACTATTCAGCCTTTTGTGGGAGACCTCTGGCTAAAAAATAAACTGAAGTTAGTAGCCCAAAGGGAATCGGTACCAATTATTAATGATAGTGATAGTATCAGGGAGCCATTGGCAATTCTCAATCCCTTCCAAAGACTTTCTACTACCATTGCTTTCGTCCAGGGGGCATTAATCGGTCCGTTCTTATCCGCAGTTATTGGTGTTAGCACCTTATTATTTTTAGGAATTGTCACCTGGGAAAAATTTTTCTACTCTTGGATCACTTGGTGGTCTAATAGTTTTTTGGCAATTATTGTTTTTTCGCCTGTACTAATTACTGTCCGCTTCTACCAATTTCGCCGTCATCATCTGACTGATGTTAAGTTAATTCTGTCCATTGCTTTAACTGTTTTAATTTGGTTTCTTTCTTTTTATAAATCCTATCCAGTCGCCTATATGTTTTTGCCACTAATTCTATTTGTGGTCTTTCATTTTGGCGAATTTTTTGCTAGTGTTTTCGTTGCTTTTTTTGCTTTTTTTGCTATTTTCACCACCGCCCAGGGCCAAGGTATATTTATTCATGATTCCGGCAATAATTCAGTGATATTTCTACAGATGTTTACGGGGGTAATTTCCATGACAGCCCTGTTTTTTTCTGCCGTTATTGAAGAAAAGAAAATTGCCCAACAATCCCTTGCCCAGGCAGTAAGAAACCTGGAAAATGAAGTTAAAAGAAGAACGGAGAGATTAACCGCCGCAAAAAAATCCTTAGAAATAGCCAATATTGAACTGAATAAGCTAGCTCACATTGATGGATTAACCCATGTTCCTAACCGTCGCTATTTTGAACAACAATTTCCCCGGGAATGGGAAGCCTTTCTCCAGAGAGGCAATAATCTTACTGTGATGATGGTGGATGTGGATTATTTCAAGCTCTATAACGATCATTATGGCCATGGCCAAGGGGATATTTGCTTAACGGAGATCGCCCAAATATTGCAAAGTTGTATTCGTCAGCCAGGATCTGATTTCATTGCCCGTTATGGGGGGGAGGAATTTATTCTGGTTCTGCCCGAAGTCGGCCGCCTGGAGGCGATCGCCATTGCCCAAAGAATTAAAATTACTCTGCAGGCGGAGGCGATTCCGCATCTGGCAACAGGTAATGGAGGCAATGTTACATGTAGTATTGGCATTGCTGTGGCCTGTTCTGGGTTTGAAGGTGACAGCGAAACATTACTCAAGCAGGCAGACCAAGCCCTTTATTTAGCAAAGCAGGCAGGGAGAAATCAGTACGTCCTCTTTAGTGATTGTGAGACAGAAGTTAATATCGTCGGTCCACCGGATTAAAGCCCAGGTAATTAGTCCAAATCCATGGATATTTGGGCGATCGGGGTAATGTTTTAGTCACGGTGAAAATCAAATCCGGAGCCATAATACCAAGCTTCTAAACAACGTTTTTGCTCAAAGTTAGGTTTGGTAAACAAGATATTTTTAAACAGAGGATAGGCCAGACTATAGCCAGCTAAATTAGCATAGTGACCCAACCAATCTACCAAGGCTGGAAGACCAATTTGGGGCAACAAAGGTAATACTATCAAGGGATTTACCCTGGGCAAAGTTTGAGTCAAACCAGACCATTGAATGACGTCCTGTAGAAAAGGTTGCATTACTTTTTCCCCCTGTTGGTCCATGATGGCAAAAACAGTATTCATCAGATGATTAATTTGATCTGGATCGGCCTTCTGACCAATTCTAACCCCCATAGTTTGTTGAAATAACCAAGTAACACCAATATTGGGCTGGTAGGGTTGTAAAAGAGCCAGATCCGCTGCGGTTAAATAATTCCCCTCGAGGGCTTCGCCAATGGCGGTGGTTAATCGTTGTAAATGCCGTACTATGGCACCAAAACCGCCGAAACTAACAGGGGATTGACTACCGGCACTATCTCCCACGGCTAGTACTCTACTCCAGGGAAAATGGAGGGGACTGGATTTATAGGCAGGGAAAAAACCAGATAAAAATCGTTGCCATTGTAGTTGGTCTAGATTAACTTTTTGGTAACTGGGCAACAGTCGAAAATATTCCTCAAAGAGAAACTCCAAACCGATACGGTCAGGATGCACATCTACATAGGTAAATAGATAGGTGGTGCGGCCATCCCGGGCTGGAAAAGCTTCCCAAAAATATTGGCAATTATTAGTAATTCCTGTGGTGGTGGCAATTAAGTCTCCAGTTTTGTTGTCAGGATAAACCTGGGCGCAACTACCAACTACAAGGCAAACTCCATCAGGAATTTTCCCCTGACGGGCTTGATTTACTAAGGGAGAACCATGGCCCATGGCATCAATCAACAAGCGGCTAGTAATTTTGGAATCAACCGAATCTGCCCCATTTTGTTGATAACTAATTTCAACTCCATCGGGGTGAATAGTTGTTTTTTGAAAGGCAGTGTATTCCAATAATATTCCTCCAGCTTGGAGAAATTTTTGCTTCAATGCTTCCAGTAAATAAACCGGGTCTACCCCCACATTTAAAACATTATTTATCCAAAATTCTTGCCCCCCATGGAAAGCAATGCGACCGGGATTATATTCACTGGCGATCGCCGTTTCCAACTCCTCTGGGGTGAGTAAATCTAATTCCACAAAGGTTTGTAATTCTTGACGGGAAATATTCCATTCCTGGACGCGACCCTGTAATTTCCCCCGTTCAATGACGGCAACACGCCAACCTTTTATTTGTAAACTAGGGGCCAATAAAATTCCCAAGGTGCCGCCACAAATCACCGCGTCAAAATCCGTTTCTCCTAATTTACCATTAACTTTTTGGGCTACCTCAGGGATGGGGAGAATTTTTCCCTGACAGAGGGCTTGCCAACGCTGATCTAAACGCCGTAGATAACCCAGGGCATCCCCGGGCACAGAATTAAGTTTGGAGTCTAAAAAAGTGTTAGTTCTGGTGGCAGAGTCCATGGGGGCAATTTTTTGTTAAATTTCTTGGGCAATAATTAAGACACGTTGGTACAGTTGGGGGCTAACCCTAAAGCCGGCTTGGCTAACCAAATTGTCAATAATTGGTTTCACCTGAGTAATAAGGCTCCTCTGTTTGGCAACAAGAAGAATTCCCAAAATTCCAATTATAGAAAGTCCCAAACGGGAGGCTTCTCTTCTTCCTAAACGCTCATCAATTAATAGATCGTTAGCTTGTAAGTCCATGGCCAGGGCTATGGCTTGGGCTTCCCCCAAATCAAGGCCCCGTTACCTCTGTAGTTGTCGTGCTAGGTGATAGCCATTGGTACTAAGACAGCGGGTTTGAATCCAATCTAACTGCACAATTGCCGAAATTTGGGGGTTAGTGGCCATGGTAATTTCCCTGGCAACGGACTCCGGAATAATTAACTTTTCGTAAATTACTTCTAGGAGCCAAAGATGATCGACAACGGCGAGATTGGCAAGGGCTGAAGTGTCACTAATGACAATCATAACCAGCCACGATTTTGCAGTTGCTCAATGTCCTGTTCAAATTCATCTACGTCGTAGTGAACACAAATTTCCCGCTCCGACAGAAGTTTTTGAAATTCCATAACTTCCATGGAGGAAATTTTACTGGCACGGCTAAGGGAAATGCGTTCCTGTGCAAATAGGGCAATGGCAATTTCCCGGAGCCAATCATTCTGATCAAAGTTTATTGTCTGACCGAGGCTATCAGGTAAGTTTAAGGTGATTTGCATTGGACTACCACTAACCATTACCCCCTGATTCTAGTCTGACGCTGTTGCCATAGCCACGATCACCAAAAGGGTATTAATGAGATAGAAAGAGCCCACAATCTGGGTTTCAGTCCAACCGCTTAATTCCAAATGATGGTGAACGGGAGCCATTTTTAATAGTCTTTTACCTACCCCATCGGGGCCTTTGGTGGCTTTGTAGTAACTGACTTGGGCAATGACGGAGAGGGATTCCACTAGGAAAATGCCACTGATCAGTAATAAACCCCAGAGGTTGCCGGTCATGATGCCCACCGCCGCTAAACTTCCCCCTAGGGCTAAGGAACCCGTATCCCCCATAAATACCCGGGCAGGATTATGGTTATGGTGCACAAAACCAATACAGCCACCGGCCATGGCAGAGCAAAAAAAGGCCAACGCTGGATTTTCCGTCACCACCAGTAAACCTAACCCCACAAAGGCGATCGCCCCGGTGCCCGCGGCTAAACCATCCACCCCATCGGTTAAGTTAGTGGCGTTACTTTCTGCCACAAGGGCAAATATTGCTACCCCCCAAAAAAGCAGACCCAGGGGTAAAACAAATTGCAAAATGCGAATGTTGGTAATTTCCACCGGCCCATAAAAAAATAACCAAGTGCAAAAAATAACGGCGATCGCCACCTGTAAAAATAATTTTTGTTTGGGGGTTAACCCTTTATTGGATTTGTATTTTAAAATTTGCCAGTCATCCACCCAACCGATCGCCATGTAACCCAAAGTTACCAGGCCTACCACCATGACATCAGGGTTGAACTGAGTCCCTACCACGGCGATCGCCACTGCCACCGGCACAAAGAAAATGCCTCCCATGGTGGGGGTGCCGGCCTTTTTCAGATGACTTTGGGGGCCATCGGACTGGATTACTTGGCTCGCTTTGAGGTTTACGAACATTGGTACTACCGCCATGCCAATCAAGGCGGTGATTAGGGCCGTAAAACCAAGGGCAATAAGTAATTTTACATTGCCTAACCATGGCACACCTGCCCAATTACCCAACAGAGCCATCAGGGCTAAAGCCAGGGCCCAGAGCAGAATTAGCAAGGTTTTACCGCTGGGATTCTTCCAACTGGGAAGGGATGAGGATTTTGCGTTGGCCATAGTCAAAAAATTAGTTCAGGGGTTGATCAATGACGTTTTCTCCATCAGACTACCATCAAGGTTGCTGGCCTTTGGCTGTCGATTTTGCTGACAGATTTGAACATCAAGAACCATGCCCTTAATTACCAAACTGAAAAAATATCGACGAAAATATCAACGTTTCTTCTGGCTCGGCTGCATCGTTCTAGCCCTACTACTGACTATTCCCCACCCCAGCCAAGCTCAATTTGTCATGCCCCAAGGATTTAGTGGCCAGAGCCGTGGCTACAAACCCCCAGAGGTTTCCCGGTACGGTCCCATCGAAGTGGCCCCCGTCCGATCGCCCATTGATAACAGTTTTCTATTCAATGTGGCATCCCCCACCGTTTATGACCGCCAGGGGGACAACGACGGGGTTCCTGTGGAGCAAAGGGCCCAAGATATTAAAAGCAAACTGGAACTGGCCATTTTTGGGCGGGATATGAACCCCGATGACCTAAGGGTGGAAACATCTCGCCTCAATAATGTGGTGGTGGTTACCGTCAGCAATGATGATTATCCCCTACCCCTTGTTCTGGCTTCCGTGACGGAAAATGATGCGGATTTCAACGGTCAAACCATCGATGTTTTGGCAGAGCGATGGCGAAAAAAACTAGATGAAGAAATTCGTCGGGGCCAGGCCAGCACCACCCCAGAAGCCTTGGAGCAATCCTTTAAAAAGGCTTTGCAAATATCTGCTGCCCTATTGGTGGCAACGGCTGTCATTGCCGGCATCAAATATCTAATTTTCCGTTATCGTCAACTGCTCCTAAAGCGTAAACAGGCGATCGCCGCCGAACAAGAACAACAAGCGGAGTCGGAGGTCTTTGCTGAAAACCACCCCGACCCCATAGAAGCCCGCTATCCTGTGCCGAAAATCCTAGGGCAACGGCAACGAATATTTTGGCAAAGATTGCCCCAAATACTTAACATCGAACGAAAAATTGGCTTTTGGCAGTTTATTCAGTGGCTTTTGTTCTGGGTGATCATCCTTGGTTGGTACTTCGGACTATTCGCCATATTCCGAGAAATTCCCGGCTTAGCGACCCTCAGTGGTGCCATTCTGGGCCGGCCTTTGCAATTATTACTGCTGTGGTTTTTTGTCGGCCTAGCCATCCGCATCGGTCACCGCATTATCGAACTATTAAAAGATAATTGGCAAAACACTAGCTACATAAGCCTCAATAAATTTATCAATTTGGGGGATAACCAAAGACGAGATCTCCGCATTTCCACCATCGCCGGGGCTATCAAAGGTGTGGTGACAGTGGTTATTACCACCAGCGGGCTATTGACCGCCTTGACCATCCTCGGTATTCCCACCGGGTCTGTGGTTGCCATCGGAGGTTTGGTGGCCCTGGCCATTTCCTTTGGTTCCCAAAGTTTAGTCAAGGATTTAGTCGATGGATTCCTGGTGTTGGCGGAGGATCAGTACGCCATCGGTGATGTGATTGATGTTGGCTTTGCCGCCGGAGGAGTGGAAAATTTGAATTTGCGGGTTACCCAGCTACGAAGCGCCGGAGGGGAATTGGTAACCATTCCCAACAGTGCCATTACCCAAGTGAAGAATCTGACCCGTTCTTGGTCCAGGGCTAATGTGAGTATCAATGTGGCCTACGACACCGACCCCGCCAAGGCCATCAATGTGTTGCGTCAGGTGGGGGAAAATCTGTACGATGACCCGGAATGGCGCGACAAAATGCTAGCGGTTCCCGATGTGTTGGGCATCGACAGTCTCACCCATGAGGGCATGACCATCACCATCTGGATTCAAACAGCACCGGCTCAGCAATGGTCCGTGGGACGGGAGCTGCGGTTTCGAGTACGTCAGGCCCTAACGGAAAATAACATTGAAATTGGTGTTCCCCGCCGAATATATACCACCAATGGAGCCAGTACTCTCCCCTTTAGTGCCATTGAGTCCACTGGAGAAATTTAGAGTTAATTTGATCAAGAAAATCGTTGAAGTTGTGATGACCAAAACTGCTGTTGTTCTTTTATCAGGGGGACTAGATTCCGCCACTGTAGCGGCGATCGCCAAAGAGGAAGGGTACCAAGTGATTGCCCTGTCCTTTAACTATGGCCAACGCCATGACCGGGAGCTCCAGGCAGCCCAAGCCATTGTTCAAGCCCTGGCGATCGAGCACCATTTCACCGTTGATTTGGACTTGGCCCAATGGGGAGGATCTTCCCTAACCGATCGCCAACAAATCCTGCCCCAAGGGGGAGTGGAGCCGGATATTATTCCTTCCACCTATGTGCCGGGGCGTAACACTGTTTTTATTGCTCTGGGTTTATCTTTGGCTGAAGCCCAGGGAGCCGAAGCGGTATTTTTAGGTATTAACGCCATTGATTATTCCGGCTATCCTGACTGTCGCCCCGAATATTTAGCGGTGTATCAACAATTAGCAGCCCTATCTTCCAAAGTGGGAGTGGAAGGGCGACCAATCCAATTAATTGCGCCCCTGATTACACTCAGCAAAGTCGACATTGTCCATAAAGCCTTGGAGTTGGGGGTGCCCATTGCCGAAACCTGGTCTTGCTATGCCGGGGGAGAGCAACCCTGTGGCCGCTGTGATTCCTGCCGTTTGCGGGATCAGGCCTTGATCGAAGCAGGTCACCCTGAACTGGCCAGTGTCCAAGGTCGTCACCGGAGAGAGGACGTGGGTCAAAGCTAGGTAAAACCTTGGCAACCAGTACACCAGGGGCTAACCCCACTTGGAACATCTCAGGTATATTGACCTTCAATTACGGCAAATTTGATTGGGGAAAAACGACCATGGTTAAGTTAGGGCATTTATTAGCATCGGTTCCAGCAGTGGTAGCCGCCGCCCCTTGGTTAACCCAGGAACCTGAGCGTTACCCCGCCCTAGGAGAAGTAGTGGAGGGTTTGTCCACCAATTCCCACGCTTGTTCCCCCGGCACATTATTCATTGGTATGCCAGGCACTAGGGTCGATGGGGGCGAATTTTGGTCTGGGGCCCTCAGTGGCGGGGCGATCGCCGCCGTGGTGAGTGAGAGCGCATTGCAAAAGTTTCCGGCCCAAAATGGAGAATGTGTCATTGCCGTGCCGGATTTGGTCAAGGTTTGTGCTGATATTGCCGCCGCTTTTTATCAACATCCGGCCCAAACTTTACAGTTGACCGGGGTAACAGGCACCAATGGGAAAACCACCACCAGCCATCTAATTGAATATTTTCTTAACCAACAGCAACGGCCCAGCGCTTTATTAGGTACCCTCTACACCCGTTGGCCCGGCTATCAAAAAAACGCTACCCACACTACCCCTTTTGCTACGGATTTGCAGAAACAATTGGCGGAAGCTCTTCAAGCAGGCAATCAGTACGCAGTGATGGAAGTCAGTTCCCACGCCTTGGCCCAGGGGCGGGTCTTGCAATGTGACTTTGCCTGTGCTGTTTTCACCAACCTGACCCAGGATCACTTGGATTTCCACGGCACTATGGACAATTATTTTGCCGCCAAAGCCCTGCTGTTTGAAGGGCAATATTTAAAGGGTCGGGCAGTGATTAACCAAGATGACGTTTACGGGCAAAAATTAATCGATCGCCTGCCGTCGGAGCAAGTTTATACCTACAGTGTCAATGGGAGCACAGCGGATTTTTACACCAAAGATTTAGACTATCAACCTACCGGTGTGCAGGGGATTTTGGTCACGCCCCAGGGATCATTACCATTCCAGTCTCCGCTAGTAGGGCAATTTAACTTAGCTAATGTGTTAGCGGCGATCGCCAGTGGAGTGCATTTTGGTTTAGATTTAGCCACTATGGTCAAGGATTTGCTCAATTTTCCTGGGGTACCAGGGCGCATGGAGCAAGTCAAAATCCGCCCGGATCAGGACATTTCTGTCATGGTGGACTATGCCCACACCCCTGATAGTTTGGAAAATGCTCTCAAGGCTGCTCGACCCTTCATCCCCGGCCGTTTGATTTGCGTATTCGGTTGTGGTGGCGATCGTGACCGCACTAAACGCCCTTTAATGGGCAATATTGCCGCCCAGTTATCCGACCTAGCGGTGGTTACTTCCGATAATCCCCGTACCGAAGATCCGGAACAAATTTTGGCCGATGTGGTACAGGGTATTGCCCCAGATGCCAAGCCCTGGATTATTGGCGATCGGGCCACTGCCATCCAAAAAGCAATCCGCGAAGCGCAACCAGGGGATGGGGTGTTAATTGCCGGTAAAGGTCATGAAGACTACCAGATTCTCGGGACGGAAAAGATCCACTTTGATGACCGGGAACAGGCCAGGGAAGCGTTGACTCTGCGTTACAACGGTCACCATTAACGACAACCTAAACTTTCTCTGGTGGCTACCCCAGTGACTGGATTAACCCCTGCCGCCCGTTCACACATCAGTTTGACTTGGTAAGCATCAAGCACCGCATCACTAAAATCTGCCCCCGTAATATCGGTGTCGTAAAAACGGGTGCGGGTGGCGATCGCCTCGGTGAAAATGGTGTCCCGCAAATCAGCAAAATCCAGGGTAACCCGGTCCACCAGGGAGCCACTCAGGTTAGCACCCCGGAGATTGGCATGGAGGAAAACCGCATCGGTCAAAATGGAAAAGGTTAGATCACTCCCCTCAAAATTGCTTTCCCGTAAATCCGCCGCCGCAAACACCGCTTTGGTTAAGTCCTGATGGGAAAAATCTGACCGAGCTAAATCCCCATAGGTGTAGTTCACCGTATTGGCTTGGGCCAATGCCGATGGCGCCCAGAGCAACACCAAGGCGATCGCCAAGATAAGTATTTGTAGCCACCGCTGCCAGCCAGAAAGGAGCAAAGAAAACATAGAACTAATTTCTCGGGATCTCCCTCCAGCCTAGCAAAACAATCCAGTGGAGCAAAGGCAATTTCTACCCGTTGAAACCTGAAATTAACTGTGGCTAACTATGCTTACCGGTGGCATCATGCTAGCCGTAGCCATGTTCGGACAAAAACGCTAGGTCAATATCTTTAGCCCTTTCTGTTGCTTGACCCCGGGACAAAAATCGGGCCGCATATTTACCCAAAATATCCCCCTCCAAATTAACCCAGTCCCCCGGTTGTAACAGTTGCAAATTAGTTTCGCTGTAGGTGTGGGGAATTACTGCCACATTAAACCAATTCTCTCCACAGTCCGCCACCGTCAAACTAATGCCATTGACGGCGATACTGCCCTTAGGCACGAGGTAGGGCGCTAGATACTGATACCATTGTCCCTGCAGATTCCCCACCGGACCAAAGCTTAGTAGCCAAGCATTGTCAGTTTGTTCGTTGCTCAACAATTGCCCCACTCCGTCCACATGGCCGGAGACAAAATGTCCTCCCACTTTTCCCCCTACCCGGAGGGAAGTTTCAATATTGACCGCTGTGCGTCGTTCCTTGGCTCGGCCGAGGGTGGTGCGCTGCAAAGTTTCCGGGGAAATATCCGCTAGAAACCCATGGTGGGCGATCGCCTCTACGGTGAGGCAAACTCCATCCACTGCAATGCTATCCCCCAAAGCCATATCTCCCAGGACCCTTTGGGCATCAGGAGGAGCGAGGGTAATTTCCAGGCGGTCGGCCCGCTGGGCAGAAAGGTAACCGAGGGATTGGATAATGCCGGTAAACACAATGGAAGAAATAGGGGAAGATGGGGACGGTCTGGAATAACCACCACCATTGTCCCAGCTTGGGTTGGGTTACTGCGGTAATTGACAAAAACCCTTAGAAGCCATGGTCTGAGCAGGGTTATTTTTACCCGACCCAACCCCCCGGAAATGGTCAATGCGCCTACAATGGTTAGTGTTCTTGTCCGCTGAAGAGATAATATGACTGATAATCCGGAAAAAGACGCATTTATGTATCCCAAAAGTAAATATTATGGGGATTTCAAGCCGGAAAAGTTGGTTTTTAATGCAAATCTACAGGAATTCGCCCAGAAAGTGAGTGTGATTTGCAATTTAGAGACCGCAGGCAAAATTGAAACAGTGGAAGCCTATGAGAGAATCAAAAAACTATGGAAGAGCCTTAAGGAGAGCAAAAAAGAATTGGGCATCGGGCAAAATCCTTTTAAAACAGACGAGCCCCCCACTAGCTGATCCATTCCATAGTCATTTAGCATCAGTAACCGATAGTAACCCAGCCTTGTCACTGCGTCCGATCTGCCGTGTTTAATTTCTCCATTGCGTTTTCCCCCTTCAGTAAAGTTTCCCTCAATGTTTGGGTTATGGTCAGTTTACTGATCGCCGCTTGGATTGCAGTGCCGGTGGTCTTTGTTTTTCTGGGTATTTTTTCCTGGCAGGGGGAAATTTTTCAACACCTCTGGGAGACGGTTTTGGGAGAATACATTCGTAACTCCCTAGCTCTTATGGTGGGAGTGGGAGCGGGGGTTTTGGTTTTGGGGGTGGGTACCGCTTGGCTAGTGACCATGTGCCGTTTTCCCGGCTCCCGCTGGTTGGAATGGGCTTTGTTATTACCCCTGTCTTCCCCGGCCTACTTATTGGCCTACGGCTATAGCAACCTTTTGGACTACTACGGTCCCGTCCAAGGACTACTGCGTCCTATCTTCGGTTGGCAGTCAGCCCCTGAGTATTGGTTTCCCAATATCCGTTCCCTTTGGGGGGCGATCGCCATTTTGGCTTTGGTCTCCTATCCCTACGTTTATCTCCTAACTCGCATTGCCTTTTTAGAACAGGGAATTTGCACCCTAGAAGCCAGTCGTTCCCTTGGTTGTAACCCCTGGCAAAGTTTTGGTCGGGTGGCACTGCCCCTAGCTCGGCCGGCGATCGCCGCTGGTTTAGCGTTGGTAATGATGGAAACCCTGAATGATTTTGGCACTGTGCAATATTTTGGCGTCAATACTTTCACCACAGGTATCTATTCCACCTGGTTCGGCTTTGGGGAAAGGCAAGGGGCCACCCAACTGGCGGCCTTTTTAATGATTTTTATTTTCCTCCTGGTTATCTTGGAACGCTGGTCCCGCCGTCAGGCAAAATTTTATCAATCCAGTAGTCCCCAACAGCATTTACCCCGTTATCAACTCCGGGGCCTAAGGGCGATCGGGGCCTTAGTTTTTTGTCTTTTTCCCTTCTTGCTCGGCTTTTTAATACCCGCCAGCTATTTGCTTTACCTTACTCTCTCCTACGCCCAGGAAGTCAGTAACAATAACTTCTTCCAATTGGCCTCCCACAGTTTAATCCTGGCCTGCCTCACCGCGGCGATCGCCCTAGGGATTGGTTTAATCCTGGTCTATGGCCAAAGGTTGAGCCGCCAACCCCTAACCTCCTTCGCAGTCAAAGTCACTTCCATGGGCTATGCCATCCCCGGTTCCGTCATTGCCGTGGGGGTGCTCATTCCAGCGGGAAACTTTGACAATTGGCTGGCTGATTGGTGGGAAAATATTTGGGGCGTAAAAATGGGTCTTCTGCTGAGTGGCACCATTGCCATTCTGGTCTATGCCTATCTGGTCAGGTTTTTGGCCGTGGCCCTGGGCTCCCTTGAAGGTAGTTTAGGCAAAATTAAACCCAGTTTGGACGATGCGGCCCGCAGTTTAGGCAAAAGCCCCAGCCAAATTCTCTGGCAAGTCCATGCTCCCCTAATGACCGGAGGCCTACTCACCGCTGTGATGTTGGTGTTTGTCGACGTAATGAAAGAATTGCCAGCAACGTTGGTAATCCGTCCTTTTAACTTCGATACCTTAGCCATCCGGGTTTATCAATACGCCTCCGACGAACGGCTCATTGAGGCGGCAGCCCCAGCACTGACCATTATTCTGGCGGGAATGTTGCCCGTGATTTTCCTCAGTGTGCAAATTGCCCGCTCCCGCCCCAACGATCTACAAAGTTAGTGGGAAATTTATACACATTCAGTTTTAACCCATCGATCCTAGACCTTTAGATTTAAAGATGAAATTATTGTTTGTCTGTTTAGGAAATATTTGCCGATCGCCAGCGGCGGAAAATATCATGAATGCCCAAATTGAACAGGCTGGCTTGGGGGCAGAAATCCTTTGCGACTCCGCCGGGACTTCCGGTTACCATGTGGGAGACCCCCCCGATCGCCGCATGACAGCAAGTTTGAAAAAACGGGGTTACCGAGTACAGGGAAGGGCAAGACAATTTCTCCCCACAGATTTCCATTCCTTTGACCTGATTCTAGCCATGGACCGGGATAACTACCGTAATATTCTTGCCCAGGATCCGGCAGGACAACATCACCATAAAGTAAAGATGATCTGTGATTATGCCGAAAAGTTTGGCGATCGGGAAGTGCCCGACCCCTACTACGGCGGCCAGGCGGGATTCGAACATGTGATTGACTTACTCGAAGATGCCTGCGCCAATTTACTCACCAGCATCGGCAAAAATAGGACCCCCTAAGACAGGAACCGGATACCCCTGGTCGGGACAATACCGAAAAATCTTGCCTCAGGGGTCAATGCTATTCTTCCTCCATATCGTCAGCGCCATCATCACCATAAAGATTGTCATCCCCGTCCATCAGCTCGGCAATATCCACATCTTCATCGCTGATATTACTGGTGGTCCCTTCTTCAATCTCCCGGTAAATCAGACGATTATTACTTTCTAACCAGTCAATCAAGGACTGCTCACGGGTAACGGGCAAAACCGCCGCTGGTTCATAACGGGCTTCTCGACGGAGGGAAGGATTGTACATAGTGCTTCTGCTTAAATTGCCTAACGCGGACTGTCTAAGTTATCTACTTTGACCAGCCCACCATTGTAGCAAAATCCTCCCCTAGTCAGACACCACGGGCAGACTTTGGATCAGTTGGCGCAACACCTCTGTTTTAGTTCTTCCCTCCGCTGTGCAATACTTCTCCAAATGTACTAAATCCTTTTCTGGCAAGCGAATTGTGAGCACTTTATCGGATTTCGGTTTCGTTCTGACCATTGCCCTCCCTTAACATTTCCATAATCTCAGCATAGCAATTTTCCGCGGGCCATAATGCTGCCGATTCAGGTCTCGACTCCTTTTTTTGTAATAACAATGCAATAATATAACCATGATAAAGTAATTAAAAATAGATTACTTTTGGTTGACAAAAGCACGACATAAAATTACAATGGCATTGTTGCAAGGTAAATACTTGCTGTTGTTAGATGGAGGGTTATCAATGGATAACCAAAACACAACCCTGGACAAAGAAGCACCCACCGGTAAGTCAGTCCAGTCTAAGGAGAATAATCTTGGGCGCCATGGCAGTGATGGGAGTGAGCTAATTCCCTCTGAGGTTGCGGCCAAAGGGTTGATGGAGAGGGAAACTCCTTTGACTCCAGAATCGGAAATGCAAGAGCGTGGAAACCGAGGAAATGTCCCCTCTTCTCCCAATGTAGAGCCGGCTTACCGAGTTACAGATTCCGGCTTGATCAACGCCTATCCTGTTTCTCCACCGGTGTCCAAAGTTGATCCACACTCCCAAAAACAGTTCAGACGAAATTTAATTGGCTTTGGATTAGCCGCCAATCTGACCCTGGGGTTAATTGTGTTGGCCTTGGTTATTACCGGCAAATTTTAGAGCTTTATCAGCTAAGAGAATTGGGCTTACCAAAAAGCAATTAATTCCCCCCTGACCCTGAAAAGATCGTCAGTGCTGACGCCACTGTAAGCATTGTCCACTCACTTTTTAGCTTGGTATGAACTTCCATTGACCGAGTTTTTCTAGACAACCTCAAAAGACATCAAAGTAAATCAACAGAGGATAAATTCCATGTCCAACCCAACCACTATGAGTGCCCAAGAAAAGGAAGCCTATAAAGAAAAAGTCAAGGCTAAAATTGACCAACTGAACGCCCACATTGACCAAATGTCCGCTGAAGCTAGGGAAAAAACGGCGGATGCCAATATCAACTATCAACGGACAATGAAAGAACTCCAGGCTCAACGGGATGCACTGATGGGCAAATGGCAGGACCTCCAGCAATCTGGAGAGGCGGCCTGGGATGAGTTACAGGCCGGTTTGGAAAAAAGTTGGAGTGAGTTGGCCAATACTTTTGAGCAGATCAAGAAACAATTCTAGTGCCGGCCTAAGCCAATCTAGTTTGGCTATTCCCATAGCCCATTGCGGGGGGAGCAGGAGTCATTTCCTGTTGCCCTTTTTTTTGTGGCCAATTTAACTTGGGGGGCGGGCAGGCCAACCACTATAATTCCAATGTAAAGCCATCCTAGGGGACGGGGTTTCGGACCCATTTTTCTGATGAAACGACGACAAATCATTCGTACTGCCGGATTCGGGTTGCTGGCGGTTGCTGGAGTGCAAATTGGCGATCGCCGGAAGCCAGCCATAGCTCAAGCAAGCCCTGGTTTGCAGGTGGAATGGTTAGGACATAGCGCTTTTCTCTTTTCCGCCAATGGTTTCCGCATTTTGGCCAATCCTTTCCGGGCCATTGGTTGCACTCAGAAATTTCGTTTGCCTAGGGTGCAGGCGGATTTGGTACTGATTAGCTCCCAATTATGGGACGAAGGCGCAGCGGAGAACCTACCGGGCAACCCAAGAATTTTATTTGAGCCCGGCAGTTATAACATTGGTGGCATTCAGTTTCAGGGCATCAGTGCGCCCCACGATCGCCTAGGGGGAAGAAGATTTGGTCAAAACGTGGTGTGGCGTTGGAGTCAGGGGGGAATTCGAGTCGTTCACATGGGGGGAGCGGCTTCTCCCATCACTGAAGAACAGAAAATTTTGTTGGGCAGTCCTGACCTAGCCTTAATCCCCGTGGGAGGTGGCCCCAAAAATTACGATGCTGCCGAAGCGAAGGCTGCCATGGGAGTCCTCAATCCCCGCATTATGGTGCCAACTCAGTACGCTACCCCCGCCGCTGACCGTGCAACCTGCGAGCTGCAAACCCTGCAACCCTTTTTGGACTTGGTGCAAGGGATGAATATCCAGCGCATCAATAGTAATCGGTTAACTATTCAGCCCAGTAATTTGCCCACAGAAGGAACACTCGTGCGTATCTTCAACGAACAGGGATTGTTAGCCTAGACCACTACAAACCCTACAAACCTTAAGCAGAGGTGGTTGGATTGTAGGCAATACCGAGCACAGTGGCAATGTCAGCCAGAGTTTGTTCCTGGGCATGACCCCAAAAGGCTTCCAACTTATAAAATTCCCGCTCCTCCGGCATGAAGGTATGGACTAACACATCGCCAAAATCCTGCAACACCCAGATGCTTTCATTATTCCCTTCCGTGTGGGTAGGTAACTGGCCATGCACCAATTCCACTTGTTTTTCAATGTTGTCGGCGATCGCCCGGACTTGGGTGCGGGAAAAACCGGTGGAGATGACAAAATAATCCGCCAGATATGAGACATCCGTAACCTTGAGAATGACTAAATCCCCTGCTTTGCGTTCTTCAGCGGCCTGGGCAATGGTCCACACCAAATGCTCAGTGGCGGGGGCATCGGCGGGGACAGTGGGATTGACGGTCAAGGTGGGGGGATAGGCATCGAAGCGGGAAATTTCAGTCATGTAAGATTTTGTCAACTCCAAAAATGAATTAATCAGGGTTTAAGAACGATATCTTCTAGTGTAGCCAGAACCACCGCTAATATTGTGCTCACTTTGCCATTTTTAAGGCCCAATTACGGGTCAAAATCACCTGGGGATGGATGATTTTGTGCTGCTTAATCAAATAGGTCAAGGTTTGCTCACAGGTGAGGCGTACGGCTTGATAAAGGTTGTGTTGGGCCACCTGGCGTAGTTTCTCTAATTCTAAACTGTTACCCCTAGTTGGCTCCAACGCATCAGCCACAAAAATCAGACAGGCCAAAGGATCCATGGGCACCGCCCCCAGGGTATGGCAACGGATGGCGGTCAAAATGTCCGGATCATCAACGCCAAATTCTTCGGCAGCAATAACGGCACTCACATCAGCATGGATTAAATGGGGACTAGCCGACAAAATCGGGTCGAGGGGTAGCTCCTGTGCCTCGGCGATCGCCAGCAGTTTGGAGGGAGGGAAAAACTTAGCTAAATCATGCAGCAGCCCCGCTTGTCCCGCTTTGCCAGCATCAATGCCATGGTAGGGAGCCCATTGCACCGCTGTTTGCTCAACCCCCAAAATATGGTCTAACCGCTGGGGAGAAACATTTTCTTGGAGCCAATGGATTACCCTGCTCCGGTCCAACTCAACCATGGGCCAAAAAGGCTTGCAAAACAATTGTGGGATTTAATCAATCGCGCCCCAGAGAAGACAAGCGGCGGGCCAAAGCCCACCGATCACCATTTCTTATTTAGGACTTTAGCCACCGTTTGGGGACTCAAGAAAAGGTTAAACGTCGCTGGCGGCACCGTTATTGCTGGAGCCACTGGCATCACCCTGTTGTCTTTGGCCACCGGAATAGCGACGGTTTTGGGTACGACTAGCGGAGCGAAACTGACGGGCGTAAGCACGATTACGTTCAGCTTTTTCCTTTTTTAAATTACGACGTTTTGCCATTGTTTGTTCCTCATGAAATATAGTTTACAGACCACTTGCCGAGTCCGGTTGCTGAAGTTTGTGCTACGGGAAGTCTGCACAGGAAATATTAGGCCGCGGAGGCTCATCCCGAATTCGATCTTAACACGGCTCCTGTTTTCCCAAATTGTTGGAATCCGTCGGCAAAGCTGCAATCGATGCTAGATAAGGTTGGAAGCGGACCGACCCTATTCAACACGACTAAGAAAAATGGGGTACAAGCCTCGCCCTCCTCTATTTTGTCCAGGGTAATCCCGTCAGCACAAGTTGGGTCTGTGAACACAAATCTCTGTCCTTCAGAGCGGCGAGGGTCAACCCAGCGAGTACGGAGCTGGCATGGCATCCCAAGGTTACTTTTGGGATTTGCTATTCCAGTAAAACAATACACTCATTCTTTTTTTACACAAAAATTTGCAACTGTTGGATTAATTGGGCGGCCTGTTGCACCCCTTCAATGCGATGGACTGGTTGGCCCTGTTTGAATAAAACCAAGGTTGGCAAAGATTGGATTTGGTACTGGGTTGCGATCGCCGGATATTTATCGGTGTCAATTTTCACCACTTGGAGTTGCTGACGGAGATGACTACCCACTTGTTCGAGAATGGGGGCCATCATTTGACAGGGGCCGCACCAGGTAGCATAAAAGTCCACTAGCACCGGCTTAGGGGAACCGGCTAACATTTCGGCAAAACTGGCAAACTGTTTTTTGACGGCCATGGCATTTTTCTCCCAGAAATGGTTAATCCAGTTCTAGCAATTATCGGGGGCGATCGCCCATGGCGGATTCAATGGTTTGATCAAAACGTTTTTGCAACAGGTGGAACACAAAATAAATGCCTACCATCCCCAGCACTGCGGCCAAAGCAAACCAACTGAATTGGGTTGTCCAGGCAATGATTTGTTCAATGGTAACCACCCGCCCTAAAAAATACGCCAAACTGACGGTAATGGTGGCCCAGACGGAAGCACCGCCGATGTTATACAACAAAAATTTGCCGTAGGGCATGCGAACAATGCCAGCCATGGGCCCCGCAAAAATTCTCAGTAAAGTGACAAAGCGGCCAAAAAATACCGCCGCCGCTCCATTTTGACTAAATTTATGGCGAGCTTGGTCTAATTTATCCTGGGGAATCTTAAATAATTTGGCGGCCCCGGTCAGTAAGGGCCAGCCGCCCCATCGTCCGGCCCAGTAGCCACAACTGTCCCCCAACACTGCTCCGGCGATCGCCGCAACGAGCACACCACCGTAACTTAAATCACCACTACCGGCCAAAAAGCCACCCAACAGGGTTATGGTTTCTCCAGGGATGGGGATACCCGCATTTTCCAAGGCAATGCCAAAGAAGACGGCTCCGTAACCATACTGGCGGGCCAATTCCTGCAAGGTCTCCAGCGAAAAAAATTCCCAACCCATGGCAATGCTTATTTAATAATTCTTAATACTTTACTTATTTTTTAGTGTAGCTGATGGGAGTGTTGGATGTTGCCGAAGATTTTACTGCTCAGCAATGGCCATGGAGAGGATGCGATCGCCGTGACCATTGGCCAGGCCTGGAGTGAGTTGGCAAAGATGGAGCCCAGGGAGATATTAGTGGGCTTGCCTCTGGTGGGAGAAGGCAATAATTATCGACGGTTAAACATTCCCCTCATTGGCCCGGTGAAAACCATGCCTTCCGGTGGTTTTAACAATATGGATGCCAAGGAATTGTGGCGGGATATGAGGGGCGGTCTTTGGGGGTTAACTAAAGCTCAGTTAGACAACTTGAAGCAATGGACAGCCCAGGGAGGGAAAGTTCTGGCGGTGGGGGACATAGTTCCCCTGGCCCTGGCTTGGTTGGGTCGGGCCGAATACGCTTTTGTGGGCACAGCTAAGTCGGAATATTATCTCCGCTCACCTGTTGGGGAATGGTTAACCACTACCAAATCTTGGGAAAAATGGCTGGGTTCCGCCTACTATCCCTGGGAACGATGGTTGATGGCTAGGAAAAATTGCGTAGCGGTCTTTCCCCGCGATCGCCCTACCCACAACAAATTACTCAGCCAGGGCATTGCCAGTTATCCGGTCGGTAATCCAATGATGGACGGTTTAAACCAAGAAGACTACCAGCCCCAACCGTTACAACCGGGCCAGGGTTTGACCATTACCCTTTTACCCGGTTCCCGATCGCCAGAAATGGAACGCAATTGGGCCTTGATTGTGGAAAGTTTAACCAGTGTGTTAACCCATTTTCCCGATTCCCCCATAACTTTTCTCGCGGCGATCGCCCCCTCCCTCCCCTTGAAACCATTGATGGCTGCAGTGGAAAACCAAGGTTGGCACAGAGTTGCAGATAACAGCCCAGAAGTTTTAGCCAATAACATTGCTGCCATTATCAAGGGCACTATTTTCCGAAAAGACCAGGGCCAGCTAATTTTTAGCCAACAACAGTTTGTTGATTGTTTACACCATTCCCAAGGGGCGATCGCCATGGCCGGTACTGCCACAGAGCAATTTGTCGGCCTAGGTAAACCCGTGATTAGTTTTCCCGGCGATGGCCCCCAATACACCCCCTACTTTGCCCGTCGTCAAACCTGGTTACTGGGGGAGTCTTTAATTTTGCTGGATAGTCCTGATCAGGCCGGTGCGGCCCTACATCAAGTGCTGCACAATATTGATCGACTAAAGGCGATCGCCCGTAATGGTCGGGAACGATTGGGAGAAACTGGGGCGGCCCGTCTCATTGCGGAAGTTCTGCACCAAAAATGGTGTTAGATAGATTTTCATAAGTTTCTCCAAAATCTATGCATAAAATACCCGTTACCGTAGTCACCGGCTTCCTCGGCTCTGGCAAAACTACCTTGGTTAGGAACCTATTGCAAAATAACCAGGGACGGCGTATTGCGGTACTGGTCAATGAATTTGGGGAAGTGGGCATTGATGGGGATATTCTCCGCAGTTGCCGGGTATGCGATGAAAAAGGAAACGAGATTGCCCCTGGCACCAATGGTGCTCCCCAAATTGTTGAATTGGCCAACGGTTGTCTCTGTTGCACTGTGCAGGAGGAATTTTTGCCTACGATGCAGGCTTTGCTGGAACGGCGCGAAGAAATTGACTGCATTGTCGTGGAAACTTCGGGCTTAGCTCTACCCAAACCCTTGATCCAAGCTTTTCGTTGGCCGGAAATTCGTACCGCAGCCACCGTGGATGGGGTTATTACCGTAGTAGATGGGGATGCGTTGGCCAGGGGGGCCATAGTGGGGGATTTGGATGCCCTGGAAGCCCAAAGGCGGGCCGATGAAAGCTTAGATCATGAAACTCCCATTGAAGAGTTATTTGAAGACCAGTTAGCCTGTGCAGATATGGTGTTGTTAACAAAAACCGATTTGTTGGCAATGGAAGACCAGCAAAGGTTGGAAAATTGGTTAGGCAGTCAGTTGCCAGCGGGGGTCAAGGTGGTGCCCTGCCATCAAGGAGAAATTAGCCCAGACATTCTCCTCGGCTTCAATGCAGCGGTGGAAGAAAACCTCGACAGTCGCCCCAGTCACCATGACCATGAAGAAGACCACGACCACGATGAGGATATCAATGCGGTGTATGTGGCCCTTAACCGGGAATTTGAGCCGGCGCAATTGGCTCAAGGTTTAACAAAATTAGTGGCAAGCAACGAAATTTATCGTATTAAGGGTTTTGTAGCGGTTCCTCAAAAAGCCATGCGTCTAGTATTCCAAGGAGTGGGGCAACGGTTTGATTATTTCTATGATCGTCTCTGGACTGGAGAAGAACTTCGACAGACCCGCTTGGTGGTCATTGGTCAAGGTTTAGATCCAGAACAAATCAAAACGGCGATCGCCAGCATCTAGGGCCCTTCCGCTATCAACGGAATCAGCTACCATGGAGCAGAGAAACATTAGCTTTCAGGGTAATGGTAAATTTCGGGCTCAATTCAGCTAGCATCCTTGGTATTTTTCTCGCAGTGGCCGGGGCGGGGCTCTATTTTCTGCGCTCCGTACGGCCGGAGGTGTCTCGGGATTACGACATCTTTTTTTCTGCTGTGGGCCTACTGTGCGGGCTAATTCTACTGTTCCAAGGTTGGCGGCTTGATCCGATTTTACAGTTTGGGCAATTACTACTCAGTGGCTCCACCGTATTTTTTGCCACTGAAACCATTCGTTTGCGGGGCATCACCACCGAGCAGGCCCGGCGCAGTGCTCCCTACGCCGACGATCGCCGGGTGAGTAAAACCAGAGTTTATACCGAAGCGGAATTGGACCAACTGGAACCGGAAGATGAGCCATTGGCCCGCAATGACCGTCGCTTAAGGGGTTATGACGATGATGCCCGTAGTGGCCGCCCCGATGGCTACGGGGAAGCGGATGCCCGGCCCAAGCCCCGTTCTTCTGGCCGCAGTGCCCCTCCATCTAACCCCAGACCAACTCGACCCCGTCCCCCCAGTGGCCGCAGTGCCCCCCAACGGCCCACCCCTGGTTACAGTGATAGCTACGGCTATAGGGATGACTATTCCGGTTGGGACAGCAGTGGCAATGATGTTTGGGATGATCCCACCCCTAACCGTCGGCCTCCTACCCGTCGTCCCCGTCCTGAAGCTGGCAATGAGCCCGGTTCTTCCCGTCGTCCCAACAACCGCCGACCCCGACCCAGTAACGGCCCGATCGATGATTCCTTTGGAGATCGCCCAGAAAGGAACGCCCCCCGCAATGCCCGCCCCTACGAAGATGAGCCCCCTGCGGCCTATGTGGACTACCAACCCATTGACGAAGCAGACTTAGCCCCTCGCCCCACCACTCCCGAGGACTCTACAGATAGGGACCGGGAACAGAACCGGAGTGTTAACCCCCGCAATCAAAGCCCTAGCCGTCCCCCCGTCGATGGGGAAGAGCGCTTCACCGGAGCCGATGACCAAGAACGGTTTGATTATTAGTTTTTCCCAGTGAACAGGGCGAAAATTCGGGGTAGTTTAAGGCAGACTCCATGGTTATGGCTGGCAATCGTACTAATACCCCTAGTACTCAGTAGTTGCAATAATGTCAGGCGATCGCCATTGGATCAGAGTTTAAATAGCCGCTTTAACGACGAACAGCCCAGCTTGAGCGGGGACGGTCGTTGGTTGGCCCTAGTTTCGAACCGTAATGGCGCCAGGGAAATACTGGTTTATGACCTACGCAATAACCAATTGATTAGTCTACCAGGACTGAACCAAGCCAACACCATTGCTGAAAGTCCGAGTCTGAGCCGCACTGGCCGTTATCTGGTTTATCTATCGAGTATTCAAGGGCGGCCCGACATCGCCCTCTACGATCGCCTGACCAAAAAAACAGAACTTTTGACCCTCAATTATCGCCAATGGGTACGCAATCCCAAGATTAGCCCCGACGGCCGCTACATCGTTTTTGAAACCGCCAAAAGAGGGCAATGGGACATTGAAATCCTCGACCGGGGCCCCCAAATTGAATTAGATATTACCGAGGGTGCTCCGGTGGAAAATCCCCCCACAGCCCCATGATTAACCATTGGTAAAACTGAATTTTGCTTAAAGCTCCTTCACAAAAGCGGCTTCAACATTGTGCGATTCTAAAGAGTGGCAGAGTTTAACCACTAAACAATTAATTAAAAAAATTAAAAATTTATAAATCCATGGAACAGCCGATGAAACCAACGGTGATCATCACCGGAGCCTCCTCCGGGGTGGGATTATACGGAGCTAAAGCTTTAATCGACAAAGGTTGGCATGTGATTATGGCCTGCCGCAATTTGGACAAAACCCAAAAAATAGCCGATGAATTGGGTTTTCCCAAGGAAGATTACACCATTATCAAACTGGATTTGGGTTATCTAGACAGTGTGCGCCGCTTTGTCACCCAGTTCCGGGCATTGGGTCGTCCCCTCAAAGCCTTGGTTTGTAATGCGGCGGTTTACTTCCCTTTACTGGATGAACCCCTCTGGTCAGCGGATGACTATGAACTTTCTGTGGCCACTAACCACCTGGGGCATTTTTTGCTCTGCAATCTATTGCTGGAAGATTTAAAAGCCTGTCCCGATGCAGATAAACGTTTGATTATTTTGGGCACCGTCACTGCCAACAGCAAAGAACTGGGGGGAAAAATTCCCATTCCTGCCCCGCCGGATTTGGGCAACTTTGAAGGGTTTGAAGCGGGCTTTAAAAAACCCATTGCCATGATTAATAACAAAAAATTCAAATCCGGTAAGGCATATAAGGACAGTAAGCTCTGCAATATGCTTACTACTCGGGAATTACACCGTCGCTTCCATCAAGAAACGGGCATTATTTTTAATTCCCTCTATCCCGGCTGCGTGGCCGATACTCCCCTGTTCCGCAACCACTATTCCCTGTTCCGAACCATTTTTCCCTGGTTCCAAAAAAACGTTACCAAAGGCTATGTTAGCCAGGAGCTAGCGGGAGAACGGGTAGCCATGGTAGTGGCCGATGACAAATTTCAAGAGTCCGGTGTGCATTGGAGCTGGGGCAACCGTCAACAAGCGGGGCGGGAAGCTTTTGTACAGGAACTTTCCGAACAGGGTAGCGATGCCCAAAAAGCCCAGCGCATGTGGGATTTAAGCGAAAAGTTAGTGGGCCTGGCTTAGTTCTTTGGTTCCCCCTACAAACCCAGCATTGGGGGTCAGGGGGACAATTCAGACAAAGCTCAAACAGCGGCGATGGGGTAATTCCTAGGTTGATCCGTTTCCACTTCCCTGTCCACTGCTCCTTGGTAGGTGTCCACCACATGGTTGGGTAAAATGTCCTGACCCTGGCTGAGAAAACTCCAACTCTGGCCCACATGGACATAGGTGCCCAGTCCCGTGGTGGGGGGCAGGAGGGGAATCACGTCTGCTAAATTGACAATGCGATAACTGTTGGGAACTTGGCGGGAATGGAGCTGGGCAAAGGTGACATCCCCAACCCTGGGGCAGGCATAGCTATAGAGTTGAATCTGCGGCCGTAGTTTAGGCAGGTTAACGGCTAGATCCAGGGCCGCCAACACTGCGAGGGAAGCTCCCAAACTATGGCCAGTGACGTAACAGGGCACAGATGGGTCTAACTGCCGGGCGATTTCCCTAGGAATGGGACTGACAATACGCAGATAATTTTCGATAAAGCCCTGGTGAATTTTGCCGAAGTATTGCCCGGATTGGCGATCGGTGAAGGGAATTTGTTGGGCCCGCAGATTGTTAACCCATTCCATGGTGGTTTGGGTACCCCGAAAAACAATTAAGTTATGGCGGGGGGAACTGAGGACAAAACCGAGGTAAACAGGGATTTCTTTGGTTACTTTGACCACCTGACGAATGGTTTCCCCCAGGGAATCCTCCGCTTGGTCCCAGGTTCGGTCGAGGGGGTCACCGGTGTTATCCAGGGGAATTTGGACGGCAACGGATTCTGACACTTTGGCTTCCTTGCCCCGAAAAGAGGCAATCTGTCGATACTCGTCCAGGTCGGAGCTATAGGCTGGTAACTGTCGAATATTACCGTCGTAGCTAGGGATGGTTTTCCCTGTTAGGTACTGCTGGGTGGCAATTTTACTGCAACGGATTAGGAGTCGGGAAATTTGGCGATCGTAGGGCAGGATAGGGGAGGTAAGCCTAACACTGTTGATAATTTCCTCGCCCCGGTAAATTTTTTCCGCATCGGCTTCAAAGGCGGCACTCAACAAACTCGTTTTGTCAGTGTTGGCTGCTTGGGCTTTCGCTAATGTCTGTAATGCTGTGATTTCCTGGCGATGGCGTTCCTCTCGGCCTATGGTGAATGCTCCCCCCAGGGCGACTCCCCCCAGCAATAGTCTTCGGCGGTTAAAGATGCCCATGGTTGATACTCTCCTGATCGGGCTGGACTGGTTGATGGGAAGGATGCCGCAGAGCTCCGTTGGCATAATATTGGTTGGTGCTTTGACCCAACATCCAAGTCAGGGTAAACAGTCCCGCAAAACCTTTAAAACTGTCGAAATAGGGCACCCAAATCCCGATCGCCAGTAGGGTGATCCAGACTACGGAGGCGGTAACCACTGCGCCCATGGCCCCAAAAATATTACCGGCGATCGCCAGCAGATCCTGACCCCGGGGAAATTGCCAGATTTTACCAATGTCCCGGCACATTTTCACCAGTAGCAATAACACCACCAGCAAGCGGAGGGAATAGTAACCGGCGATCGGCAACAGGGTAATTAAACTGGTGCCCAATGCGTAATCGAAAACTAAATCCCTAGCCTGCTTGCCCCGGTGCAGATTTTTTTGCCAAAGTTCGACGGATGACTGCACTATGTTTTCAAAGTTTTCAAACTGGCAATGCCAGATGGGAAAGACCCAATGGCCACCTTTGGGAGCGATTCTAACCCAATTTGAGGGTGGAAGTAATTCGTTCCATGGCCTCCTCCACATTGGCCCGACTGTTGAAAGCGGAAATGCGGAAATAGCCTTCCCCCGCCGCTCCAAAGCCAGAGCCAGGGGTGCCCACTACGTTGACTGTGTGCAACAACTTATCGAAAAAGTCCCAACTGCTCAGGCCATGGGGGGTTTTTACCCAAACATAGGGAGCGTTAATGCCACCATAAACCTGCAAACCAGCGGCAGCTAATTTCTCCCGAATGATGCGAGCATTTTCTAAATAAAAACTAATTAACTCTTTGACCTGGGCTTGACCTTCGGGGGAATAGACGGCTTCTGCCCCCCGTTGGATGATGTAGGAAACGCCATTAAACTTGGTGGATTGACGTCGATTCCAGAGTTTCCACAGCTCCACGTCGCTGCCGTCGGCCGCTTTGGCGGTTAAGGTTTTGGGCACAACGGTTAACGCACAACGGGTACCGGTGAAACCAGCATTTTTGGAAAAAGAGCGAAACTCAATGGCACAGTCCCTCGCTCCCTCAATTTCGTAAATGGAGTGGGGCAGAGTGGGATCGGTGATAAATGCTTCGTAGGCCGCATCAAAAAAGATGATGGAACTGTGGGCTTTGGCGTAGTCCACCCATTGTTTTAAATACTCTTTAGTGGCAGTGGCTCCGGTGGGGTTGTTGGGAAAACAGAGATAAATTAAATCTACTTTTTGGCTCGGTATGGCCGCGACAAAGTCATTTTCGGCCGAAATGGGGAGATAGACTAAACCACCGTATTCCCCTTTTTCATTGGCATCGCCGGTGTGGCCTGCCATCACATTGGTGTCCACATAAACGGGATAAACAGGGTCGGTGACAGCAATGACGTTGTCTTTGCCGAAAATGTCGAGGATATTGCCGGTGTCACATTTGGAACCGTCGGAAATAAAAATTTCTTCGGCGCTAATCTCACAGCCCCTTGCTTGGAAATCGTGCTGGGCAATTGTTTCCCGCAACCAAGCGTAACCCTGTTCCGGGCCGTATCCTTTGAAGGTTTGGCGATCGCCCATGTCGTCAATGGCTTTGGCCATGGCCTGGCGACAGGCAAGGGGTAGGGGCTCCGTCACATCCCCAATACCAAGTTTGATTACCTGGGCGTTAGGATTGGCGGTAGTGAAAGCATTTACCCGTCGAGCAATTTCAGGAAAAAGATAACCGGCTTTCAGTTTGAGATAATTGTCGTTGATACTGGCCATGGCTGGGTCATTAAAGGGCGATCGCCATTATAAAAGTTAACGTTCCCCCCGCTCTGCCCATTGACCCTATCCTTGCTAATGCATATCGCTCCATGGAGCAAATTTCTTCTGCCATCTATCCTCCCATCCTTACCCAATATCTATGTCCCAGTGGATTACAGAATGGATTCCCCAAGTAATGAATCAGTTGGGCTATGTGGGAATCAGTCTTTTGATGTTTTTGGAAAATTTATTTCCCCCCATCCCTTCTGAGTTGATCATGCCTTTAGCTGGTTTCTCCGCCGCCCAGGGTAAATTGGAATTGTTCCCAACAATTATTGCTGGCGTTATCGGCACTATTCTAGGTTCCTATCCTTGGTACTACATGGGTAAATGGATTAGTGAAGAACGGCTGGAGAGTTTTGCCAATCGTTACGGAAAATGGATGGGAATCAATGCATCGGATATCCATAAAGCCAACAATTGGTTTAATCACCATGGCCATCAATCTGTCTTTTTTGGGCGTTTGGTGCCAGGCATCCGCACCATTGTTTCCTTGCCCGCAGGCGTCAATGCCATGGGTTTGATTTCCTTTACTCTCTACAGCTTGGGAGGCATATCTCTCTGGGTAACTTTTTTAGCTAGTGCAGGCTACAAACTAGGGGATCACTACGAACTGGTGGAGCAATACCTAAGTCCCGTCTCTAAAATTGTTGTCATAGCTGTGATTACTATCATTACGCTGTCCCTTGTTCGTAAACAGCTACAGCGCAAAGCCTAACTTTGAGGCAACAACATTGATTTAACCAACTTGATCCCAGGGAAACATACCGTGGTTGCACAGATTGATGCACAACTAAATCCACAACAGCACCAGGGAAATTTCTCCCAGGCGATCGCCAATTTGCCTGAACAATGGCATTTTGTCCAAATTTGGTTCATTGAAAGCCTAACCACCCCCATTTTTAAACTGGGGGCCCAGAACATTACCCTATGGTGGATTGTTCAATCTTTTTTCCTACTTATATTGGTAGGAATATGTGCGAAAGGAACCAAACAATTTCTCAAGAAATTTTTGCTGCTCAAACTTGGATTCAGTGAAGGCAATCGAGAAGTACTTGGGACACTGACCAGTTTAGGGGTCGCGGTATTAGGTTTTATCATTGTACTGCAGGCAATGGGCTTGGAATTAGCTAGCTTTGCGGTAATCATGGGTGGTTTAGGTATTGGCATTGGCTTTGGTTTACAGGAATTAACTAGAAACTTAGTCAGTGGGTTAACAATTTTTGGCGAAAACAAGCTGAAAGTTGGGGACCTAATCGAGTTCAATAATCATATTGGTTACATTAAGGAAATTTCCATTCGATCCACGATTATTCGTACCTTCAAAGGTAGTGACTTAGTGGTTCCTAACACAGATTTAACCAGTAATTTAGTTGTTAATTGGAATTACGAAAATTGCAGTGGTCGTCTAGAAATTCCCGTCAGTGTGGAGTATGGCAGTGACCTGGTTTTAGTCACAGAAATGTTGTTGGAATCAGCCTCAATGGAAAAAAATATTGTCAGCAATCCTCCTCCCAAAGTCGTTTTTCTCGGATTTGGAGAGAACGCCCTCAATTTTGAATTATGGGTTTGGACTGAACGCATTGATCAAAGATTCATCATTTTTAGCTCCCTCAATCACATTATTCAATACAATTGTTCTCGCCGGGGTATCAATATGCCTTTTCCCCAAAGGGATTTATGGCTGAGAAATCCAGAGAGCATTTCCTCTACTATTGGTGAGCAGTCCATAGATATTGTCAAGGATAGAAAAAATTTGGATAAGTCTCCGACCCTTACCCAACTATTGAAGAAAAATTTTTGCTTTGAAAATCTCAATGATTTAGACCTTAGAAATGTGATTGAATCTGGTGAGCGAATCTATCTACAACCAGGGGAGATCCTAGTCAGACAAAATCAGTACCACAGTTATTTTTGTGTGGTGCTCATCGGAGCAATCAATGCAATTTATGAAAATGAAAAAATTAGTAACCGTATGTTCACCTTCACCCAAGGAGAATTTTTTGGTGAGTTACCTTTAATGCTGGAAGTGCCCTATCCCACAACGATGATTGCCGCTGAGGAAACAGCCCTTTTCTTAATTGGTAAAGATTGTTTTCACCAGCTTCTATCCGCCCACCCCCAACTATCAGATCGAGTGGCAGAGGAATTAGCCAAACGCCAGGATGCTCTGCAGCAATATCAACAAAAACTCAAAGAAATGGGTTTACTGGTTGAGGCTGACCTGAAAAATCCGGTGGAGTGGATTCGGCAAAGAATTAATAAAATTTTTGATATTAGCCAAAAGTCTTTATCTCTTTAGCTACAGCTTATCAAAGGCATTCGATCAGCAGAGTCTGTGCAAAATCCGCAAAGCTTGATGCGGGCACTGTCGGGATTGATAACTGCGGTAAAATTAGGCCTTGAACACACCTCACAGAATCGATCGCCAAGAAGATAAGCCATGGTTGCACAAATCGAGTCACAACAGCAGTATGAACAGGCCACCCAGGCGATCGCCAGAGAATTATTGGCAGAAACCAGGGAAAAGCGTTCTCTTTGGAACAAGCTCAGTGATAATTTTCGCTTAGATGACAAATTGCTCGACTGGGCCATGGCCCACCCTGGTTTACGGGTGCAATTGTTTAAATTTATTGATTGTCTGCCTGCCCTGCAAAGTAATACGGAAATTGCCCATCATCTCCAGCAGTATATGGGGGAAGAAGATGTGGAATTGCCGGAAGCATTGAAAAAGTTGCTTAATTTTGCCGATGCTCAATCTCCCCCGGCCCAGTTGGCAGCGGCCACCATTAGCAAAGCAACGGAAACTTTAGCCTTTAAATACATTGCTGGGGAAACCATTGCCCAGGTGATTAAAGCGGTAGAAAAGTTACGCAAGGAAAAAATGGGCTTCACCATCGACTTATTGGGGGAAGCGGTCATAACGGAAACGGAAGCGTCAGCCTATTGGCAGAATTATTTAGATTTGATGGCTCAACTTTCCCAGCAAGCAAAATCTTGGTCAACGGTGCCTCAGATTGATCAGGCGGATGGGGAAATGTTGCCCCAAGTACAAGTTTCAGTTAAATTAACCGCCTTTTATTCCCAGTTTGACCCCCTGGATCCGGAAGGAAGTAAAGCCAAGGTTTGTGAACGGATTCGGGAACTATTGCGCCAAGCTAAGGAATTGAATGTGGCTGTCCATTTTGACATGGAGCAATATCATTATAAAAATCTAATTTTAAATATTCTCAAGGAACTTTTAGTAGAAGAAGAATTTCGTTCCCGCACCGATGTGGGCATCACCATGCAGGCCTATTTACGGGATTCTGCGGAGGATTTAGAAGACTTAATTCCTTGGGCTAAACATCGGGGTTATCCGGTTACAGTGCGCTTAGTCAAAGGGGCCTATTGGGATCAAGAAACCATTAAAGCCCAACAAAATCACTGGTCAATTCCGGTTTACGTGGAAAAAGCTCAAACCGATGCCAATTATGAACGGATGACCCGGTTACTGTTGGAAAACCACGAATATTTATACGCCGCCATTGGTAGCCATAATGTTCGTTCCCAGGCTTTGGCCTGTGCCATCGCCGAAGAGTTAAATATTCCTAAACGTCGTTATGAAATGCAAATTCTTTACGGCATGGGGGAACCCTTAGCCCGGGCCATTGTTAAACGGGGTCATCGAGTACGGGTTTATGCTCCCTACGGCAAGCTACTGCCGGGTATGGCTTATTTAATCCGACGATTGCTGGAAAATACGGCCAATAGTTCCTTCCTGCGGCAAAATTTGGAAGAACGCCCCGTGGAAGAATTAATTGGTGCGCCCCAGGTGAAGGGGGTCAACGAACTGCCCAATAAGGGTTATCCCAACGCCCCCGATACAGACTATGCCGATGCCGATTTACGCCAAAAAGCGTTCCAATCTCTGACCCGAGTTAAACAACAGTTAAGTAAAACCTATTTACCCTACATCAATGGTGAATACGTCCAAACGGAAACCATCATTGAATCGGTTAATCCCTGTCGTCCATCGGAAATTATTGGCAAAGTTGGCCTGATCAATATTGAACAGGCGGATCACGCTATTGAAATGGCCAAAGAGGCTTTCCCCGGTTGGAAAAAAACCCCTGTGCGGGAACGGTGTGGCATTTTGCGGAAAGCGGCGGACATTATGGAAAGTCGTCGCCATGAGCTCAATGCTTGGATTTGCTTAGAAGTGGGCAAAATTATTCCCCAAGCAGATGCGGAAGTGTCCGAGGCGATCGATTTTTGTCGTTACTACGCTGATGAAATGGAGCGGTTGGATCAGGGCGTAAATCTAGACATTCCCGGCGAAACCAATCGTTACCTTTACCAACCCCGGGGCATTGCCCTGGTAATTTCTCCCTGGAATTTCCCCATGGCGATCGCCGTTGGCATGACCGTAGCGGCATTGGTGGCGGGCAATTGTACTTTGCTCAAACCAGCGGAAACTTCCACCGTCATTGCGGCAAAGATTACTGAAATTCTCATCGAAGCCGGCGTTCCAAAGGGCGTTTTTCAATTTATTCCCGGTAAGGGTTCCGTAGTGGGTTCCCATTTAGTTAATCATCCCGACGTTCATTTAATTGCCTTCAC
This sequence comes from Synechocystis sp. PCC 6714, assembly GCF_000478825.2. Classification (NCBI taxonomy): domain Bacteria; kingdom Bacillati; phylum Cyanobacteriota; class Cyanophyceae; order Synechococcales; family Merismopediaceae; genus Synechocystis; species Synechocystis sp. PCC 6714. The sequence continues at coordinate 339,611 of NZ_CP007542.1, read as the reverse complement.
CGGCTCTCGGGAAGTGGGTTGTCGCATTTATGCCGATGCCGCCCTAGTACAACCGGGGCAAAAACACCTTAAGCGGGTAATTGCAGAAATGGGGGGTAAAAACGCCATCATTGTCGACGAAAGTGCTGATCTAGACCAGGCTGTGGCCGGAGCAGTGTATTCCGCCTTTGGTTACACCGGGCAAAAATGTTCTGCCTGTTCTCGCATTGTGGTCTTAGCCCCTGTCCATGATGCCTTTGTGGAACGTTTTGTCGAGGCCACCCGTTCCCTCAACATTGGTGATACGGATCACCCCAGCACCCAAGTGGGGCCAGTGATTGACGGTAAAGCCCAAGCCCGCATTAAGGAATATATCGAACAGGGTAAAGCGGAATGTGAATTGGCCATTGAACGGGAAGCCCCCACAGAAGGTTATTTTGTCGGTCCCACCGTCTTTAAGAATGTTTCTCCCCATGCCACCATTGCCCAGGAAGAAATTTTTGGCCCCGTAGTGGCGATTATCCGAGCCAGTAATTTTGACGAAGCGTTGGAAGTTGCCAATGGTACAGACTACGCTCTCACCGGCGGGCTTTATTCCCGCACCCCGGAACACATTGATCAGGCCGCCAAGGAATTTGAGGTGGGCAATCTTTACATTAACCGCACCATCACTGGGGCGATCGTTTCCCGCCAACCCTTCGGCGGTTTCAAAATGTCTGGGGTAGGCTCCAAAGCGGGTGGCCCAGATTATTTATTACAGTTTTTAGAACCCCGCCATGTAACGGAAAACATTCAACGCCAAGGCTTTGCACCCATTGAAGGAGCAGATCAGTAGTAAATTGACAAGTTAGGGGAGATGTTTATCTCCCCCATCCAAGCTTAGATTAACAAAGTTTCATACGTTTATTCTATAGAGGATAGCCTTTAACATGCCAACACTTAAATATTGCAAAGTTTCTAACTCTGGAAACTTACATTGGCAATAGGAGTTAAACTTTACAGGACTGAAAATATGAAAATAAAAAGCTTTAAATTTAGCAGTGAGAAGCAACACTGGCATATTGATGAAATTTTCTTTGACGATTTAAACTTACTCGTTGGGGTTTCTGGCGTTGGAAAAACGAGAATACTTCGCGCATTAGATTTAATTTGTGATGTGGCAAAAGACAGAATAGCGAAAGACAGAACACAAAAATTAGATGATGTGGAATGGACGATTAACTTTTCCCATTTGGGAAAAAATTATATGTGGGAGTTGAAAACATCAAATTCTATTAATGAAGCTTTTTCAATTGAACCAGGACAAGCAGAGATTTTGTATGAAAAAATAACAGAGATTATCGATAATAACAAGACAATAATTCTCCAAAGGGATAAAAATGAGTCTAAATGGAGTCACGGTGATCTTCCAAAACTCAAAAGGACTGAAAGTTTAATCACTTTACTTGAGGAAGAAGATTCAATTGCTCCTATAGCTGAAGCATTTAAAAGATTTATTTTTAATGAAGTTCCACAAAGGGGTCTTTTAACTATTCGCTTTGATCCTCGCGATCTGACATTATCATCAAATTCCAATTCACAAGCTCATAAATTAATCGACATAAAAAAATTCAAGGAAAGCTCCGTTGATACTCCACCAGTATTAAAAGCATATTTTCTTCAACAATATTTTCCGGAGGTGTTTGAGGAGATAAAAGAGTATTATTATGGCATTTTCCCTAATATTCAAGATATTAGGATTACTGTCCGCAAAGAGTCTATTAATGAATACTATCTTCTTTTTGAAATAAAAGAAAATGGAGTAGATAATTGGATTTCTCAACAGCTAATGTCGTCGGGTATGTATCGCACACTTACCTTTTTGGTGGAAATTTTAGCCGCCCCAAACGAGTCAGTTATTGTTATTGATGAATTTGAAAATAGTCTAGGTATTAACTGTATGCCTGATTTGACAGAATTCATCTTGGACAAGTCATCTGAATTGCAATTTATACTTACGAGTCATCATCCCTATATTATTAACAATATTCCATGGAAAACCTGGCAAGTTGTCAGTAGGATTGACAGCCGAATTCGTTCTACTAAAGCACGAAATATTCCCGAACTTGATACAGCATCAAGTTTGGATAAGTTCACTCAATTAATTGATTTTCTTGCAGATGAGGATTAATCTGAATGAATCTTATGTTCTTAGTTGAAGGAAAAAGAACAGAACCAAAAGTTTACAAGTCCTGGTTGTCCCATTTATTTCCTCATTTAAATTTTGTAAGTAAGCCTGAAGAAATAACAACTAATTCATGTCGAATTGTACCAGGAAATGGTTATCCGAATATGGTTAGCACTCCTAAATTAAGTGGAGAAAAGTCTCGTTTAGAAGCCTGCTTGCTTGATATAAAAAATTTCAATAATATAGATTATTTTTTTGTATGTGTTGACTCAGAGGAAGAAACCTATCGAGATCGATTTAATGACATTACTTCAAGACTTGAAAATTTCAAAATCAAGCTTGGTATGGAGCAATTTCAAGGAACAGAGTTTTATATCATTGTTCAACATCGCTGTATCGAAACTTGGGCTTTAGGTAATGCATGTCTTCCAAGTTATTACCCTCGCAAGAATATTTCACAAGATTTTGTTCAATTACAAAAATACTATGACATTTTGATTGACGATCCAGAGCAAATACCATATTTTCCTCCGAACTATTCCTTTTCAACCCAAGCAAAGTTTCATGAAAAATATCTAAAAGAGTACTTGAAAGAGTTCGGTTTTTCTTACAGTAAAAAGCAGCCAAGAATTATTCAAAGTCAAGAATTTTTAGATGCTTTAATAAAGCGATGCTCATCAACTAACCATTTATCAAGTTTGAAACATTTATTTGATATATGGGAAAAATTAAAGCTTTTAAGGAACTCTTGAAAATACGACAGGCATTAACATAAAAACACCTGAATTAACAAAGAAGATAAAAAAGTACATAAAAAGTCTCACAAATGGGGAGCTTGTCACACTAATCCTAAAGTTTACTCCACCGAGTTTTTTAGATACTATTAATGCTCAGTTCGCCAGTCAAAATAAAGCCAAGGCGATCTTTGAAAATATCAGATAAGAAATTATAGCTGACTAGAATATAGTCATTTCAAATAATTTCGAGACTGCTTAAGTCTTTATTGACAAGCTTTTCGGTGAATTCGACTGCCTCAGTCTTACTAGAAACGACTATATCTCAAATTACCAACTGTGCCATGATGAGGAATTGTACATCCTCTGGTTTTTATTTGATTGTAAATTTTTGTCTTGTTTTTTTACTTATTTGGATATTCATGTTGATTTTCGACTTTTCTAGAATGCCCATTTTTTTAAGTCGGAGTCACCTTATTAGTCGATTGTCAATTCACATCTAGTTGGCGCTACAATTTTGGGGTAACAATGGTTCTAACCTGGCCCGAAAACCTAATTTCTGCAGAGATGCCACCGTAGCACCATGGTCATTCACCCAGTAGTTTTCCCCAAAACGGATGAAGTGTTTGGTTGCCCCTTCATTAATGCACGCTACTACCGGTATTTTGGTTTGCTCCCTTTGGGACGCATGGTTCTGCAAAATTTGCTTCAGTTGGGCTTGGGTGCTCGTATTAATAATGTCCTGGGGCATTAGGTCTAACATAACCATTTTTACTTCTTCCACCGGCTCCAAATCTTCCACAATTAGTTGGTATTGGTCATCCCGACGATCAACTTTGCCCCAAATCATTTGTTGACTACCTTCCAGCAAAATGTCCTGCAGACGCTCATAGTTGGAGGGAAAAACCACCGCTTCCGATTGGCCCGACATATCTTCTAGGGTTAAAAAAGCCATGGGTTGGCCAGTTTTTTTGGTAATAATCTTTTTTACTGCTACCAAAATAGCCACCGCACTGACTTTTTGACGCACTTTATACTGGTCTAAATCCACCAGGTTAATGGGAGATAATAAGCGGGCAGAACGTTGCACCGATTTGAGGGGATGTTCTGAGACGTAAAAACCTAAATGTTCTTTTTCTAGTTGTAGCTTTTCTTGCAGGGAAAATTCCGCCACTGGAGGAGCAGAGGGTTCCTGCTCAAAGCCATTGTTTGCGGCTTCTTTCGCTTTAATGGATTCTCCACCAGCTAGGCTATCAAAAATATTTAGTTGTCCGGTTTCTTTCTCCTTTGCTCGCTTTTGGGCCCAAGCAATGACCAATTCCAGATCATGTAAAAGTTGGTTGCGATTAGCTTGGACACCATCAAAGCCCCCTGCCATAATCAACGTTTCGATCGCCCGACGGTTAACGACCCTTAAATCCACTTGGGTGCAAAAATCTGCCAGGGATTTGAAACGTTTTTCTTCAGAATTATCTCGGGCGGTAATAATTTGCTCGATCGCCCCTTCGCCCAAATTTCTCACGGCGGAAAGACCAAATAAAATCGATTCTCCTAGGGGGGTAAAATGGCGTTGGGAACGGTTAATGTCGGGGGGCTCGACAGTGATGCCCATTTTTTGGCAATTTTCCCGATATTTCTCCACCTTTTCCTGACTATCACTGCTGGCGGTGAGCAGGGCCGCCATATACTCCACTGGATAGTTAGCTTTTAGATAGGCTGTTTGGTAAGTGACATAGGCGTAGGCAGTGGAATGGGATTTGTTAAAACAATTGGCGGCGATCGCCCCATTGGCTAGTAGAAAGTTGTGGTCTTGGGCGAGACCAATGTCAAATACCCTGTGCATTCCTAGGGAACGACGGCGAACAACTTTAACCATAGAAAATTATATTAATACTCGTTAATATCGAAAATATCGAAACCTGGGAATTATTTTTTAGTCCTAATTAAATTTGCTAAATTAATGTTAACAAATATGATTAAAAACTATCCATGGTTGGTAAATCTAAGGATAAATTCAATCCTTCTTTACGGATCCTCAGATCATAATAGACGATGGCTTTAATAGCTTGCCAAAAAGGTACGATTACAATACTAACAATTATTCCCAAAGGGATATCAATTACAGAGCCCCAGATCGGTTCAACATCAAGAATAATGGTGGTGAGGGAACCAATATTGGTAAACGTAGAAAGGGGCAAAGTGATCAAAAAGGCTAGGAAGAAAATTAGCTGTAAACTCAATACGTAACCCTTGGTTAAAGACCAACTACGACCAATGGCATTAATGGGGCTCAGGGTTGGTTCTAACGCTAAACACACATCCACCAAGGCTAAACGGGCAAAAATCCAAATGTAAACGTAAAGGGAAACCAAAGTCCAAACAATGGTCAGCAATACGGACAATAAAATGGTTACTACGTCGGGGTCATCCCCCATGAAAATAAAGGTGAATAGGCCAACGATAACGCCATAGCCCAATAGAATCGGGATAAAAAAGAGCAAAAACACTAAGGAGCTCAGTAGACTAACCCAGAGAAAGCGCCAAAATCTTGGCATCAGTTGGATTTTTGCCGCCGCGACGGTTTCCGGTTGTTCCCCCACTTCAAAGAACACTAGCCTGGCCAACACTCCCTGGATTGCCAATAATTTACCCAGGCAATAGCCCCAGGGCACCAACAAAACGGCGATCGCCAAAACTATTATTCCTCCCACGGCGATCGGTTCCATCACCGCAGCTAGCCCAGCTATGATTAACATCACTAACCCAGTTATGGCAAAGGGAATTAAGAGCCAGAGGTAGGCTTGCCCCGCCAGCCAGAGATAGGACTTGAAATGGTCGCGGTAAACCCTGAGGCCGCCGGAAACCACATCACCGACGCTGAGCTTAATTAGGCCACCGGGGGAAGGTTGGTTAGACATAGGGGAAAGCAAAATACAGGGAGTTCTTGCTTGGATTCTACCCCGATCGCCTAAAAAGTCTGAAAAATCTGGCCAAAAATGCTGTTAATTTAGCCCAAATTTAAATATCCCCATCTAAACAATAGGATTCGTAGAGATTGAGATACTCCATGGCATTTTGCACCGCTTGGGGGCGTAAATTCCGTTGTCCTGGGGGAAATTTAGCCAAAACATTGGCTGGTTCCAGATAAAGGGCACACCAGGAAGCACTAAACCAAGCTTGCCCCGTCACCAGGGAACGGACAAATTGCACCGTGAAATCGTCCGGCAGGGCATAGGCCGCCTTGGACAACAGTTGCACCGGGTTCGATCGCCAGAGGTCATTGCCGCCTTGGGCACTGAGGGGCCCTAAATTTTGATAATCGTCCAGGGCAAGGAGATAACCGACCATAAATAATTCTTCTGGGGTTAAATCCCCCAAATCTAGGTGGGTGGCGGGCTTGCGTCGCTCCCGGGCCAGGGCCACCAAAAATTGTTCAGCGTTGTTGCTACCATCTATATTCCAGCCCAGGGCATTGATCACCGCCGCCTTTTCCCCCAAGGGGCGATCGCCAAGGAGAAAATCTACAATGATGGGGGACATGAGCCGATACTGCTGAGCCCATTGCACCACAGCAATGTCTTCATAAGCACTAGCTAAATCGGTGGAAGTCAAAGGACTGTCGGCCCGGCTGGCCAAAGGGTTTAGGGCTAGAATGGAAAGCCCCGCTAGGCCGAAGCTAGCTACCCAAGAGGCAACCTTTTTAGGCAATGAATGCGTCTGCATAGAAATACCTGATTCTGATTTCACCACTGTATCGATCTAAAATTGGACTGCTTTTGCCCTAATTTGCCATGGCCACCCGTTCCCGCAAAGCCCCCTCTGCCCCCAAAAAAAGTCAAACTAACCTTTCCCAGGGCGGCAACAGCCAAAAGGTGGCCCTCAGAAAAGGATCTAGGGTGGCTAAAATCCTTTTGCAGGAATCGGGCAAAAATCCCCAGTCCCGGCGTGTATTTCCCCTCCTTGGCGATCGTTATTTCCTCGGCCGCAGTTCCAGTTGCGATATTCAACTGCAAAATCCCCTGGTGAGTCAAACCCATTGTTCTCTCCGACGGGACCCGGACCATCCTAACCAATTTTTCATTCGGGATGAGGGCTCTAGCAATGGCATTTATCTCCAACGCCGTCGCTTGAAAAGCTATCGTCTCCACCATGGTGATGAAATTACCCTGGGGCCACCGGAATTGGTGGATGTGCCCAAATTAGTTTACTTAAACCCGCCGCCATTGTGGTTAAAGGGAATGCGGACTTTTTTTTCCACCGGGATTCTATTTTTTCTCATCATCACCGGGGCGATCGCCTGGCAGTGGAGCAAAATTCCCGTCAAACCGATGCCCAGCGGCGTGACCGGGCCAGTCAAAGTGTATGCGGGGGATGGGAGCACGGAAATCAACCCGATTAAACAGGAAATTCACCGAGAATTTGATAATTTAAGTGATTTTTCCCCTTATTTGCCCCAGGCGGTTATTGCTTCGGAAGATACTCGTTTTTATTGGCATTTTGGCGTTGATCCCTACGGTTTAGGCCGGGCTATCTATATTAACCTCCAGGATCGGGACGTGAAACAGGGGGCCAGCACCCTGACCCAACAGTTGGCCCGCAGTTTATTCAGCGAAGTGGGGCGGGAAAATACGGCGGGGCGCAAAATACGGGAAATGTTTGTGGCCCTCAAGTTAGAGGCGGTGTACAGCAAAGATGAAATTTTAAAAGCCTATTTAAATCGGGTTTACCTAGGAGCGGGCAATTACGGCTTTGAAGATGCGGCCCAGTTTTATTTCGACAAGTCTGCCCAGGATTTGGATGTGGGGGAAGCGGCCACCCTAGTGGCTATGTTGCCAGCTCCCAATCTTTACAACCCCGTGCAGGATTATCAAACCTCCGTGCAGTTGCGGAATCGGGTCATTGAGCGTATGGCGATGCTGGGCATGATTGACGAACAGGAAGCCAACCGGGCTCGGCGATCGCGCATTCAGGTCAGTCCCAAAGCCACCCAAACCCTTTCCCAACGGCAGGCGCCCTATTTTTATGGCTACATTTTTGGGGAATTAAACCATTTGCTTGGGGAAGATGTGGCCAAAGAAGGTAATTTCGTCGTAGAAACTAGCCTTAACTTAAAAATGCAGGCCCTAGCAGAAAAGAGTTTACAGAATTTCCTCACCACGGAGGGAAAAAAATATGCGGTTTCCCAGGGGGCATTGGTCACCCTAGACAGTCGCACTGGGGCTGTTTTGGCGATGGTGGGGGGCAAAAGTTACCGGGAAAGTCAATTTAATCGGGCGAGCCAAGCCCAAAGGCAACCGGGTTCCACGTTTAAGCTTTTTGCCTACACAGCGGCGATCGCCAAGGGAGTGGGAACTAATCAGGCTTTTGAGTGTGGCCCTCTGACCTGGCAGGGTCAAAACTACAAGCCCTGTGAACGGAGCGGGGCGGCCCCGGCTATTACCTTTACGGAAGGTTTTGCCCAATCGGAAAATGTGGTGGCTCTGCGGGTAGCCCAAACAGTGGGCTTAGACGAAATTATTGCCCTGGCTAAGGATTTTGGCGTCAACTCTTCCCTGGTGAAAGAACCGGGTTTGATTTTGGGACAGAGTGAAGCTAGGGTACTGGAAATGACCGGAGCCTACGGGGCGATCGCCAATGGGGGCATCTGGAACCGGCCCCACGGCATTGTTAATATTCGGGATGGGGGGGATTGTCCTGACCCAGAACAATTAAAAAGCTGTCGGGAAATTTATCAAGTCAGCCAGGATGGCCGGGGGCAAAAACAGGTGGTTTCCCCGGCGATCGCCGCCACCATGACCCAACTGTTACAGGCCGCTGTTAGCAATGGCACAGGCAAAGCTGCGGACATTGGCTACGGCACCGCAGGCAAAACCGGCACCACCGATAAAGCAGTGGATTTATGGTTTATTGGCTTTTTACCGCAAAAAAATCTAGTCACTGGCATTTGGCTAGGCAATGACGACAGTAGTCCTACCCAAGGTAGTAGTGGTTTAGCGGCCAGCCTTTGGGGTCAATATATGCGCCAGATCGCCTCGTTATAGTTAGGCTGGGTTTATCAAAAAGCTTGCTTAAAAAGTCATGATCCGCCCCCTAGATCTCCTCCGGCAAGTTTGGGGGAATTTGAACACTGTTCCCCCCAGAGTTGGGGGGCTAGGGGGGCTTTGAAAACACGTTCTAAACCTTAGCCAGGATGAAAACATTGCCTTCATTGCCCCGGCTGATGCGTAAATCTTCGTCTAAATAGGTGATTTCCAACCAAGCGGCGCTGTCCCGACTGGGTAGGTTAAAATCCGCTGGCAGAAAGCGTTTGCCCATGGAAATTTGTTGGATAAATTTCAGAGGGGATTGATAATTGAGGATTTTTTGTAGGCCGAGAATGGAACGCTCGAATTTGACCTCAATGCGTTTATCGGAAACGGGCAGAAAGGAAGCCACCACGGACACTAAACTTTCAAAAAAGGGAATGCCCTCAATTTCCGCCAAATTTACCACCTTTGACTCCGTCACATCTATGTATTGATAAATTTGCCCCAATTGTAAAAGGGGTAAACGGTTCAGTCCTAAAATACTCTGACTGCTGGTGTAGAGGAGTCGCCAATTGCCATCCAGCAAATTTTTTTCCTGGAGCGGTTTGGGATGGGGATTATAGTCTTCTAATTTTTCCACCGCGGAAAGGATGGCCACCCGGTCCCGATCCGATGCCAATAGCCCCCGATTTTTGCCGGCGATCGCCTCTAGGAGGTTGGTTTTTGCATCCATACTATTAGCCACAGATAACTTAGTTGACAATTCCATTGGTTAGTTAGCTAAATTATCCCATGTTGGTCGGGACCGGCGATCGGGGGAATAACCTAAGCGGATTGCAACCAATTGAGGGTTTCGGGAAAACGGGGAATGGATTGAATTAACTTTTGGGTGTAGGCACTCTGGGGATTTTCAATGATTTCCTGGGCCGTGTTGATCGGTTCCGCCAGTTGCCCCCGGTTCATCACCATAATGCGATCGCCCATAAACCGCACCACGCTCAAATCATGGGAAATAAAAATATAGGTCAGTTGTAGATCCCGTTGTAATTCCTTGAGCAGATTTAATACCTGGGCTTGCACCGATACGTCCAACGCAGAAACGGACTCGTCACAAATGATAAAACGGGGATTGAGCGCTAAAGCCCGGGCAATGCAAATCCGTTGCCGTTGGCCCCCAGACAATTCGTGGGGATAGCGATTAAACCATTGGGGGCTAATGCCTACCCGTTCCAACAATTCCGCCACCCGTTCCCGTTGTTGTTTGGCTGGTTGTTTTGGTTGATGAATAATCAGCGGTTCTTGGATAGCCCGGCCGATGGTCATGCGGGGATTAAGGGAATTGTAGGGATTTTGGAAAATAATTTGCATTTCCCGCCGTAACCTTCGCCATTGTTGGGACTTAGCTGGCAGGGAGACTATATTTCGCCCATCAAATATGATTTTGCCCTTTTCAATCGGAGTCAGTCGCAGTAAAGCCCTGGCTAGGGTGGACTTACCACAACCGGATTCCCCCACTAGCCCCAACGTTTCCCCTGGGTAAACGGTAAAGGAGACATCGTTAACCGCTGTGAACGCAGATCTTTTACCCCAAAAGCCCCCCTGGCCATAGCTCACAGTCAAATTTTGTACTTCCAATAACGGTGGTTTAGTTTGCAACTGAGCTAGGCGATCGCCTTCCTGGGCTGGAGTAATCACCTGATAACTGGGAGCAGGGCCATCGACATTGAGAAAATCCCCCACAGTGGGCAAATGATCCAATTGCATTTCCAGCCGGGGACGACAGGCCAATAGACCCTTGGTGTAGGGATGTTGGGGATTGTGCAAAATCTGTTCCTTTAGCCCCTGCTCAACAATTTCCCCCCGGTACATCACCGCTACCCGGTCGGCGATTTCGTTAATTACCCCCAGATCATGGGAAATGAAAATTAACGACATTTCCTGGTGCTGTTTGCATAAATCCCGCAGAAGTCGCAAAATTTCCGCCTGTACTGTCACATCCAAAGCGGTGGTGGGTTCATCGGCAATCAGTAGCCGGGGATTAGCGGAAATCGCCATGGCAATCATCACCCGTTGCAGTTGGCCGCCGGATAGTTCGTGGGGATAGCGTTTGAGAAAATCCCTTTTCCGTTTTTGGATATAGCTGGCTAAACTTTGGCTAACCCTGGGGGTAGGTACAAGGGCAGAACCTAAACGGCTGATCTGCACCGACGGCTGAGCCTGTTCTTGGGCTAAAAATTCTTCCTCCAGCACTTCATCCCTGGGTAAAACCCTCACCTCCTGCAAAAGGGCGATCGCCTGTTGTTGGGCCTGTTCCTGGGTGACATTTTGGTGTAGTCGAATGGCCTCGATAATTTGAAAGCCAATGGTATAGACCGGATTGAGGGAACTCATCGGCTCCTGGAAAATCATGGCAATTTTGCCGCCCCGGTACTGACGCTTTTCCCCCTCCGGTAAAGCAACTAGATTGACAGGAGAACCTTGGGCCTGGGCAAAAAAATCAATTTCACTGCTGGATTCCACCCAACCCGGTTTCGGCACCAAACCTATGATGCCCAAGGAAGTGACGGATTTGCCGGAGCCCGATTCCCCCACAATGCCGAGAATTTCCCCCCTTTGCAAAACAAAATCAATGCCTTTGACCGCCAATAGTTTTTCCTTGGTGTCGGCATCGGGGAAAGCAATTTCCAGTTGACGCACAGCCAAAATCGGGTCATTCATAGATCTCTGGGGAGGGGAAAAGTCGCTAATAGCAGATGTTGACAGGGTTTTTGCAAATCACTAGGGAGCATCGGCAGAGCAAACCGAGCAAATGAAATGTGTCCCAAGATTTGCCACTCAAACTCTAGCAAACAGAACCGCAAAAGCCACGGCCGCGACTAATTTCCCCATTCCATGGGCACCAATTGATCTTCAATCCGACTCCACCGGAACAAAATCCAAATGGTTAAATAGGGTGGTGACAAAGCTGAACAGCAAAAACGGCAACGAAAGCACCAGCACCAAACCCACTGTGGCTAGGGCATAAACCGGCCTGGTACTGCTAGCTAGGGCTAGGGCCGAAGCCAAGGAGAGGAAAATGACGATCAGCCAGACAATAATTTGGCCATAAATATCCCCAAAGGATAGGGTACAGACCATGCGATATTTGGGTAAGTCTCTTTCCATAATTTGAAGAATCCTCTGTTGTGTACGGGGAAACCTTGACCGGCGGTCAAAGCGGCAGTTGGCCAAAATTCTAAAGGATATTTTCTTCCTTGATATTAAGTTTTGAGACGGGGTTGCCCCCAGTTTGGGTAGACCAAGGAAATTCAAGGAAATTTAGATGGCGATCGCCAGGGTAGCTCCAGAACAGTTACAGCAATGGAGAATGGAGGCAATGTTAACGCTGACCAATGCTTGCAAACATGTGTGCAGGGGTAACAAGACCCTCTAACGGAGTTGAGCGGCGGCAAATTTCAAGCCCGAGGCTTGGTAAAAGACAAAAAAATCCCTACCTTGATGGAACAAGAAATAACAATAAGTTGCAGGTAAATTGATTATCTTTCAACAATAAATTCAACCCTTTTGCTTTGATATTGTTTTTTTAACCATAGAATCATGGCTTTCTATGGGTCTCCACAAAAGATCGGTAATTGTCCAGATTTTTCCTCAAGTTGCCCTGGTGGAGTTAGCCAATGGGCAAAATCTTGGGTGAACGTATCATTTAAAATTGCTTGGCGGATGCTTTGGGTGAAGCGGATTAATTCCGTAATATTGTGCAAAGAAAGCAGAATGTAGCCCAACATTTCCCTGGAGCGTATCAAATGGTTTAGGTAAGCGCGGGAAAAAGTTTGACAAGTGTAGCAAGGGCAGTTTTCATCCAAGGGGCGATGATCTTCGCGGAAAGTGGCGTTTTTTAAATTCCATCGTTCTCCCTGTACTAGGGCTGTCCCATGGCGACCAAAACGGGTGGGAATAACACAATCGAATAAATCAATGCCAGCAAAAATTGCCCTGGCCATTTCCCGGTAGGTGCCCACACCCATCAGATAGCGAGGTTTATGCGCTGGTAATAATGGGGCAGTGTGTTGCACTACTTTATCAATCAGTGCTGGTGCTTCCCCAACGCTCACTCCGCCAATGGCGTAACCCGGTAAATCCAAAGCAAGTAATTTTTCCACTGCTTGGGAACGCAAATCTAAAAAGGTCCCTCCCTGGACAATGGCAAACAGGGCTTGATCCTGGGGTCTTTGATGGGCTTCAATACACCTTTCTAGCCAGCGGTAGGTGCGGGCTGTGGCCCGTTCCACCATGGGGCGATCGCCCTGGCCAGGGGGGCATTCATCAAACGCCATGATTACGTCTGCTCCCAAAGCATTCTGGATGCGGATGGAATTCTCCGGGGTCATGTCAATCAAGCGGCCATCCCTCGGCGATCGAAATGTCACTCCCCTTTCATCAATGGTGCGTAATTGACTGAGACTAAAAACCTGGAATCCACCGGAATCCGTCAACATGGGGCCTGGCCAGCCCATAAATTTGTGTACTCCCCCAGCGGCCGCAATGATCTTTTCCCCCGGTTGCAAATGCAAATGGTAGGTGTTGGCCAGCACCATTTGGGCTTGGGTGTCAGCCAGCTGGGCGGGGGTAATGCCTTTAACCGTAGCAAGGGTGCCCACGGGCATAAAACGGGGAGTTTCCACCGGCCCATGGGGAGTCTGAAAAATTCCAGCCCGGACTTGGCTATGGGAACACCGGGCTTGGCACTGATAAGTAAAATTCACACTAGGCAATGGCACAATGGGCAGTCAATCACCCTGGCATAACTTCAACAATTTTTCCCGAACCAGGAGGGATTAAACCGCCTTGGCCGACGGATTTCTATTCTTCGCTACCTTGGAGCTTGATGATCACGAAGCCCCAGGCTAATCCTAACAAGGTCAAGCCAATCATGATAAAAGCGCCATTGGCCAACATGCTTTCAGCGGTCATAGTTAATTCCTCAATGGGGGGATGAATAATAGGAGATGAAAAAGTCTTTGTTGTCGGTGGTTCATTATCCCATAGGAATCTACCGTTAAACCCGATTGAGTATGGATTGTATGAGTTTACCCCGTTTAATTTTGACCCTGGGAGATCCAGCGGGAATTGGCCCCGAAGTGGTACTCAAAGCTTTGGCTGGAGACGGGTTGGCGAAAATTTGTCAGTTAACGGTAATTGGTTCCCGATCGCCGTTGGCCCAAACCTACGAGCAACTGTTGGGCCAAAATTCGGGCTTAAACCTAGCAGATCCGGAAAAAATTAATTTGCTAGAAGTGGATCTGTCCAATGTGGGAAAAATAAACGTTGGTCGGGGAGATGCCGTTAGTGGCGCCATTAGTTTTGCTTATTTAGATGAAGCTATTACCAGAACTTTGGCGGGGGAATTTGATGCCATTGTCACTGCCCCGATCGCCAAATCTGCTTGGCAGGCCGCTGGCCATAATTATCCAGGGCAAACGGAAGTTTTGGCCCATCGGGCTGGGGTGGAACGCTTTGCCATGATGTTTGTAGGGCGATCGCCCTTTACTGGTTGGACTTTACGCACGTTGCTAGCCACGACCCATATTCCTTTGAAAGATGTCCCCCAAGCATTAACCCCAGAGTTAATGGACAACAAACTAGATTTATTGCTCAGTTGTCTAGCTCAGGATTTTGGCATTGACGAACCCTCCGTGGCGATCGCCGGCTTGAATCCCCACAGTGGCGAAGAAGGAAAATTAGGCAACGAAGAGCAGGAATGGTTAATTCCTTGGTTGGAGCAGGCTCGGCAAAAATATCCCCAGGCCGAACTAGTTGGCCCCATTCCCCCGGATACCATGTGGGTCGGCCCGGGCAGGGCTTGGTTAACCGATGGTCAAGCTAAAGTCCCCCATGCTTACCTGGCTTTGTACCATGACCAAGGCTTAATTCCCGTCAAACTGCTGGCTTTTGATCAAGCCATTAACACCACCATCGGTTTGCCCTTTGTCCGCACTTCCCCTGACCACGGCACTGCTTTTGACATTGCTGGGCAAGGCATTGCCAGGGCAGATAGTCTCATTGCCGCTATTAAACTAGCCGTTGAGTTAGTGGAGCAAAGATGTCGCCCATTGGCAGGAAACAGAGCTTCTTCCTCGGAAATTAATCAAATTCGATGACTGCGGCAAACCGGGTCAAATTTCCTATCAATCTAATTTTCTTTTGGCACCAGGAACAGGCAAAGTTCCTTTGAAACTAACTGTTTCCCTATGGTGTCCATAGGAGTTTACGGCCCCAGCAAATGTTAATTTTTGCTACAATTTATGCCAGTTTCCTGGCTAGTTGGGCCAAAACTAGAATAGCTCTTTGTTTGTCCGGCTCCGTGGCCCTGGATTAGTGACCGGAAAACTTTGACCGTCACCCAGGTGGTGACTTTTAACCTTGATCCCCCATTGAGGATTAACCGTGAATCTAGAAACTCTGGAATTCGTCATCTATCCCGACGGCCGGGTAAAAGAAACGGTAACCGGCATTGTGGGCCGCTCTTGTCAGGAAGTGACAGCGGCGATCGAAGCGGAACTGGGGGTTGTGTTGACCCAACAGGCCACCGCGGAATTTTTTACCCAAACTAATCCGGTGGAGCAATCGGTCCAGCAGTCCCAGAGCTTTTCCCGTTGGTCTGGGGGAACCTAAATTTCCTCTGTACGAGAATCCTTGTTTAAAAGTTTTAAGAACCTGTCTAATTCATTCTTCCAATTTTTTTATCGCTTCCTATGTCTCACTTTAGCAATATCAAAACCAAGATTCGTAACCTTGATGTGTTGAAAACCACCCTCACCAATTTGGGTTTGGACTGGAAGGAGGGGCCGGCCACCGTGCGGGGTTACCAGGGTTTGACTGCCAAAGCCGCAGTGGTTATTGAACAGAGCAATGATTACGACCTGGGTTTTAGCTGGAATGGTCAGGAGTATGAGCTGGTAACGGATTTACAGTACTGGCAACAACCCCTTTCGGTGGAAGGATTTCTACAAAAAATCACCCAGGGTTACGCCCTGGAAACCGTACTCAATGAGTCTGCCAAACAAGGTTTTGCGGTGACGGAACAACAAAAAAATGAAGACGGATCAGTGCGGTTGGTGGTGCAACGCTGGAGTGCCTGATGGTGATGGCTGATCTAAATTTTCTTCCCGATCGCCGTTCTGGACTAGAGCCGGAGTTGGGAGGAGATTGGCGTAACTTCGATGACCGTTCTGGTTTGGAGCCGGAATTGGGCGGAGAGTTGCGGGAGAGGGGAGTCTATGTGGACGAGGTGACCTGCATTGGTTGCAAAAACTGTGCCCACGTAGCTCCCAATACTTTCACCATTGAGCAGGAACATGGCCGCTCCCGGGCCTTTAGCCAAAATGGCGACGATGAGGCGGTCATCCAAGAGGCGATCGATACCTGTCCGGTGGACTGTATCCATTGGGTGCCCTACGACGAGCTGAAACAGTTGGAAGAAAAAAGAAAGCACCAACAAATTCGTCCCCTCGGTTACCCGCAAATCAACCCCCATATGTGATTTGCCGATGTGATCAACGAATACACGAATACAAAGGTCAAACCAATTTAACTGATACGGGCGGGAATTTCCCTTTCTCGCACTCAGGCTTACGGCGATGAGCAGGGAGGGGATAAAAGCGAGTCTGACTTCTGCTGGGATAGAACAGTCTTGAGCACGTCTCCCTAAGCGAAAACCAAGCCAAACGGGAGTGTTGCAAGAAAAAACTTGTGGCCTTCTGGCCTTCGGAACGAGGGTTTTCCGCCTATCGCCAGAATGTAAGACTTGCTGGTTTTCGGAATAGAGGGCAGTTCTTTGGGTAGGGAGCTCCTTCCTCGCTTTAGCACGGAGGAGTAGTTCACGTAACGTCTAAAATCCCATGGATAGATAAGGTTGACTAAATCACTTACTCAGATCCGGAACTGGATTTTTGTCTTCTTTCCCGTCGATGTTCTAAAAGTTCAAACCCTGCCAAGCTAAGGCTGGCAGCACCGAGGGGAATCCAAAAGTAAATTACTCGGTAAGCTAACAATGCCCCCAACACCTCCACGGAGGAATATTTGGGAGTCAATAGGAATAACACCACTGTCTCAAATACCCCCAATCCCCCTGGGACATTACTGATAATGCCCGCCACCTGAGCTAGGAGATAAATACCAAAAAAGCCAGGAAAACTAAGGTGATGGTGCCCCGGTAACAAGACATATAAAATGCCCGAAGCGAGAATCCAATCCACCGCTGTCAAACCAATTTGGGCTAAAGATACAGCAAAGGGAATTTTTGGGGTTTGCCATTGGCCAATTTTAAATGGCTTAATTAAATTGCCCGTCACCAGCAGATAAACGCCAATAATAGACAGGAAAATAAAGCCAATGGGATGAACGGAAAGAAAAGGTAAATGAAGAAAGGCAGGCAATTGCAGAGGATCCACCACAAAAGTTATGCCCCCCACCGTTAATAAACCCACCCAAAAACTGAGGTTACAAAAGGCGATCGCCTGGGCAATGATCGGGGGCGGCACCTGCCAGGATTGATAGAGGCGGTAACGGATGGCACTGCCACTGAGCAAAGCTAAGCCGACGCTGTTACTGATGGCATAACTGACAAAGCCCACAAAGCTAGTTTTAGCTAGGGGTAGGGATTGGCCCAGATAAAACATGGCCAGGGTGTCATAGCCAGTCAAAATTATGTAATTGATCAGCATGAGCGCAAAGGCTCCGGCCAAACGAGTTTTGACGATGCTTTGGAAACTGGTCAGCACATTTTGCCAACCGTAGTGATGCAGTTCTGAATGGATAGCGCCAATGGACAGCACGAATAGGCAAGCCCCGATCGCCGCCGGGGCAATTTTTTGTACCTTTTGCCAGGCGGTCATGGCCTCACCTCATAAAATCGGAATATTCTTCCAAGCTGGCTTAGAATCTGTTCGTAAAATCTGATTTTGCCTCCTAAATCTCCCAATACTGGGGAACTTTGACCCAATTTCCCCCAAACTTGGGGGGCAGGTTTTTTTCAAACACACTCGCAGGGACTAGAATTAGTTATTTTTAACTATCTTTTTCCTGGTGATATTCCACTTCAATCACCGTATGGACATTGCCCCGGGGGTTAAAATCAGCTTTTAGTCTAGCGTACAAAGGATTGGCCACCGCCACAAAATCATCCAAAATCTGATTGGTTACTTCTTCGTGGGGAATATGGCGATCGCGGTAACTGTTAATGTAAAGCTTAATGGATTTTAGTTCTACCACCTTCTGGTCAGGGCAATAGGTTAAATACAGGGTGGCAAAATCCGGGTAACCGGAAAAGGGACATTTACAGGTAAATTCCGGTAGGGTGATGTGCACATCGTAACGACGGCCGGGACGGGGATTGGGGAAAGTGATCAGTTGGGCATCCCGAATTTCGCGCTCGCCATATTTTTCAATGTTGTCGCTGGTGGTAATTGCAGTGTCGGCCATAGTGAACAGTAAAAAATGGACGGGATTAGGAAGTAGAAGAAAAACAGTATTCCTATTATTTCAGATTTTTCTAGCTGTCCTGGTAATAGTCTCTAGTTCCTTTGGCATCCATGGCTTCGCTCAAACGGTTGAGGGCGTGGATATAGGCCGCAGTCCGTACATTCACTTCCAAGTCTTGGGTGATCTGCCAAACTTTTTCCGCTTCCTCCACCATTTTTTCCTTGAGGCGATCGTTCACTTCTTTAGCACTCCAATAAAGCCCACTGCGGTTTTGCACCCATTCAAAGTAGCTCACCGTCACTCCCCCAGCATTAACTAAAATATCGGGAAAAACGTATATGCCTTTGCTGGCCAAAATATCATCGGCGGCAGTGGTGGTGGGGCCATTGGCAACTTCAAAAATGTAGCGGGCCCTGACCCGGTCTGCATTGTCGCTGGTAATTTGATTTTCCAAGGCGGCGGGAATTAGCACGTCCACATCCAGGGCCAATAACTCAGCATTACTTAGTTGTTGATTTTCCCCCAAATTACAGATGGCTTGGTCACAGTACATACCCGCCAAAGTGCGGTGCCGTTGTTTATAGTCGATGACAGCAGGAATATCGATGCCCTGTTCGTTATAGATACCCCCTTGGGAATCACTGATCGCCACCACTTTGTAACCATCTTGGTATAAACATTCTGCCACAACCATACCCGCATTACCAAAACCCTGGACGGCGACGGTGGTATTTTCGGGATATTGGTCAAACTTGGGCAGCATACCCTGCATGATGTAAAAAGCTCCAGTACCGGTGGCGGTGTTGCGACCCTGGCTTCCCCCCATGGTGACGGGTTTGCCGGTGACAACGGCGGGACTAATTTTGCGGCGAATGATGCTGTATTGGTCCATCATCCAGCCCATCATCATTTCGTTGGTGTAAACGTCCGGGGCCAAAATGTCGATGTCCGGCCCAATAAAATCGGCGATTGCCTCAATGTAACCCCGACTTAAACGCTCCAATTCCGCTCGGCTGAGTTCTTTGGGATTGAGGGTGATGCCCCCCTTAGCTCCTCCGAAGGGCAGGTTTAACAGGGCACATTTAAAGGTCATCCAAAAGGCCAGGGATTGCACCTCGTCCATGGTGACGTTGGGGTGATAGCGCACACCCCCTTTGCCGGGGCCCCTGGTGTCGTCGTAGCGTACCCGGTAACCAGGAAAAATCTTTAGGGAACCATCGTCCATCCGCACTGGAATGGAAACACTGAGGCTGGTTTTGGGATATTTCAGCCTTTCCCCGGCATCATCGGAAATGGCCACATATTTCAGGGCCTTTTCTAGACGCTTACTAGCATCGGTAAAGAGGGATCCAGCCATAATTACTACTCCTGGAACATGGGGGTGGGCCGCCACTGGCGTTGGGCAACATTTGCCATAGGCTAGCCCTGACGGTCAACGAATTTATTTGATTGTGATTTGATCTTTGTTTGATCAATAGTTCCATTAGAGCATGGAGCCTGGGGCCATAGCGGGCATTGCCCTAGGTTGGTAACACAGCGACACAATCGATTTCCACTAATACATCTTTCGGTAGGCGAGCTACTTCCACGCAACTACGGGCTGGGGCCGTAGCCTCATTAAAATATTGGCCATAGATGGCGTTAACTTTGGCGAAATCGTTCATATCTTTGATAAATACCGTAGTTTTAACCACATTTTCCCAACCACAACCTGCCTCCTTCAGCACTGCTTCTAAATTGGTCATTACCTGTTGGGCTTGGGCTTCTACATCTCCCGTTCCCATAACTGTCATGGTTTGAGGATCCAGGGCAATTTGGCCGGCGGTAAAAAGAAAACCATTGGCGGCGATCGCCTGATTATAGGGGCCAACGGGGGCGGGAGCTTGGGCAGTGTTAATAATTTGCATTGCTTAGTTGTGGGCAATTAGCTACGGGGACTTTATGTCCCATTCAACCATTAATGTCGACTGATATTGATCATTGCCTCCATCGATGTTCAAGGCGTGGCCCCAGCACCAATTAAGAGGGAAACCCGATCGCCACCAACTTCCCTCAGGCTAGAGAGAATTTCGATGGCACTTTGATAGGGAACGTCCCCTGACACCCGCAGATAAACGTAACGCTGGGGGGAATGTTGTAAATAGCTGGGTAACTGCTGTAGAAGTTGAGCTTTTTCCACAGGGCGATCATTCACCGAGAGTTTTCCCCCTTGGTGTAACACCACTTGAAGAAATTCCACCTCTTCCGATTTATCCAATGGCACCTCGGCAGGTTGAACCTCCGCAGTTTCAGAGCCTTGGGGTAAACGAACTAGCAAAGACGCCCCCTCTTCCGCTAGGTTAGCGGCAACGGCTACAAAAAAGGCCAGCACCACCAACATCACATTGAGCATCGGGGTGATTTCTAGTTCTGGTAATTTGTCCCAGTCTTGTCGGTGTCTAAATTTCATAGCCCTGGGTCTGATTTACGGACTACCAAGAGGACCCGATCGCCGCCAATTTCCACCATTTGAACTAACAAATCATCCACTTGACGATAATTCAACTGTCCGTCCACTGTTAACCTCACCTCACCCTGGGGATGGGCCGCCAAAAAGGTGGCGATCGTCGCTAACAATTTATCTCTTTCGACAATATTACCTCCTATCAAAACGTCACCCTGACGATTTAAGCCCACATCTAAACCAGGGGCCATAATCTTTGTTTGGGGAGATGATTCCCCTTCTTTGGCCAAACCGCCTGCGCTCTCCGGTGGTTCCAGATCAGCAATAACTCTACCAGTCAAAGACATGGTTAAAATTACAAAAAAAGTTAATACCGACATCAAAACATCAATCATCGGTACTAAATTAATCCCTGGAGTCCTCCCCCCCCTGACTCGACTTTTCATTGGTTATGGCTCAGCAATTCTAGCCGTCTTTAATAAATTGGGCATTGGGTGATGGGGTTCGTACCAGACTTCACGGTAAATAAGTTCTAATTCACTGCCCACTGCGGCAAAATAATCCATTTGTTGGGATTGTAAACTGACCAAAACCCTAAATACTAATAGGGCAAAAATCGCCACCATCATCCCCGCTGCGGTGGTAATCAGTGCTTCTCCAATACCCGAGGCGGCCTGGGTGGCCTCCGCACTGGAGCCTCCACCTCCGATATTGAGATTGTTGAAAGTACGAATTAAGCCCGTTACGGTGCCCAATAAGCCCAGGAGGGGGGCTAAGGCAATAATGGTTTCCAGGAGTTTATCGCCCCGTCGCATTCGGGCAAATTCTTTATCGGCGGTGGCTTCCATGGCCAAACGGAAAGTTTCTGGACTGGGGTGACGGAGCTTTAAGGGGGCCAGAAGAAAACGGCCAATAGCTAAATGTTGGGCATATTCAGCGATTTTCCGAGCTTTTGCCAAATCCTCAACCGCCGCATCGAGGACGTCCCGCACAACCCGGTCTTCTTGAATAAGTAAGCGACTCCAAAACCAACCTCTTTCTAGGGCAGTGGTGAGGGCAAGGATGGACAGCAGTAACAAAGGAAACATCACTGCCCCCCCCTTAAGAAACTCATCGAGTAGTCGCGGGGTTTGAGTCAAAAACAGGGGGAATGGGGGCATGGACAGAAAATAGGGGAAATTTTCTAAATAGTAATCTCTTGCAATTATCCAGCACAAGTGCTTCAATAATTTATGAATTATTGCATTTAATTTGCAATAAAATCGATAACTCAGATAATCTGAAGCCGATCCACTCCAGATGCCCGTCGGGCTGCCTATAACTAGCCAAATGAGCCCAGACATGGGGCCTAGTTCAGGTTAATGGAACTGGATTGAGCCTGCATTATTTATTACTTTCATTTTAAATTGCCCACTATCCATTGCCCTAGACTTCGATGACAACTAAGATTTCCCGGCGGACCTTTTTTGTGGGAGGCACGGCCCTCACCGCCCTAGTGGTAGCGAATTTGCCCCGGCGGGCTTCTGCCCAGTCCCGCACCATTAACCTCTATTCTTCACGGCATTACAACACCGATGATGCACTCTATGATGCCTTTGGAGAGGTTAACCTAATCGAGGCCAGTGCCGAAGAACTGATTGAGCGCATCCAAAGTGAAGGGGCTAATAGTCCGGGGGATATTTTATTCACTGTAGATGCCGGTATGTTATGGCGGGCGGAACAGGCGGGACTTTTCCAACCGGTGCGTAGCGCCAAGCTGAATGAGCGCATTCCCGAAAATCTGCGCCATCCCGATGGGCTATGGTATGGCTTCACCCAGAGAGCCCGGGTGTTGTATTACAGTCGCGACCGGGTCAATCCAGCGGATCTCTCCACCTACGAGGCCTTGGCGGATCCCCAATGGCGGGGAAAAATCCTGGTACGT